>JAAEUI010000144.1 GCA_024227475.1 Paracoccaceae bacterium | reverse complement strand
TTTTACGCCGCCGCTAACACCCATGGTCTCTCTTCGGTTTACTTGGGCTGCGTGGATCTGCTGTGGCCCATGAAATCTCCCTTGACGGCCCTGTGTTCCGCAACTTCGATACCGGCGCCACCCGAAAGCCTCTCATTGGCGGCCTGTTCGCAGGTTTTGGCATACGTTACCGGGACTTGAAGTTAATGTATATGCAAACTTACCGCAGCCGAAGATTTAAGGAGCAAAGCAGTGGGAGAGAGTTCGGCTCCATCTCGCTAACCTATCGGTTCTGACTCGTTAATGAGTCCTTCCGAAATGCGCTCCGCACCGTGACGCGCCACGGCGTGGGCAACCTCATGGCCAATGACCGTGGCGAGCCCGGTCTCATCGCTTGTTATCGGCAGCATGCCGGAGTAAACGCCGACTTTGCCACCCGGCAGGCAGAACGAATTGATTTTCGGAGCGGATGAGTTTTGAGGAGCGACAATGAAATGGTCAGGCGATATGCCCCACTTATCGGTGCAGCATCTGGCAGAGTATGCAGACAATCTTTCCCGCGTCAGATTGATTGGCACAAGCGGAAAAAGGGGAAGAAAAAAAGCGGCAATTGTGATTCGTAACCGCTTGATTTTATGGTCTTTTATGGCGCGCCCGGAAGGATTCGAACCTCCGACCCCCTGGTT
>JAAEUI010000143.1 GCA_024227475.1 Paracoccaceae bacterium | reverse complement strand
GTTCTGGACCAGCTTTCTGATCCGGGTTTATGCCTGGATCGGCATCCTGTCGACCGAGGGTTTTTTAAACCAGTTCCTGATGGGCATCGGCATCACATCAGACCCGATCATCATTCTCAACACCAATATCGCTGTCTATATCGGCATCGTTTACACGTACCTGCCGTTTATGGTGCTGCCGGTTTACGCGTCACTGGAGAAACTGGACGAAAGCCTGCTGGAAGCCGCCGAGGACCTTGGCTGCAACCGTTTCAGCGCCTTCTGGCTGGTCACTGTTCCGTTGTCCAAATCCGGCGTGATCGCCGGTTGTTTTCTGGTGTTCATTCCGACCCTTGGTGAATTCGTCATCCCGTCACTGCTAGGTGGATCCAAAACCCTGATGATCGGCAAGGTGCTGTGGGACGAGTTCTTCGGCAACCGCGACTGGCCGGTCGCTTCAGCCGTGGCCATCATCCTGCTTCTGGTGCTGATCATCCCGATCGTCCTGTTCCAGAAACAACAGGAACGCGCGCAGGAGGCAGAATCATGAACCGCCGTTTCACATGGTTCAACGCCACGTCGCTCACCATCGGGTTCCTGTTCCTCTATGTGCCGATCCTGATCCTGATCATCTACAGCTTCAACGCATCTAAGCTGGTGGCGGTCTGGGGCGGGTTCTCGACCAAATGGTACGGCGAGTTGTTCCGCGATGACCGTTTTATCGATGCCGCTATTGTGACATTCAAGGTTGCCGCGGTGTCTTCCACCTTCGCCACCATACTTGGCACCATGGCCGCCTATATCCTCGTCAGGCGCGGGCGGTTCTTTGGCCGAACGCTGTTTTCGGGCATGATCTATGCGCCGCTGGTGATGCCTGAAGTCATCACCGGCCTTTCGCTGCTGCTGTTGTTCATCGCCATCGGCATGGACCGCGGGCTGATGACCATCATTCTGGCCCACACCACGTTTTCGATGTGTTACGTGTCTGTGGTTGTGTCCTCGCGGCTGGTCAGCTTTGATGACTCACTGGAAGAAGCGGCGCTGGATCTGGGCTGTACCCCGTTTGACGCCTTCAGGAGCGTGACCCTGCCGATCATTGCCCCGGCGGTGATCTCCGGCTGGCTGCTGGCCTTCACCCTGTCGCTTGATGATCTGGTGATCGCCTCCTTTGCCTCTGGCCCCGGTGCCACAACGCTGCCGATGAAAATTTTCAGCCAGGTGCGGCTCGGCGTCAGCCCGCAGATCAACGCCTTGTCAGCGATCCTGATAGGCCTCGTGACCATCGGCGTTGTGACTGCGTCAATCAGCACAAAACGCTCGGCTACCCTGCGCAAGCGGCAAGAGCAGATGGCAATTGCCGAGGGTTAGAGCAGCGTTTCAGGTTCAATCTGGTTCAGCTTAAACCTGAAACGTTCTAGACGGGATCAGACTGGACGCGGGTTTCCGACCCGCGTTCGAACAAGATGAAAGCAACACCAGCAATCACAACTACACCGCCGATCATCGCGGATGTCGTCAGCCGCTCACCCAGATACAGATAACTGCCGATGATGGAAAACACCGGCAGCAACAACAGGAACGGTGCCACCTGCGACACCGGATGCTTGCGGATCAGTGAATACCAGACGCCATAGCCGATGGCCGTCATCACCAGCCCCAGATAGATCACAGCCAGCCAGACCTCGGCCCCGGCAGTTTCCAGCGCGGCGCGGTGATCGCGCTCGAAAATCAGAGACATGACAAACAGTTGCGGCGCGGAAAAAACGGCAATCCAGGCCGTTACCGTCAGCCCGGTAATGTCCTGCAGCCGCCGGATCATCGCCTGCCCCACAGCCCAGGTGAAGGCCCCACCGACTACCATCAGGACCGAGGTCCACGCCGATGCAACCTGTGGTTCCCCGGCGATAAGCGCAACGCCGGCAAGGGCCATGGCTATTCCAATCCATTTCCTCCGTCCGGGCTTTTCCTTCAGCGCCAGCGCACCTATCAGGACCAGAAACGGCACCTCCAGCTGCACCACCAGAACCGTGATTGAGGCATCAAGTCCTTTCAGTCCGGTGAACGTCAGGCTGTATTGAATCGCTGAGGCGATGAAAGCGGCCCAGAACAGCGGCACGAAATGCCGCACCGGCGGGCGCACAAACCAGACCAGCACAAGTGCTGTCACAGTGAAGCGCAAGGCCATCAGCAGGATCGGCGGAAATTGTTCAATGGCACCTTTGGAAAATACCACACCCATGCCCCAGACCAGCGCCACCGTCGCGCCAAGCCGTATGTCCAATAGTGAAAGCCGTCCGGACATCGCCCTCCCCCGCGCGTCGTTAACCCGACCGCCTTAGCAGGAAAACTGCAATTGGGATAATCAAAGTTTCGCGGCGCTGAGGTTCAGGATATTGCGTGCCTGTTGGCACATGGCAATGCGCAATGCTGGCCCCGGCCTCAAACGAGGCGTGCAGGCTTTCGACCTGTTCACTCACTGTGGTCGGCACTGCCGGGTTGTCGGCTTTGGTTGGCACCGAACCGGTGATGGCAACGCAGATGATCCGGGGGTCAGACATATTTTGGCATTTAGAAATGAAAATTGATTGTCAAAGCGCCAGCAGCATTGTCTGTATCTATTGCGAAGCTGCTCGATTGTTGGCTAACCGACCTCAACACTGGTTTTGTGCTGAACAACCTTTCAGTCACCTTTTGTTCCACTATCGGCACACCTATTATTCTTTCTTCTAACCCCTCCATTCTGACGAAAAATTGTGGAGTTACCTCGTCTGCGTAAGACCAATCGCTATCCATATTGAATGCGAGGTTCAATTCCAGCCTTTCTTTGGCATCTTTCTTTAACTGCACCCGGCAGTCAGCAATTGTCGCTGTCACGTTCTTGAGGTCCCGATTCACCTTTTCAACACCAGCCCTTGCCGCATCGAGTTTAGATTTCATTTTTGCCAATTCCTTTTTGGCACGTGTCTTTTTCTCGTTGAGTTTTTGCGTTTCCTCAGCTGTCAGTTGTTTACCCGCTGCCGCCTTGCGCGCTCTTTTCTCCTCGGATTTAAACTCTCGGGTCTTTTCCTTCCAACTGGCCTGCAGTGTTTTAACTTTCCTGGACCGGCGATCCAGATCTTTGGAAAAACCTGCTGCTTTTTTGATGGCACGATTGACCTTGCTTGCAGATCGATTGGCCGCCTTTACTTGATTTTTAATGCTCTTTGGCCAGTTGCCCGAGAGAGTAATTGGCACAAGAGCGATTGTATTCAGAGCTCTGATATCAGCAGCCAGTTTGGTCCAACCCGTTATCGTTTTACCCAACAACCCGATCAGGCTGGTCATCTGTCCGAAGACCAGGCCGCGTGCAGTTTTGTAGTACCAGATCAGGCAGTATGCGCGCACGAGGTCAGAAACCTTCAGCTTGCCGTCTTTTATCTTTAGACCCTCACCAGCGGTTGCGCGAATTGGGAAACACGCCGAACCCGCAGCACCGAGGACTGCCACACCCAAGGTTAGACCGTTCAAAAAATTGCGGCGTTTCATACCCACTTCCCCGATCTGGACAATCTCAGAAACAACAAGTCGACAGCTTTTGAATATCATCCGTTGATCCTGCAAATTAACGCGCACCAATGGGTTCAAGTCAAGTTTGGGGCAATTTTGGCGTCCGAAGCAATGTTTAGAGGTGACTAAACCACTACCGACTGGCGTCGGTAGGATTTGAGATGTGCTTTTCCAAGTACT
>JAAEUI010000142.1 GCA_024227475.1 Paracoccaceae bacterium | reverse complement strand
TTTTTTTCTCGATTCGACTTGATTCCTGAAATGAATCGTCATTAGTCACAGGCGTGCATCGTGCTGGTACAGCTTGTACGTGTACGTTGGCCGCTCGCCATCAAAGTTCCATTTCGAGCGGATCCAACCAGTCCTGCCATGATATTTCCGCCGGGTCCGAAAATACCTTTGAACTGTTGTGAAGACCGTGGTCTTGAGTGAGTCCGGGGCTCGGCAGCGCCATTACACCAATGATCGCAATCAGGGCTCTAAAAATCACGGCTTTTTTGCCATCGATAGGACGCAACATTGCAACCTCTGTTTCGATCTTTTGTCCGCTTTGGTAGTGCAGCAAATCCGCTAGGTAAACAGATTTGATCCGTGCAGGAGTTAGTGTTCTTCTGTCACAACTTTAGAAATTGCCAAACTCCCGAGTCCCACCTCGCTGTCCTGGCGCCGATTGGGTCTTTCTGTGTAGGTCCGCGATGTCCCGCACTGCTGCCGATTTGCTTTCGAAGCCAAGAAAGTTGAATTCAACCTGTTTCTTACCTCAAAAAATAAAGCTCAGGCGTCCAATGCCTTGGCAATCTGTGTAACGTGCCGCAGGTCTGAGCCGCAGCAGCCGCCAAAGACATTGAGCCAAGGCATCTGTTTCCTAATTGTTCGATACTGGGCGCCAAGTTCGACTGGATTTCCATCGTCCAACACGTCGCATTCGTCCAACTCGGCATGACTCATGCGCGAGGCGTTGCATCGGATACCGCGAATGCGCCTTGCCCAGACGTCATCATTCAACACGTGTGAAAAATGGTCTGGATGGGCGCAATTAACCATAAAGTATGCAGCCGACCGATCGGTTGCATCGTCAACCGATTGAATGGCTTCTGCGAGCGATTGACTGTTGGGCAGATTGCCGTCGGTTTCGACCGTAAACGATACGACGATTGGAAGCCCGGCAGTTTTGGCTGCGCGCACGACGCCGATCGCCTCGTCTGACTGTGTGAAGGTCACGGCGGATACCATGTCTACGTCGGTTTTTGCCAACCAGCCCATCTGCTTGGAATGGTATTCTTCCGCCTCGTGCGCGGTGATCTCCTGTTCGGGCGCATAGGCATCGCCGCGCGGCCCGATGAGGCCGTTTAGCACGATCGGCTTTTCATTCCCTGAGAACTCGTCCCGCAGTTCAGAAATAAAGGCGATTGACGCATGGTTTGCCTTACGCAGATCATTCTCGGAAACTCCCAGGTCTTTGGCCCAATGCATGTGAGCCTTCCAGGTTTGGCTGTCGAGAATAAACCCGGTGCCTTTGGAGGCAGCGAGCGAGAGAAATCCACGGAAATAGTTAGCCACGGTTTCCCGACCGTTTGGATCGAAAAGCAGCGTATGCGCAGCAAATTCGGGGATTTCAACGCCATGATTGAAGATGATATCGGTCTCAATACCTGCGTCGGTAAGAAACAGATCGCCGGGCAATTGAGGGAGTGCGTTGCGGTATTGTGCCATGGGTTTATCTGATGTTCGCCAAGTAACGGAGCCTGAAAGCGAGATAAAGATTAACCCATCAGGCGGCATGCGACAAGCGTGGAGTATCCGCTCTGTGCGGCGTCGGCTTTCGTTTTGGCTGGGCTGTTTTGGGAGGGCTGTTGGAAGCGTTTGATTTATTCGCTTCTGGAATTCTTCGCGGATACCGTCGATCCAAAACGATAGACGAGTACGATTGGCAACTGTGGGCTCTAAGCCGCCGTTCGCTGCGTGGCAGCACTCAGGGATCGGATGAATGACGGCTCTGCGGGAAAGCGGCCTTGCGGCAGTGCAGAAAGAAACCCAGATTCTCGGTAATGTGAATGTCGGCACTCACCGTTGACGTATCCAGTTGGGTTTTCCTGTCAACCCCAGAGCCACTTGGGACATTGAATTTGAAGGAATCACGGTTGAGTTGGACGAACAACTGCACTTCAACAGATACGCACACGCACGTCGGTGCGCCAAGGTCGAGCTTTGAAGTCCCACGACGCTATTCCAGCGCCCGCCAAGGTTTTGGCATCAGAACCCAGCGCCCGTTCACATGGATCAGCCCATCGAAGGCTAACCCAAGCGATTCGCCCTTAACCAAGAATTTAAACCGGACAATCGGGTAGTCGCCTATTATGTGCGGCAATACCTCGGCATAACCGCCCGGAAATTCGCTCAGCACCGCATCACCAAGCTTCAGCGATCCGGTCGTGGTGCGCACCACACTCAGTGCGTTCTGATCCGGTTTCGGTCCGATCCGCGTACCTGCCGAGTACATTTGTGCATACATTGCGTCAAGACGGCTGGCCAGCGGTTCGCCATAGACCGCGGAAATATCGGCGGACGTCGGAGCCAGACTGCTGGTTAGCGCAGCCAGATCGGCGCCGGAATCCAGAAACTGGTTAAGAAACCGCTCTGCACTAGCTTTGGAACCGGGCACTTCCGACCCGGCCTGATCATGCTTTTGCATCAGTGCAACAAGGCTGCGTGTCTCGTCTTGGGCGCAGGCTTTGAACACGTTGCTCAGCAAGGTCACCATGTTTTCGCGATCAACCAGGCGGGTATCCTGATCCGTCGCCGCCACATATCCAAGAACCCAGGAAGCGATCAGCAGCTTGTCGGTGTCGCTGGCCGCGCGAAGTGTGAGGCCGCAGGGTTCGCGCGGATCAAACCCATTGCCCTGCGCCGTCACCGGGCCTGACATTTCTGCCAGAACGATGGCTGTGGCTGCCAGAATTGCTTGAACACGATGCATGATTCCCCCCTGTACCCGACCTTCTACCGACAGTCCCCAGGTATCGGGGCCTGCTGGCAAGGTTAGACGTTCCAACGCCTTGTAGGCATTAGTATTGGTAAGCGCCGCTTCACCGTTAACAGTTCCACTGCTGCAATTCATCAATCCCGTTGATCTTGTGGTCTGGGATGCGGCTGAGTGTATCAGTCAGCCAGGCTTGTGAATTGATGCCACTGAGCTTTGCGGTTTCAATTAGAGTATAGGCAATGGCCGCGGATTTACCACAGCGCTCTGACCCACCCTGGTGATCCTCCCCCTTTGAACTGGCCCGCCCCTATAGTTAGGAAACGGAGGATCAGATATGGGAATCAAACGACACAAGCCGGAAGAGATTGTCACGAAGTTACGGCAGGTTGAGGTGCTTTGCGGTCAGGGCATGGCAAGGGTTAGCCCCTGGCGCCGCGCTGGTTATCGCAATCCAGGCATCCTGGCAGCGTGCGCGATCCCAGATCTCACGGCATTTTTTCAATTTGCTTCGGACTAATTCCAACTGCCCTGTCTTGCATCCGGGGGATGTTTTTCGTTTATAGAAAGGCGTCAAACCCTTCGTTTCAGGATCA
>JAAEUI010000141.1 GCA_024227475.1 Paracoccaceae bacterium | reverse complement strand
TGATGCCGGGCTCACCGTCACCAACGAACTTGGCTGGTCTCTTGTATTTGGCGGTTACTATGACGGCGTTGGTGTCGAAGACTACGAGGCTTATGGTGGCAGTGCCAAACTTGTAATACCGTTACATTAGGGTAAGCGTCCTGCTGATCACTCGCCCGCAGGATAATTCCAGGGCAATAGTTCGTCAATGCGGTTGATCTTATGATCTGCAATACGGCTGAGGACATCGGTGAGCCAGGCCTGTGGATCAACACCATTGAGTTTAGCGGTCTCAATCAGGGTAAAGGCAATGGCCATGGCTTTGCCACCACGCTCGGAACCGGCAAACATCCAATTTTTCCTGCCAAGAGCAAGTTCCTGTCCATTCTGCCCATGTCGGGTCAGTTTATCGCGTGCATTACAGGTGGCACGCATATTTTGGCGCAGACGTTAGGGTCTATCGATCCTATCGGCGCGGTGATGGGACCCATGTTGGGCTTGAGCGTGACCCGGGCATTGCTGTCATGGCACCGGCATGGGTGTTGGACGCCTCGGTGTGCGGAATGATGACACCTGGGCCGCCGTGCGTTTCGGTGGCGGGTTTGCTGGAATTGTCTGCGATTCTGACATCGCAGGGTTTTCGGCGAAGCTTTGATGAGAGCGACTCATTGAAGGAAACCGAACATGATTTCACACAAGTCCCCCAAACAGACGCAACTGCCTCTGCCGTTTCACCCGCCGGTGAGTGCAACCCTGAGCGAGTGGGAGCGAGAGACGTTGAAGCAGGTTCTTGCGCAACTACTTCTGGAGGCCGCAGGCGTGGCAGAGGAGATGTCGAATGATGGGCAATGATGATCTCACTCCGATTGCGGCATTACCACCTGCGTTGTTGCAGCGCCGGGCCATCGTCTATGTCCGTCAATCGACCCAGAGCCAGGTATTGACCAATCTTGAAAGTCAGCGGCGGCAATACGATCTGGTCTCTTCTGCGCGCAGTTACGGCTTTCAAACGGTGGACATCATCGACGATGATCTCGGCATATCCGCCAGTGGCAGCGCTACGCGACACGGGTTTGAGCGATTGCTTGCTGCCCTTTGTTCTGGTGAGGTTGGAGCTGTGTTTTGCCTGGAAGTCTCGCGACTGGCCCGCAATGGTCGCGACTGGCATCATGTTCTTGAGATTTGTGGCATGGTTGAGGCACGCGTTGTCGACCACGATGGCGTTTATGATCCCCGCCAGCCGAACGACCGGCTTCTGTTGGGTATGAAGGGCAGCATCAGCGAGTTTGAACTTGGGATAATGCGAACGCGGATGCTGGACGCCGCCCGTGCAAAGGCCAGGCGCGGTGAGCTACGCTACACCCCACCGATTGGCTACATCTGGGACCGCGATGCCGGGATCATGTTTGATCCCGACCTTCGGATCCAGGAGGTCATACATACGATATTTGCCCGTTTCAAAGACCTCAGCAGTGCCAGACAGGTCCTGCTGTCGATGGCTGACCAGGGCATCCATTTTCCCCGGCCCTCAGATGGGATTCGTCTGACATCTTTCGACTGGCGGCCAGTCCGGTATCGCAATGTGATCGGGGTGCTTAAAAATACGTTTTATGCTGGCGTCTATGCTTATGGTAAGACCGGGAAGAAGACGGAGATCAGGGACGGCCGCGCCCATGTCAGTTACAAAAACCATAAATCGCCAGAAGATTGGGAAGTGGTTCTTCACGATCACCACGTTGCCTATGTCGAGTGGGGCGCGTATGAACGCAATCAAGCTCAGCTGGCACGCAATGCTTTCGGCAAGGCGGGTGGGTCCAAATCAGCCCGCGGTGGCCGGGCGTTGCTGGCAGGGCTCATGTCCTGTGCCAGATGTGGTAGACGTTTGCACGTTGTCTATGCGGGTCGCACTCATCGTCCGGTTTATCGTTGCGACAACCCCAACCTGCTCTTGGGGCATAAAAGATGTTTTACATTTGGCGGTGCACGTGCGGAGAAACTCATCGTTGGGGCTGTTTTGGAAGCCGTCGCCCCGCTGGCCATTGATGCTGCGTTGGAGGCGCAAACCTGCGTGACCAAGACAGAGGAAGACCGCCGCCAGCTATTGGAGCTGGAACTAAAGCAAGTGCAATATGACGCCACACTTGCAGAACGTCGCTATGCGGCATGCGATCCAGAGAACCGCCTGATCGCCTCCACGTTGGAGAAACGTTGGGAGGAGGCTCTTTCGCGGGTCCAGGTCTTTGAGCAACGCCTGGTAGATGCCCCGGACGCGCATGAGGCTGTCGACCCTGAGCTGTTGAATAGTCTGACGCAGGACTTGCAGACCGCGTGGGATGCGCCCAGCGTGACGATGCGTGTTCGTCAGCAACTGCTCCGGACCCTTATTGAGGATATCGTGGCAGATGTAGACGACATGACCCAGGAGATCGTTCTGGTGGTCCATTGGAAAGGTGGGCGACACACGGAGTTGCGGGTCAAAAAGCCAAAGTCCGGAGAGCATGGCGCAAAAACCAGCGATGAAGCTTTGGCGATCATCCGCGAGATGGCAGGACGGTGGTCAGACGACGCGATCGCAGCCTCACTGAACCGCATGGGAATGCGCACGGGTCAGGGAAAGACCTGGAATGCCAAGCGTGTTTCTTCGATCCGGCGCGTGAATGACATTCACGGATACCTGTCTGCCGACAAGGAAAGCCCGTGGCGCACCATGACTGAGGCCGCAAAACAGCTCGGTGTGACCAACCACGTGATCCGAAGGCTGATCAAGGACGCAATTTTGCCTGCAAACCAGGTTGTAGAGGGCGCGCCCTATCAAATCCGCGCAGAAGATCTACAATCCGAAGATGTTACGCGGGCAGTAGATCGCAAAAGGCGCCCGTGTCGCGATGAAGATGAGCAACAGCTTTCAATGTTTACAAACACTTAAAAAGGGGGTGTATAATGACCAACCGTTCGCCACTGGCTTGACTGCCCGCTCACAAGTGTTGTTGTCCATTTCCAGGAAGCCATTGTCGAGATAGGGACGGGTCTTTGGCATCCGGCTCAACGCATAACGGATTGCTCTGGCCAATG
>JAAEUI010000140.1 GCA_024227475.1 Paracoccaceae bacterium | reverse complement strand
CTGGTTCATCGATCAAATCGAGCAGGTAGAAGATGCCGCCGCTGCTGGCCGCCAAATCGGCGATGATTTCGCTCGTAATGCCTCCCGCCGCCCCCGTGACGAGAAAGACGGTTTCCTGATTGAGGGTAAGACCGGAACGGCCGTCTACTGCACTCTCTTCTTTCAGGGAAACGGCCGTTCGCTTGTCTTGCCAATATCCAACTTCAACAATCGCAGGGTCAGACAAAGTTTCTGTGATGAGTGCGTCGGCGTAAACGGCCGTTTTCAGACTCACCTCAAAATCAACCGCCTTCACCAGCACATCAGGACGCTCCCGTTTGTACGCTTTTGTGAATCCAGTGACGCCGCCACCCAGCGGAGCCGATGCACCGTCTGCACCATAACCGTGCAAACCGCCCAGCCGTGTTGTCGAAACCAGAAAACAGCCTGGCTGACTCACCGCATCGAACAGCACCCGCATCGTTATCGACAGATTTTTGACCCGCACCCGATTCGCTTCCCGCCATTCTTCCAGCGTCATTTGTTCCAAATTAGGCGCCGCGTCCAGCGCAGTCAGCCAATAAACGCCTTGAATCTCACCCGTCGTCAACCAATCTTGAAGTTTCACTTCCAGCACATCCTGTGCCAACGGCTTGTCAATTGGCAAAACGGTCACGCCCCGCTTTTTCAGCCGCTTGATGAGGGCTTTGCCCACGCCACCTTTATCCAGCGCGACAACGACGCGGGATTGCTCATCCAGTTGAATGTTGGTTGGTTTGCAGAAGCTGGTTAACGGCCGTATCACAGCCATCGGAACCCGACGCGGCATCAAATCCGCATCAGCCAGCGTATACGCCGACTCAACCCTCGGCGGCCGCTTCTCCACCCCTAAATGAGCTGACTCATCATCTTCATCGGTTGTTGGTTGTTGGTCTTTGGTTGCTGGTGATAGGTCATCGTCTGATGCTGCTCCACTATCCACTATCAACTGTCCACTATCCACTAAATCCGGTCGCATCGCCTCCACAAACCCCACAACCTTCTCCAGCGTGCTGTAATCCCGCAAATTCAAATCATCCCGACGCGG
>JAAEUI010000139.1 GCA_024227475.1 Paracoccaceae bacterium | reverse complement strand
TTGGAGTTCACCCCATTTCTGGTCCGGTCTTCATGCGACCTTTCGGGTTAGGTTCAGTTGGGCTGCAAAGTCACTCGGCGTCAAGTTTCCTAGAGCGTCGTCCATTTAATCTGCAATATATCCTGCAGCCCTGAAGAAGTTTTCACATTCTTGTTGCGGGAAGATGTCACATATTTCGCCGACTGATTTGAAGAGGGCGTCAAAGGTTCGAGCTTTGAGGCGGCGCAGGTGGGCTTTGAGTTTTGAGAACGCCATTTCGATTGGGTTCAGATCGGGGCTGTAGGGTGGCAGGAACAAAATCCAGTTTCCTTGCGCCCTTAAGAATGCCTGAGCGGTCGCAGATTTATGCGAGGACAGATTGTCGGCGATGACCACGTCACCGGGCTGAAGGCATGGTGCGAGCTGGGTTTCGATATAGACCTCGAAGGCAGCACGGTTCATCGGTCCGTCCAGCACCCAGGGGGCAGTCAGTTCATCCACTCGCAATCCGGCAATGAACGTTTGTGTTCGCCAATGGCCAAAGGGCACATCTGCCTCCAACCGCACTCCTCGCAGGGACCGCCCGCGCAGGCGGGTCATCTTGGTGGTGACAGCAGTTTCATCGATAAAGATCAACCTGTGCGGTTCAAGACGCATCCTTGGCTGGCGGTAGTGTCGCCACTCGTATCGCGCAACGCGCACCCTTTTCCGGCGGCGCTCCGTTGCAATCAGGGATTTTTTTATATGTGTAGCCAAGCCGATGGATCAGATGACGTGACAGCATTGCCGGTGTTGCCCTGATCCCGTGTTCCTCGAACAGTTCGGCCGCCAATTCCGGCATGGTTTTATCCGGTGTCGCTTCGATCTGCGATTTCAAAAAGCCTGAGACCGCATCCAGTTTGCTGGTGCGTGGCCGCCCTTGCACCGATGCGACCACCGATCCAGAACAACGCTTTCGTTGCATGATTCTAACTGCGCTGGCCGCTGAAATCCGGAACCGCCGGGCCGCCTCGTGGCAGGAATATCCACCCTCAACCAAAGAAACAACACGCTCTCGAATGTCCAGTGATAGTGATTTGCCCATAATCCACCTCCAAGTATGGTGAATCACAAATCAAGCCGCCTGGGAATCCCTTCGATTCAGGTTTCTAGGACGCCGCTCTAGGCCAGCATTCCCATTGGGTTTTCCAGATATCCTTTGACGGCTGTCAGGAACTGCGCGCCAAGTGCGCCGTCGATGACCCGGTGGTCGACCGAAAGGGTTACGCTCATCACTGCGGCCACCACAACTTC
>JAAEUI010000138.1 GCA_024227475.1 Paracoccaceae bacterium | reverse complement strand
CGTCCCGACAAGACATTGATGTTGCTGCGTTTCCCGAAAACCTGATGTCTCAGGTTTTCGGGAAACGCTTTAGGGGAAACTTACTCGCCTGATATCTTTTGGATGGCCTTTTTGGCGTCGTATCCTACCCTCGGCTGGTCCCTAAGGGCCCGCAGCTCTGGTAATGCAGGTTCGGCTGCTGTGCCGATCTTGCCCAAAGCAACTACGGCGGCAAGGCGTATGGACTTTTTTTCGTCCCCCAGCATGTCGATAAGTGCAGGCACGGCCTCTGAACCTCTGGGGCCAAATCGGGCAATCATCTCAGCGGCTTTGATGCGGGTGTTTACACTGGTGTCTTGCAAACCTGCAATTAGGTTGGCCAGCTGATTTCCCGGCGGTAGGGCGGCAAGATGCAACCCGTCGACGATTTGCTTCACGATTTCGGGCCTGCCAGACCAAGTGTAAGGAAAATGATAACTGTACGGTGCATGTTGCAGTTCGCCCTGGCTTGCTCCGGGTTTCCACAATTGCAGCGTTTCATGCGCTTTGTCGAGCCGCCCCATGTGCGCATATATTGCTGCCAGCACCACTGCCAGTTCTGTTGCAGTTTGATCGCGTTCGAGAGCGGCGGAAAACACCTCTGCAGCCTTTTCAAGATCGCCTTTCGTATAATGCGCCATTCCCAACGCCAAAATATAGTAACTTGGGTAGGTGGGGTTGAGCCGCATCGCCCGGTTCACCATTTCAAGACCGGCGTCCGGTTGATCGGTCGTAATCAAGGACCAAGCCATTGCAATATACGCTTCCGGGTCGTTCGGGTCTTTGGCCACGGCAAGCGTCGCTTCAGTTTGGGCGACCGAGTATTTTCCGTTGTAAAGGTTGATGTTTGACGCCGCGACATTCGCAAGGGATGACGGGTGTTTTTGTGTTTCTTCGAGAGCGGACAGAGCTTTTGCATTGGCCTCGCCCGCGCTCATCCCGAGTTGTTTGTTCCACCGTTGCTGGCAACCCCGCAGATAGGCAAGACCCAGAGCCGCGTGTGCGCGGCCGTATTGCGGGTCAATTTTGATCGCCTTTTTGAATCGTTCAACCGCAGCAGCATTGTCTTTGGCCGAGTAATTCAGAAAACTGTCCCATCCCTCCTGAAAAACCTCCCGGGCCTTGATGTCGGAGGTTTGCCCCAAAGCAATCTCGACTTTTTCCTCTTCAGTCAAATTGATGGCTAAAGCCTTGGCAATTTTCCGAATAAACGTGTCCTGAACCTCGAAAATGTCATCCACAACGCCGTCGTAGCGTTCCGCCCAAATGTGACCACCGGTGGTCGCATCAATCAGTTGGGCGTTAACGCGTATCTGATCATCGACGCGCCGGACACTGCCTTCCAATACATAGCGCACGCCCAGTTTCTCTGCGACTTGCGCGATATTTACAGATTGTCCCTTATACACAAACGTCGAATTGCGGGCGACGACGAACAAGCCCGAAATGCGGGACAAATCAGTAATCAGGTCCTCGGTTAAACCGTCCGAGAAATGTTCTTGTGAGGGGTCGTCCGACATGTTCACGAATGGAAGAACTGCCAGTGAAGGTTTGTCCGGCAGCGAAAAGGCCATTTTGTCTACGGAGGCCAATTCCACTGATTGCGTCCATGGCTGCCAGATAAAGGTGGCAATTATTGCCAGCACCACAGCACAAGCGGCTGCAATCGGCAGCATCCGCGAACGACGGCGAGGCTTTGACGTTTCAAAGCTTGGCAGTGCAGCCATTGATGCCGTCTTTTCGTTGAGTGAAACCTGATAGGCATGAACCGGTTGATTGATGTTCTTGACCTTGACCTTGCCGAGATCTTCAAAGTCAAGATCGAGCCTGCCATGTAACTGATCGCGCACGTTCTGATGGACACAAATACCGCCGGGTTGCGCCAGGGCCTCCAGCCGCGCCGCGGTGTTTACACCGTCCCCGTAAACAAAATCCCCGTCGACGCCGACATCACCGATGTTAATCCCGATGCGATAAACGAAGCGCCCTTCCCGGGGCATTTCCAGATTACGGTTTGTCACAGCATTTTGCATGGCAACAGCGAATTGTGTTGCTTCGACCGCGCTCGAAAACTCCATGAATCCGCCGTCGCCCAAAACTTGAATCAAGCGACCATTGTGGCTATCGGCGAGGGGCCCGATCAGGTCTTTCTGGTTGGAAATTACAGCCCTTCTGGTTGCAGCTTCATCGCGACCCATGGCACTGCTGAAGCCGACAACATCGTAGAACAGAATCGCAGCAAGCCGCCGTTCCAAACTGACCCTCCCTGATTAGAGCGCTTCGCGAAAAACCTGAGACATCAGGTTTTCGGGAAACGCTGCAACATCAATGTCTTGTCGGGACGTTTTTCGCTAAACCTGATTCAGGTTTAACGAAAACCGCTGTAGTGTACACGGTACTGTAGAGCAGGGTCGCTGAAATAGCTATTTATAACCCGACCGGGGAATAGCACGATTGGTGTTTGGTGAACTTTCTCAGCCCTTTGGCGCGAATTCGCCTCGGTTCATGCCTTAAAGCTTTTGCTGTCCTTGATCTGATCCCAGGCCCAGACCACCTGTTGCAGGCGGTCCTCATCAGAGCGGTCTCCGCCGTTCAGATCCGGGTGCAGCTCCTTGATCAGCTTCTTGTATTGCTTGCGCAATTCAGCCTTGGTCCAATTGTCCTTGGCCTCAAGAATATCGATCGCTTTACGCTCGCCGGCTGGCAGGCGGCGTGAACTGACGGCTGAGGCGCTACCGGGGTTGCGGGTGGCGTTTTCGCCAAGCACTTGATGCGGATCATCAATCCCCAGCCTTGCCCAGGCTTTTTCCTCAATCGACGGTTTTGCACCTTCTCCGTTTTTGCCAAACGGCTTGGTGTCGCGCTCCCAGACACGGTCAGCCGCGAATTGTTTTTCCAGCTCTTCTTCGGAGTGGTTTTCAAAGAAGTTCCACTTTGAATTATACTCGCGGATATGGGTAAGGCAGAACCAGAAGAAATCTTCCAGATTATCTGGATGTTTCGGCGCCCGGTATTTGCCCGGCTCGCCGCACCCGTCGATATCGCACTGCCGTGTCGAGGTATCAAACGCACCCGACATGCCGCGCCGCCCGCGTGAACGTTTCTTTTTGTCCGCCGAAACGGAGATATCAAAATCAAACGGTGAACGGCTGGCCATAAAGTGGTTCCTGCTACTTTCCGACTCGGACGGGGGAGTTTAACGTATTGCGCATCTGCGCCAAGGGGCATTTTTAGTACAAAGGGCAAATAATGTTGATGAAAGACACGATCCGCGCGAAATTGACAGAGGCATTTACGCCGGAAACGCTTGAAGTTATTGATGAAAGTGACCAGCATATCGGCCACGCCGGATATCGGGAAGGTGGCCAGTCACATTTTCGGGTTATTATCCGTGCTGCGCATTTTGACGGTATGAACCGGGTTGCGCAGCAGCGCGCGATCTATGGTGCTCTGAAAGAAGAGATGGTCGGACACATCCATGCGCTGGCACTGGATGCTGGCGGGATCGGTTAAAAAAACCGACGGCGTCCTTCGTCTTTGTCTTCAGAGGAGTCCGTTTCAGCATCAGATTCATCGGCTGTGGATTCGACTTCGGTTTCCAGGAACTCCTCAAACGGATCGCGATCCTCCTCCTGATCTTCGCTGTCAGGTTTGGTCAGTGGCGGGTCCTGAGGCGGGTTAAATTCCTTGGGCGGGGCCGGGGGTGTCGGCTCTGACATGTCTTCCAGATACCCGGCCATGGCGGGCGCGGCTTCACCTTTGGCGCGGCGGAATACCAGAACAGTGTGGTAATTCTCAGTCCGCCCTTTCAGCAGCCCAGCTTTTTCCTCAACCGGCATGGAGTCACTGCGCACATATTCCCAGCCGTCTTTGGCTAAATCGTTCATCGACTCCGCCAGAACCTCGGCAAAGCGGGCAGCATTGCCTTTGACGCCTTTGAACCGTTTGGGCCGGTTCGGCGCCGGAATAACCTTATACTCGTACGTTTGCATGACCCTGATACCCTGAAACATTGAGATCATGGTTTAGCCCGATGTGACGGGAAAGGGCAAGCCGGTTTGGAAACTAGCAGCGGGAGGCCGCCATATGATGGTTCCTGTCGTTTATGGCCGACAAGCCGGCAAAACCACATGGTGGCTCAATCCCTCCGCTGCCACGGCTTTCCGATCACAGCAGGCTGTTTGCATATGCCACCAGTGCCTTATGGGTTGCCTCGCTCTGAATTCCGTCGACCGCGCCTGAATAATGCCCCTCGTCAATCAGCAATTGCTGCACGGCTTTTACCGCCTCTGGTCCGCTCAGCCGCATACCGGTTTCCCAATCGGCTACGGCCTTTGAAGCCAGTCCAAGCATCCCGTGGGAACTTGCGCGGCTGAGATAAGCAGATGCGGTTTCGGGCTTACGCTCTATGACCACTCCAAAGTCCTTCAGGGCGCCGGCATGATCTCCAAGTGCCTGAAGATTGAGCGCCCGGTTGTGGTAGGCGTTGGTAAGGTCCGGTCTAAGCGCAATGGCCCGGCCAAAATCGGCAACCGCATTGGTGTGATCCCCGCTGTCCTTGAAAACGAGTCCCCGGTTGTAAAAGGCGCTTGCGTAATTGGGCCGCAGATCGACGGCGCGACTGTAATTGTCTATGGCCGGGTTCAGATAGCCCATTTTCCTGTAGGCGGTGCCGCGGGCCTCGTAGAAATCGGCGCGGTCCGGCAGGAGGAGAATGGCCTGGCTATAGGCCTTTATGGCGCTGTCGACCTCGCCCAGGGCCATCTGGGCGTTGCCTATGTAGTAGTGGACGTTTCCGTTTTCCGGATCAATGCTCAGGGACTGGTTGAAATCTCCAAACGCGGCCTCGTATTTGCCAAGTTCGACCTGGGCTTTGCCGCGATTATAATAGGCCAGCGAAAAACCCGGGCTGAGGCGG
>JAAEUI010000137.1 GCA_024227475.1 Paracoccaceae bacterium | reverse complement strand
GGTAAGTACAAATTTCCCGTATTCGGAGCGGAATTGCGAGTTAAATAGGCTAGTTTTTCTAATGCTTTGTAGAGAATGATAACTGCCTCTTACTGGTCAGTGAATGAACATCCCGATTGTCAGCACCGGAATCGCGTTCATCAAGCCGGTAAACTAGGTTAACTTTGATCGCTTTGGCATGTGAGGTAATTGCAACGCCGAATCCTATTTTATCTGGTTCACATTGCTTCCGTATTGCTTCCGTTGACTTGAGCTCAGCAACCACCCATTGAGAGCTCGACAGGTAACTCACTGATATAGAGTGATAAATTGGTGAGCCCTGCAGGATTCGAACCTGCGACCCACTGATTAAAAGTCAGTTGCTCTACCAACTGAGCTAAGGGCCCACGCGTGTGGGGGGTATTATGCTTGTGTTGTGAAAGGGTCAAGCAGGAATCTGACAAAAATCCGGCGTCTGGATTGATATTGGCGACTCGGCTATATGGTGCATATGAACTCACCGACGACATACAACGACGGGATTGCGTTTCTGAAAATGCACGGGCTTGGCAATGATTTCGTGATTGTCGATGCGCGTGCGGTCAGGGATCCGGTGACCCGTGAATTGGCGCGGTCGGTGGGGCATCGCTATTTTGGGGTCGGGTTTGATCAACTGGCGGTGCTGAAACCCTCTGAAGAGGCGGATGTTGATGTCGAATTCTGGAATTCCGATGGTTCAAAAGCAGGAGCTTGTGGTAACGCCAGTCGCTGTATAGGGCGACTATTGATGGAAGAGAGCGGGCGCAAATCCGCGACCATTAAAACCGAGCGTGGCGTGTTAAAGGTGACGGGTCTGGATGACGGACGGATCAGCATCAATATGGGGTTGCCTCAGCTGACCTGGCAGGAAGTTCCTCTGGCCCGTGACGTTGATCTGGTGAACTTACCGATTGAGGGCTCGCCGGGCGCTGCTGGCATGGGCAACCCGCATTGCGTGTTTGTTGTAGACGATGTTGAGGCCGTGGATCTTCCAAAGCTCGGGGCCAAATACGAATACCACCCGCTCTATCCGGAGCGGACAAATGTTGAGTTTATTCAGGTTGTTGACCGCCATACTATCCGGATGCGGGTGTGGGAGCGGGGCGGAATGATCACGCTGGCCTGCGGCTCTGGAGCCTGTGCGTCTATGGTTGTGGCGCATCGCAAGGGGCTTGTTGATCGCAAGGCGGTGTTGCGGCTGGATGGCGGTGAGCTTGAGATTGACTGGAGGGATGACGGGGTTTGGATGACCGGCACCGCGACGCTGGTTTTTTCCGGGGTGCTTGCCCCAGAGTTTCTGGATTCCGTAAAATGACAACCCCGCCGGTGTTTGCCACCTTTGGCTGTCGCCTCAACGCCTATGAAACCGAAGCGATGAAGGAGTTGGCAACTTCTGCCGGGGTTGATGGCGCGGTTGTTGTGAACACCTGCGCGGTGACAGCCGAGGCGGTGCGACAGTCAAAACAGCGCATCCGCAAATTGCGCCGTGAACACCCGGATGCCCACATCATCGTGACCGGTTGCGCGGCCCAGACCGAACCAGTGACATATGCTGAAATGGGCGAGGTCGACCTCGTGGTTGGCAATACCGAAAAGATGCTGGCGGCAACCTGGCAGGGGTTGGCCAAGGGGCCGGATTTTATTGGGCGGACCGAGAAGGTTCTGGTGGATGACATCATGTCGGTGGAAAAAACTGCCAGCCATCTTATCGACGGGTTTGGCAGTCGCAGCCGGGCCTACGTGCAGGTGCAGAACGGTTGCGATCACCGCTGTACGTTTTGCATCATTCCCTATGGTCGGGGCAATTCGCGGTCGGTTCCGGCCGGCGTGGTTATTGATCAGATAAAGCGTTTGGTTGCAGCGGGTTACAACGAAGTTGTGCTTACAGGCGTCGACATCACCGGCTGGGGAGCGGACCTGCCGGGGGAGCCAAAGCTGGGCGATCTTGTGCAGCGGATATTGCGGCTGGTGCCCGGTTTGCCGCGGCTCAGGATTTCGTCGATTGATTCCATTGAAGCAGACCCGGCGCTGGTCGAGGCCATTGCTTCTGAACGGCGTCTGATGCCGCATTTGCATCTGTCGCTGCAGGCGGGTGACGACATGGTTTTGAAACGGATGAAGCGGCGACATTTGCGCGATGATGCGATCCGTTTTTGCGAGGACATGCTGCGGGCGAGGCCTGACATTGTCTTTGGAGCTGACATCATCGCCGGATTCCCGACCGAGACCGAAGCCATGTTCGAAAACTCGCTGAAACTGGTCGATGAATGCCATCTGACCTGGCTGCATGTGTTTCCGTTTTCATCCCGGGAAGGCACCCCTGCAGCGCGGATGCCGCAAGTACCAAAGCGGGTGATCAAGGACCGGGCTGCGCGGCTCAGGGCGGCGGGGGAAGAACGGGTGAGCCGACATTTGAAAGCGCAGACTGGCAGGCTCCACTCAGTGCTGATGGAAAGCCCGCGCATGGGGCGGACCGAAGGCTTTACAGAGGTTGCATTTCAACAAGACCAGCCAGTCGGACGGATTATTCGCGCCGTTATCCGGGATCATACGCTGACCAATTTACTTGCATAAATTCTACAGCACCAACCTCTGTTCCGGTGAAGGAACTTGGGTTCTCATTTAGTGAATTTGTCTACAACCGGCAAGTTGGGTATATTGGATTATGCACAACCATGGATAGCGAGTTTTTTTGGTGTCAGTCAGTTTTCAACATTGAAAGGATCTTAAATTATGGCTTCAAACGTTGAAGTGGACGGAAACGGATTGGTGAAACAAGCAGCAGGCATCGTTACGTCATTGAGCGGTAACACAGCTGCGTTGCACAACGCCTGTGGCAAAGATCTGAAGTTTTACTGCTACAACAGTTCGGACGTGATCTTTTTGATATCAAATACCAAACCTTTTATCGCGAACAATAGTTGGGGTGAAATTGCAGCTGCGGGCAAACACTTCAAAGTTCATCCAGATGATGAGACTGATCATGAATTTCTGGCTAAACCTGGTAAGGCCTATGTCTATCGCGGACCTGGAAAAGTTGAAGAGGTCAAATAGGCGACCCCCACAAGACGGGCAGTCGATTCGGGTGCGCTGTGGCCACTGTGTTGATCCATGGCGGATTCGCCCATAACAGTGGATTACGTTTTATTATTGAGCCAGACCATGACGCGCCCAATTCTCTATTCTGTCCGTTGCTGCCCGTATACCATGCGCGCACGGCTGACAGCCTTTGTTGGGTCGAGTAAGTTCCTTGGCATCATGCCCAAATACCCGAAGTGGCTAACCGGGGATTCCGTTAACTTGTTTCCTTAGGATTCCCTCAAGACACCGCAGTCAAGACGCGTCTTATTTGCGTATCTTAAATGGGTCGTATGCTATTTCCCGATTGGGATGATGTCGGTATCATCAATGTTAATGACAATGCCGCCAGCATTGAAAACCGCCTTGATCGTGACTACATATCAGGGTCAGGAGGATTGCTTATGGCTTTGCCACTTGCCCCGATTGCTGTGACCGTTGCGCGATATGGAACTGTTGCCGCGGTTGCGTATTACGCCGCCCGGAAAGTGAAACTTTCACAGACCGATCAAAAGGTAGAGGATTCGCTGGACAAGATCGAAGAGGGCGTTTGCGCCCATAAATGCCGCGATGCGCCACAGGCCAACGCTTCAACGCGCTGGCGACGGGTTATACGCCTGGGCGACAACGGGCCGGGCGTGGAAATCGACATTGCCGCCATGGGGCGGATCCGAATCAAGAAAGTCTGATGATGAAATTGTATTCTGCGGTGCCGTCGCCCTTTGCGCGTAAGTGCCGGGTTTGTGTGATTGAATGCGGGCTGGAAGATGCAGTTGAACAGTTGCCCGCAAGCGGGTCACCGCTGGATGCAAGCAATATGCCAACAGCACATAATCCACTCGGAAGACCTCTGCATAATACAGGATTCCTTTTAGGAGATTGATTTTGTATCCTGGATCAAGGTTTTCAGGATGAACGCAT
>JAAEUI010000136.1 GCA_024227475.1 Paracoccaceae bacterium | reverse complement strand
TTGGCCAGTGTCTGGCACTTCGGGCAATGGCGGTTGCGACAGGAGTGATAGTGATGGGTAAGACAACCACATTGATCACAGGATTGGACATGACCGCCCATGGCCGCCGTGCGGCAAGTGGCAATCGCCCGCATGACACGCTGTTGGCTCAAACTTGGCCTGTATTGGCCGCAATAGGCATCACCATGACGCTTGATGACCTCGGCTAGTTCAAGCGTTGCCGCTGACTGGATGCACATGGCTCAAATGCAGCCCAGCCCCAAATCATCAAGCGGTGAAGATATCGACATCAGACGACGCTCGGTCAAATGAAAGTAGCGCAAGGTGCTGCGAATGCTGGAATGGCCAAGCAGCCGCTGAATAGAGTGAAGATCACAACCACTTTCCAGTAAATGGGTGGCAAAGGCATGGCGCAACAAATGTATGCCGCCGTCTTTTTTGATCCCGGCCTTCGCCTTGGCGCCATGGAATATGCGATGCGCTGTTATTCGAGATATAGGCCGCTGTGAATTGGCGCCCGGAAACAGCCAGGTTCCTGGTTTGCAGATGCGCCAATAGTTGCGCAACTCCTGTCGCATGCCTCTCGATAGCAGCCCATAACGATCCTTGCGCCGTTTACCTTGTTCAATACGGATACACATGCGTGTTGCATCGATATCGCTGACCTTGAGTTTGATCACCTCGCTCACCCGCAGACCCGCCCCATAGGTGGTTGTCAACAGCGCCCGGTCACGGATGCTCATCGCTGCTTCAAGCAGGGCTCGAACTTCTGTGCGGCTTAAAATGCTTGGCAAACGGCTCGCTTGCCGTGATGTGGGAATTTGAAAACGCGGATCATCGCGCCCCAGGGTGACGGTATAGAAAAACCGCAGGCCATAGACGTAGCCGTTGCACGTGCCGTATGAAAGCGTGCGATCCTCAACCAGATGAACAAGAAATGTCTGCACCTCACCTATGCCCAGTTCGTCAGGGCGACGGCCATGAAACAACGCCAATTGTGATACAGCATGCAAATAGCTTTTTCGTGTCGCCTCAGCCAGGCCACGAACGCTCATATCCTCAATCATCTGCTGGCGTAATAAAGTCATAGTCTCTTCCTCCTGGATCATCGGTTGATCCAAAAGAAGACGACTTAATCGCGCCGATAGGAACTCAATAATTCACAGATTGCGACCAAGGCAAAACAAAAAATATCCGGCACACACTGCCGCGCAGCGGCTTAGTCGTGTGCCCAGCATGTTCGATAACTTGGGAGTGAAAGTCTCCTGTCCAACCTGATGGAGGTGAAGGATTAGCGAAGCACAAGGGCGTCATCGCGAGGTGGCGTCTGAAGGCAGTGTGGAGCAAAACCGCGACCTGACGAACAGAAACCGGATATGAGGCATCCCTGGCTGGACGAGCGGGCAACGGATCGCGAAGTCCATATCCATCAAGGGCCAGGACTGTAGATCCGGCAGGTGTGCGGGGAAAGCGATCGAACTTACCTGGGGAGATCTGCGTCGCTGTTCCAAGTTGGAACTGAGGAAACCGAAAGGGGACCCGATCGCGGTGCAGAAGTCAGCAGAGGGCATAGTAGGCCATGCTGTCGGCAAGGCTAGTGAGGCACTCCAAGGCCGAAAGGCGGAGCAACAGATAGGCCAAAGCCGGAAACGATGACGTGAAGGCCCGAACGATTGGGAGCGGCAAGTAGGACTGGCAACTCATGAGTGG
>JAAEUI010000135.1 GCA_024227475.1 Paracoccaceae bacterium | reverse complement strand
TCGACATTGCGTCCAGCTTCCCGTTCCAGTCGGCGGCTGGACGGAACCCGGTTGAGGTATCCGTCGATGAAGAGCTTCAATAGAACCGATGGATGGTAACCCGGTCGCCCGGTATTTGCCGGTGCCGTCCCTTTAAACCCGGCCTTCAAAAGATCAAGCGCATCAACAAAGCCGTCAATCACACGAACCGGATGATCTTCACCAATCCAGTCCTCCAAACGCTTTGAAAAAAGGTAGTCTGCTCGCGATCGACACCCTCGATATAACCCGACATACCCACCTCCAATTGTTGAAAACGAGTATACCCCAGACACGAGTTTCCACACAGCCTCGGCCGTTCGCGCCGATGTTGGTCACCCAATTGAATAACCGCACCGCATACCTGCCCTAAAAGACCGAAGGGTCTTTTCGCGACCACCCCAGCCGCGTGAAGAGCATCGCGGCTTACGGGGAACCTCTTTGAATGGTGGTGTGGGGCGTCAGCGGTTGCTGAAAATAACGTTTCAGGTTCGCCTTGGTATCGCCCAGAGATGAAACGTTCTAAGCCGAC
The DNA here is from genome assembly GCA_024227475.1 of Paracoccaceae bacterium. Lineage (GTDB taxonomy): Bacteria > Pseudomonadota > Alphaproteobacteria > Rhodobacterales > Rhodobacteraceae > Amylibacter. The sequence goes on along the minus strand of JAAEUI010000135.1, from coordinate 10,740 downwards.
TCTTTCTCCGCTCCGCCAGCCTGTTGCGTATCCAGCCGCCCCTGCAACTCGCCCGCCTCGCGCCGGGCCGCCCCCAGCCCTTCCATCGCCGCGGCCAGTTCGGCCTCGGTCTGGGTCAGCTTGTTGGTCAGTTCCCACTCGCGTTGCTGCAGATAGGTCATCGCCTGATCACGGGCTTCTTCAGCCTCGTGCAGGCGATTGGCCAGATCGTCGATTTCTGACACATTGACCGAATTCACGCTGTTCAGCTTGCCATAGGCCCATCGCAGGATCCAACCGGCCAGAAAGGTCAGCAAAAATGCCAGCGCGATGATGACAACCAGTTCAGTTCTGTTCATCGGTGGGCTCCTCTGTATTTAACAACCGAAACGCAATGCGCCGGTTCTGCGCGCGGCCCTCTTCGGTCTTATTATCGGCGATCGGGTTTTCCTCACCATATCCTTTTGCAACCAGACCGGAAATCAAAATCCGGCGGCTCAACAACGCACTCAGCACGGCCTCGGCCCGGGCCTGACTGAGGTTCTTGTTCAGTTCCTCGCTGCCCTGGCTGTCGGTATGACCCTCGATTTCAAACTCCGTTTCCGGACATTCCCGGACAATCTCCGCGATGGCGTCCAGCACACCCTGACTTGCAGCCTCGATTTTGGTCGAGGACGGGGCAAACACTATCTGCTGATCGGTTAACACCGCGCTAATTTGCTGCTCGCATTCTTCGCCGCTGGGCGCTGAGGCCTGCACATCCAGTTTTTCGTCGTAGGCTACATTGATCTCGTAGTTTTCCTTGCCACCCATGCGAATCGAGAACAGCCGTGAAATTTCACCAGGAATATCCGGCGATGCACTGATGCCTTTGATAACCACCAGATCGGGCTGTACCGTGACGCTGCCATGGTGTAGGGCAGCCAGCCCCTCGATCCCGGCCAGCACCCGGGTTGGCCAGCCATCCGGCAAGGTTTTGTCCAGCCGGGTCTGGTTGTGGACCACCTCGCGCCCAAACAGGGCTGCGGCAAAAACGCTGATGCTGTCCTTGCTGGTCTGGTTCTGAATCCGTCCGCGCAACTGTACCAAACCCTCCGGGCTGCGGGTTGCGACAAACTCCGGCGGATCAGCCTCTGCCTTTTCCCCGTCCGTCAGGATTTTGGGCGGCAGAATCGCGTGCAGCGAGAACAGATCCGGCAGGGCGTTTTCCAGCCGTCCGATAGTCCTGTCAAACTGCGCCTGCTTTGTTGTGTCAACTGCGATCAGTGCGATATCACTGTCGGTAAAGGTCAAAGATCCGCCGCCCAGTTCATCCAGCGCCTCGATACTCATCACAACCGCCTTCGCCCAGTCGGTTGTGGGCACACCAAGGCCGATCTGACAGGATGCCTTGTCGTTGTGCCCGGCGTTTATTGCCGCGCGCAAAATCCGCTGGCGCGTATCGCGGGTGTCGGCGGAACAGACAGAAAGATTGGCAACCCCGTCCGCGATGCTCATGCGCAGCTGAAACGGCGCAATGACCGGGCGCGGCGCGGAAATATCCATGATCAGTTTGGTACCGTCCGGTTTGGATGTTGCCAGCACCTGTTCCAGCCGTTTTTGATCCTCCAGTGACTCGGTCACAGCGGTAACCTGCACTATTTTTGGCGTAATACTGATTTTGGACAGCGGCAATTGTTCCAGACTGTCGAGCCCAAAACCAAGATTGCTTACCCAGCCCTCAGGAATATCGTGTTCTGCCGATTCCAGCATGTCAGTGACCGTGCCCTGTCCGGCGATTTCCTGGGCCCGCTCCAGTATCGCATCACGGCTCTGTTTTTCCGGGATCAGGCCGATCAGCGAAATCCGGTCAACATTGCGCAGCATTTCCAGCGAGAATCTGGGTACCACGATGTCACTGGATTGCAGCACGCTGGTCAGATCGACAATCCGCCCGGCATCGATCACCTCTCCCATGATTTCTATGGCTCTGAGGTGACCGGCCTCGTCCGGCGCCAGACCCGTAAGATTAACAATCAGCCCGTCGGGCCGGATCGTGGCCCAGTTCTGACCCGCCGCCAACAGTGCGCTTTCAACCTCATGGGTGGCGTGGCGCTCAACGTAATCCGCCGACCGGTTGGCCAGAAAAACTGCAGCCGCAACCGCGAGCATGAAACAGATGGCAGAAAAGAGCAGAGCGGTACGGTGCATTCAGGGTTCCGGTGTTCAGCGCTGGCCGGGTAACGATCTCGATCGCTGTACGTTTTATCTGAACCAGATTGAACGTAGATCGCCGGTCCAAATCTTTGATGTTGCTGCGTTATGAGGTTCGCTGGCGATTCCAACAAACCTGGTAACGCTCTAGTCGATCTGCCAAGCGGTATCAAGGTAAGGTCGTGCGCATCACAACATCAGCGCAAATCCCCACGCCGCGACCAGAATCAACCCGGCGTCTCGGTTCGAACGGAACAGATGCAGACAGCCCGCAGCATCGTCAATATTCAGGTGCCGCAACTGCCAGGCCAGATGCCAGCCAAACACCCATACACCACCCAAAACAACGGTCAGGACCACGGGCGACAGGGTCTGGGTAAACCCTCCACCCGGGGCGGCAATCGCCGCCAGCATCAGCAACAGCGCCAGAATCTGAAACCCCAGCAGCCAGCGCGCTGTATTTTCGGCAAAAAGCCGCGCAGTGGACTTCACCCCGATCAGCGCGTCATCCTCTTTGTCCTGATGCGCATAGATGGTGTCGTAAAACAGCGTCCAATTGATTGCCGCGAGATAGAGCAGGACCGGTGGCAGCGACAACGAACCGGTATGCGCCGCCCATCCCACCAGTACACCCCAGTTGAAAGCGATACCGAGGAACACCTGCGGCCACCAGGTGAAGCGTTTTGCAAACGGATAGATTGCCACCGGGATCAGTGCAGCGATGCCAAGCCAGACGGCAAAGCTGTTGAAGGTCATCAGAATGGCAAACGCCACTACCATCTGAGCCGCCATCCACACCGCCGCGCCTTTTGGTGTGACCTGACCCGAGGGCAGGGGCCTTGAGCGGGTCCTCTCTACCTGGGCGTCGATGTGCCGGTCGGTGATGTCATTCCAGGTGCAGCCCGCCCCGCGCATCAGGAAGGCCCCGACGGTGCAGGCGGCAGCAATCCACAGATCGTACCAGTCCGGCCCCGCTGCATCCGCCAGAATCGCCAGCAACAGCCCCCACCAGCAGGGGATCAGCAACAGCCAGGTGCCGATCGGCCGGTCCGCCCGGCTGAGCCGCAGATAAGGGCGCGACCACACCGGGCAGTAGCGATCTACCCAGTTGAGATCATAGGCATCGGTCACGCGACCGGCATCGTTCTGGTCTGGTCTCTGGTTTTGATCGGCCATATGGTGCGCCCATGACGAAGTCAGCGAAAATCAGGCTCTATGTAGACGCGCCGCTGGGGGCAGGGCAATCGGTTTCGCTCGATCGCGGGCAGGCGCATTACCTGCATGGCGTGATGCGCCAGCAGGTTGGCGGCAGTGTGGCGCTGTTCAACGGCCAAAACGGCGAATGGCAGGCAGAGATCGCTGAGCTTGGCAAACGCAAGGGCACGCTGACCTGCGAAAGCCAGAGCCAGCCCCAGATGAACCCGCCCGACCTGTGGCTCCTGTTCGCCCCGATCAAGAAGGCGCGCACCGATTTTATTGTCGAAAAAGCCGCCGAAATGGGCGTCGCCCGGATTTGCCCGGTGCAGACCGAATTCACCAATTCCGAACGCATCCGGCAGGACCGCCTGCAGGCTCACGCAGTGGAAGCTGCAGAGCAATGTGGCGGGACCTATGTGCCGCCGGTTGAGGATCTGCAAAAGCTCGACCGGGTGCTGGCGGAATGGCCGGACGACCGGCACCTGCTGTTTTGCGACGAGACCACGGCGGGGCAGTCGGGTGTTGATCTGGCCTCAGCCCCAACAGGCAAGTGGGCGATCCTGATCGGCCCCGAAGGCGGGTTTTCGGAAGCTGAAATCAAGCGCCTGCGGGGCATGAAGCAAACCACCACCCTCAGCCTCGGCCCCCGCATCTTGCGAGCCGACACGGCTGCAGTGGCTGCGCTGACCTTGTGGCAAAAGGCGTTGGGGGATTGGGGATGACAGACCCAATCATCCGCCTGCATCTGTTTTTTGCCACCGACAACTCAAAGGCAGTCATCCTGCGACAGGGGCCCTCAAAAACCTTCCGCATGGTTTTGTGGGATCGGGCCGACGATACTTTCGAGGATGGCCAATGGCTGAAACACAAGGTGTATGTCGATCGCTGCGACCTGTCACCGGACGGCGAACACTTCGTCTATTTCGCGCTTGATGGACGCTGGAAGGCCGAAGCCAAAGGCAGTTATACCGCCATCAGCCGCCCTCCGTATTTTACCGCACTGGCCCTGTTTCCACAGGGTGATACCTGGGGTGGCGGAGGGTGTTTTCTGGATTCGCGTCACTATTACATCTACAGCATTTCGGGCGATCTCATAGGCCGCGACGAAGGGCTGGCCCGCGTATTCAAAGGCGAACCGTCTAAGGGCTGTACCTCCGGATTGCGTTTGGTCAAAGGTACACCGGCACCCTTTGAAAAGCCCACAATTGACCGGATCCTTGGGCGCCTGGAACCACGCCGGCTTCAACCGCTGGACAAATACGACACACAAGGAGGCTGCCTTTACCGGCGCAGCGGAGGTGAAATGAAACTGATCCGTGATTTCACAAAAATGGAGTTTGAATACATCCGCGCGCCCTATGATTGGCGGTCACCCCGTAGTTCAGGCGAGACACCGGCCGAACCAGCCGACTGGCATCCGCTCGACAAGGAGGGAAAATGACCTTCATCCGCCCCGAAGTTCGCGCGCTCCTGTGGCGTTGGCGCGAGGTGGCCGTTACCGGCCTCGCCACCCTCTGGGGCATCCGCATTCTGGGCAACGGCGTGGATCAGGCCAGCGTGACCACCACGATCTTTGGCATCGCGCTTGCCAGCGTCGCTGCTGCCCTGTTGTTCCTCGCCATCCTGCGGGTGAAATTCCACAAACCCACCCGCGCCGAGGGGGTTGTCGAAGTTACCGAACGACAAGTCGGTTACCTTGGCCCAGATACCGGTTCCTACGTTTCGCTCGATGATCTGACCCGGCTTGAAATTGTCACCAGCGACAAAGGTCCATACGAGGACGACGTTTTCTGGATCCTCACCCACCACGGCGGCGCGCCGCTCATGATCCCGGCTTCGGCTGAAGGTACCGACCAGTTGTTCGATGCGTTTTCCGCCCTGCCGGGTATCCGTTTTGAGGAGGCGATCAAGGCGATGGGGTCAACGAAAAACGCGCGATTTCTGATATGGGAGAAGTAAAAGGTCAGGCGTTATTGGGTCGTGCTTCCGGAAGGGAGCGAACGAATTTCAATTCTGTCACATTCCCACCCCACTGGTCCCCCTGATATTCCTCAGCCAGATCGAAACCGTGCCGTTCATACAGATACCGCGCTGCATCAAGTCCTTTTAACGTCCATAGATGCGTTTCCCGAAATCCCTGTCGATCACAAAACGCAAGCGTTTCGGCCAACAGCGCCTGTCCGATGCCCTTTCCACTGAAAACTGGATCCACCACGAACCAGCGCAGATGAGCCAGCCCGCTGCCAAGGTCCTGACCGTCGATGGATACACTGCCGACGATCTGCCCCGTCACCTCGGCCCGCCAGATTTGGTTTGGCGACGCGTCCAGGCGACTGGAGAACTCGGCCAGATCGGCGGCAATCCGTGCCTCGAACGCAGCGCCGAAGTGGTACTGCTGATCAATTCGGGGTGCCATCAACCCGACAACCGCGCCGATAATTCCCGAAACGTAGCCGGTTTGGATGGTCACTTCCCCTCTGTGTCGGGCTGGCCTGCTTGCCGGGGCGGAATTGCCCAGTGCATCGGAATAGTCCTGCAATCCACGCAGCACACGCTGCTGTGCCACACTATCCAGCCGTTCAAGCGCTTCGCAAACCTGGCTTTCAGCAAAATCGTTGATCCTGCCCAGCGTCGCCCTTCCCCGATCGGTCAGACTCAGGTTTTTGGCCCGAGCATCGGTATCTGACGCCGTTTCGCGAATACTGCCGCGCTCTTCCAGGGATTTCACCAACCTGCTGACCGTCGATTTTTCCAAGTGCAAGACGTCCGATAGCTGCCTCGAATTGATCCCCTGCGTCGCGCCGATTTCGATCAGTGCGTGCACGGCGGAGGCCGAAAATCCTGTTCCGGCCACTGTCTTGTTCAGAAATCCAAGTTCCCGGACGAGTTGCCGCGACGCTGCGCGGATGCCGGAGACCAGTGCGATATTGGGTGCAGGCATGTTTGTTTCCAATATAGTTGTATTATACAACTATATAACTTTGCGCTGTCCAATGCAACTTTTCGCCTGTCAGGTGCCCGTCGTGTTAGCCTCTGACTGCCACAAAGATCACTCTCCCGCCCGGAACCGTAAAAACACCAGCGTCGCCTGCAACGCTGCCTTGTCCTTGAGCGAGACAACCAAATCCCCGCCTGATACCGGAAAGTGAACCGCCTCATAGAAATCCGGGTGGTTAACGCCGGTGTCCACCTGACCGGGAAGGTTGTCATGGGTGCAGGTCCTGGCAAGACTTTGCAATTGCGCAAATCTGTTGGAAGCCTCTGCTGACCGATAGGGAAAATCCCAACGGCACACCAGGGCCGCCCCGGAACCCGATGTTATGTTGCAATCCGCGTCACCGGACGACATCACTGTTGCCAGTTCGGTGTCGAACAAAAGCGATTGCAGCGCGGCTGTCTGGTTGCCTGCGGGTTGCTGCCTTGCGATCTTTTCAATGGCCGCACAAAACCTGCCCGTCTGTGCAGTCACCTCGTGCACCGCCAATGCAGTCAGGGCAAGAGCTGCACCAAAAGTCAGCCAGAATCTGCACACGCTCTGCAATTTGAGTTCCTTTCGAACTCAACAATAGGGCTGGGGCGCAGAAAAGTTCAACTCCACCCAACACAGATTTGAACTCCCCCCAAAAAGCTGACGTTTCAGAGCAGAAGGACGGCTACTCCCGCCACGATAAGCCCGGCCCCAATCAATCTGGAAAGCGTTGCACCAAAAGGGAACAACTTTTCGGCCATGACATAAAGCGCCAGCCCGGCAATCCAATACAGGTTCATGACCCCACCGACAAACAGCAGTGCCATCAGTGCCCAGCAACACCCCAGACAAAAAGCCCCGTGATGCGCCCCCATCTTCCACGCGCCCAAAAGTCCCGGTCGGTTGTGCCGGGCCAGAAAATGGGCCGGTGACCGACAATGCTCCAGACAAGCGTCTTTAAGTTTGGTGAACTGATACAGACCAGCGATTATCAGAACGGTGCTTGCCAGAACCCTGGACCCAATGGTCATGCTGGTTGCAGAAATCAGTCCAAGATTCCCGAGTTGCCACTGCAGCAAAGTGGCGCCAAGGCTGAACCCGGCCCACGCCAACAGGTACCCGCTCAGAAACAAACCGCCAGTCAAGGCGGCGCTGTCCCGGGTTTGTCCCTGCCGCTTCAAAGCCGTGAACAGCAGCAGCGTCGGCGCAGCACTGGGCACCATCATGGCGATCATCATGATCCACCACATCAGGAACACCAGTGCTGCATATGGGAAGGTCCAATGACCCGCCATTTCCATCGGCTTCACAGCCATGGAAGACATCCGCGTCATCTCAAGGGCGGACATATCCATGCCCACCCCGAAAACGGTATAAAGGCCAGTCAGCGCGAAAATGAACCCGACCGCCAGATAGACCACGGCACGCTCATTGGCCGCCAGTTTTTCAACGACCAGGGGTGCGTCCGAGTCCTTGAACCTACGCGATTCCGTCACGGTGCCGACACTCTAGCGCACAACTCCGGAACCGGTCATATGCAAGCTGGCAAAATGGGCGTGGGTGTCTCTGTTTCTCGTCAGAGACATATCGCCACCGGTTGTCTCGGTACTGCCACTGGCTGCTTCTGCCTGCGAAAACTCAAACCCATGCGGAAGGTTGATACGTATCCGGTGCGGAGCACCAGAGACGATATTCGGGATAGGTTTGGCGGCGATTTCAAACACATCACCAACCTGCGCGCTGCCGATCCGATCTTCTGTGTTCAAGTTCATCGAAATGGGTTTGTAAAGCGTTTCATGCTTGTTCGGACTCATCTTACCGTAAACAAACCACACCGTCGCCATTTCATCGGTATCCTCGCCGTTCAGGATTGCCTGAATGGCCGCACGCTGGTTTTCATCCGCCTTTTCATCGACAATCAATTGCACATGGCCGTTGCCTTCATGAATTGGCCCGGGCCATTTGTACACCGCCGCTGCCCGCACACCGTCCAGTGACACATCGCCATAGTGCCCCTTTATGATATCATACACGATTGCTGCCTCACAAATGCCGTCGGTTGGCAGGACTCCAAATTGGCACGGACATCCATAGTTGCAATTGCAATTAACCAGTTCCTCACCCTCAATGCTCCACTCAGTCATGGTTCTCTCCTTCAGTCTTGTCTGTAGGGGCACCCATCTGCCACCGGTTTTCGATTGGAATTGCCTGAAAATACCTGCCTTCTGGTCGCGGAACCTGGAAAACCACAAAACAAATTGTGCGGTAATAAACCTTGTGCTTCGCTTGTTATCGTCCACAAACTAACATTCACCCACCGCAAAGTCGACCTTAAGGCAGCGTTTCAACTCAGGATCGCTATAGGGCATTTCAGGTTCAATCGGCAGGAATCCGAGCCCACTTGGCCTTCCTGTGCGCTGCTACGCTCCCGGACTGCAAGCCCCCCACTCTTGACACTCCCAGCCCCCTCCGCCACTCGTATTCCAAACATTGATTCCGGAGCACACTCCCATGTCCATCCCCCAATCCGGCGGCGGCCCTATCGAACACCACGATCAACTGGCGCAATACCTTTCTGACGGCTGCAAGCCGGTCGCTGACTGGCGCATCGGCACCGAGCACGAAAAATTCGGCTATTGCAGAGACACACTGCTGCCCCTGCCTTACGAAGGAGACCGCTCGGTCCGTGCTATGCTTGAAGGCCTGCGCGACGGTTTCGGCTGGTCCCCGGTTGAAGAGGCAGGCAACATTATCGGCCTTGAAAAAGATGGCGCAAACGTGTCGCTTGAACCCGGCGGCCAGTTGGAACTCTCGGGCGCGCCGCTCGAAACCATCCACGAAACCTGTGATGAGGTGAACGTGCATCTTGACGAGGTCCGCACGGTGGCCCGCAAGATTGGTGTGAGGTTTATCGGACTGGGGGCAGCCCCGATCTGGACCCACGACCAGATGGATATGATGCCCAAGGGCCGCTACCGGCTGATGACCGATTATATGGGCCGGGTTGGCACCCACGGCACCCAGATGATGTACCGCACCTGCACTGTGCAGGTGAATCTCGATTTCGGCTCCGAGGCCGACATGGTGCAGAAATTCCGAGTGGCTTTGGCGCTGCAGCCGGTGGCCACGGCACTCTTCGCCAACTCTCCGTTTTTCGAAGGTAAACCCAATGGCCACAAATCCTGGCGTTCCCGGGTTTGGCGTGGCCTTGATTTTGACCGCACCGGCATGCTGCCGTTTGTATTTGAGGATGGCATGGGGTTTGAGCGCTACGTGCAGTACGCACTCGATGTGCCTATGTATTTTGTTTACCGTGACGGCAAATATATCGACGCATTGGGCATGTCGTTCCGCGACTTCCTGCGCGGTGAGTTGCCCGCGCTGCCCGGCGAAATGCCGACCCTTTCCGACTGGGCAGACCATCTGACAACCTGTTTTCCCGAAGCCCGGATCAAGAAATTCATGGAAATGCGCGGCGCTGACGGCGGCCCGTGGCGGCGAATTTGTGCGTTGCCTGCCTTCTGGGTCGGGCTGATGTATGACCAGAGCGCGCTTGATGCCGCCTGGGACCTGTGCAAGGGCTGGGACGTCGAGAAGCGCGAGGCGCTCAGGGTTGCGGCTTCCGTTGACGGGGTTGGGGCTGTCGTTGGTTCTACAAAAATGATCGACCTTGCCCGCGAGACTGTCGCCATCTCAAAATCCGGCCTCACCGCCCGCGCCCGCGCCGGTGTTGGCGGGCTGGTGCCCGATGAAACCCATTTCCTCAACGCGCTGGAAGAGGTTGTCGATACCGGCATGTCGCCGGCCTGTGAATTGCTGGAGCGTTACAACGGCGACTGGGGCGGGGATCTGTCGAAAATCTACGATGAGTACAGCTATTAGCCAAAAATGGCCGGGCACACTACCCGGCCATTATTCCAGTCAGCGTCGGTTTATCCGAGCGGATCAGCCCCAAAGCTGTTGTCGCCGTCGCTCCCTTTGAGGATAAACCAATAGAGCAGCAGCAGCGCACCGATGACTGTCAGGACCAGCAGATACCACCAGCCGGAACGATCCGTGTCATGCAACCGGCGCACCGCGACAAAGATGCCCGGTAACAGGGTCGCTAACGCCCACAATGGGTTTAGCAGGCCGATGTCGCCCGTCCCCAAGACCGCATCAATAATCCTCGTTACGATACTGACAATAATAACAAACAGGACCCAATACCAAAATTCAGACCGTGATGCCTGACCATTCCAATTTACGTAATTGGCAAAGCCGGATTTGATTGCTGACGAAAAGTCCATATTTAGTCCCCCATACGATTTAGAGCATTTCCGGCCAGCTTTGAATCAAGCCGGGTTTACGAATTACGCTTCTTCTGATTCAAGTAATCAGGAGGTGTTGTTATGGCTTTATCT
>JAAEUI010000134.1 GCA_024227475.1 Paracoccaceae bacterium | reverse complement strand
CCCGGCACCATGTCCGACAACATCACCGTGTCCACCATGCACGGCTGTCCGCCGGAGGAAGTCGAGAAAATCGGTCGTTATTTTGTCGAGGAGCGCGGTTTTCATACCACTATCAAACTTAACCCGACCCTGCTTGGCGCCGAACGCCTGCGCAATATCCTCAACTACCGACTCGGTTTCAAAACCGAGGTCCCGGACGAGGCTTTCGGACACGATCTCAAGTACGACGACGGCGTTGCTTTAATCGGTGCCATGCTGGATGCCGCCCGCGCCAAAGGGGTCGCGTTCAGCCTGAAGTTGACCAACACCCTGGAGACCTCCAACATCGAACAGAACCTGCCAAAAAACGAAGGCATGATATACATGAGCGGTCGTGCGCTGCATCCCATCAGCATCAACCTGGCTGCCAGACTCCAGGAGCAGTTCAAGGGGGTGCTGGACATATCCTTTTCCGCGGGTGTCGATTGCTTCAACATCGTCGACACCCTGAGCTGCGGCCTCAGGCCCGTGACCGTCTGTTCCGATGTACTGAAGCCCGGCGGATACGGACGTCTGTCTCAGTATCTGGAGCACATCGCCGGTGCCATGAAGAATGCTGGCGCCGACTCTCTAAAAAGCCTGATGCTGGCCCGCGCAGGCGTTGAGAGCGAAGACGCTGCAAGGTTTGCCAACCTGAAAACCTATGCCGCCGAGATTGTCGAAAGCGGTCGCTACACCAAGGAGCAGTTCCCCTTTGAAAGCATCAAAACCGGGCGGAATCTGCCGCGTTTCGACTGCGCCGGCGCGCCCTGTGTTACCGCCTGCAGCACGGGGCAGGACATTCCGCGCTATCTTGATTATACCGCAAAGGGCGATTTTGAAAATGCTTACAAGGTCATCATGGCCACCAACCCATTTCCCAACGTCCAGGGCATGGTCTGCGATCATCTGTGTCAATACAAATGCACCCGCATGAACTACGATGCTCCGCTTATGATTCGGGAAATCAAGCGGTTTATTGCCCAAAACCAGGCCAAATGTCTTTCTCAAACACCGGTACCGGCCAACGGCAGAAAAATTGCCATCATAGGTGCCGGCCCTGCCGGTCTCTCCTGCGCCTACTTTCTGGTCATGGAAGGTTTCGTAGTAGATATTTACGAAACCAAGAAATTCGCCGGCGGAATGGCCGCTGACGCTATCCCGGCCTTTCGACTTGATGACGGCAGTTTGTCCCGGGACATCGACAAGATCATCGCTATAGGCGCTAAACT
>JAAEUI010000133.1 GCA_024227475.1 Paracoccaceae bacterium | reverse complement strand
GATCCGCTCCGATGCCAAAGCTGTAACAGTTTGACAGCAAAGCTGGCGCTGACTCCAAATTGGCGGGCACCTTCCCGGCATGAATGGCCGCCCTCAACAAAGCCAACAAGGCTCCGACGCATAACCTGGCACGGCTCTTTTCGGGATCAGCGAAGCGGCGACGGAAAGCAGGGGAAAAGCACAAAACCTGTAACGGGGTAGAGAGGTGAGCTGGTATGCTTAGAAGATTTTGGGAAAGAAATTTTCAATGAGCAAACAACCAACACACGGCATTTTTTTGGTCGAAAATTACGAAGCTGGCGACGGCGAACAGAAGGCATTTTTACGAACATCGGGAGCGCATGGCAGAAGGACAGCGGTGCGATCTCATGCGAAATGCGCGACGGGTTGGCCGTGGCTGGCCGCTTTGTGATCCTGCCGAAGAAGGGCAAGGAACCCCATGCAAAGGGCGCATCAATCGCCACGATGCACAGCCCATGCAAAGCACTCCGGCCTTCTCTGCAAAAATCCCGCAGTACGCGGCTGGCGAGTTTGTCGGATGCATGGCGCTGGCGGTGGCCACAGGCACGGCCCAACGCATCCATCTTGGAAACACGGGGTTCGAGCAAGGGACTGGATTCAACAGCGCTCGGAGGTTACAATGCACCTCAAGGAATGGCGCGAACTGGCAGCGATGCTTTAGCGGCTGGAATTTCAAAGCCTCATAACCACCCAATCAAACTCGGGGAATACCAATCACTTGAAGTTGTTTACGCAAAAGAAGGGCCACTTCAGAACCAGATGGATCGCTACAATCCCATGGTTCAAGACGAATGGCTGGCGCAAAACATCTTTGAAGCGATAGGGGAAAGGCGGTGTACAGATTGGCTATGGGCTTACAACAATGACCGATCCACCATGAGAATTGATGAGATCCGCCCGCTATAAAACTAAAAACGGCCGCGTAACTCGACTAGCCGGCCCCATTAAAGATTGTGGAATTGCCCCGACACCAATAGATTTGTAAAGAGAACTGCTGATGACACCATTACCCCGCGTTCTTATTCTGGCCGATAGCTGCAACCCGGAATGGCCGTCACTGCCAGTTGTAGGGTACAAATATGCTCGAGCGCTGTCACAAGTCGCCGATGTTACCATAATTACTCATATTCGTAACCGCGAAAACATCGAAAAGGCTGGAGAACTAGCCAATAAATTCCACTACATTAACAATGAATGGATCGCTGGACCCATGCACCGGCTGGCTATTTTCCTGCGTGGAGGGAACGAAGTCGCTTGGTCCACCAACCAAATGATGTCGTACCCCCCTTATATAGACTTCGAACGGCAGGTATTAGCCAATTTTCGCAGCCAGTTGGACAACGGTGACTTTGATCTAGTTCATCGAATTACGCCAATGTCACCAACCCTGCCTAGCTATATTTCCGGGCGCACTAGGCAGCCTTTCCTGATAGGCCCACTGAACGGTAACCTGGATTGGCCCACTGCCTTTTCTCGTGAGCAAAAACGCGAACGCGAAGGCTTGCGCCGGCTGCGTGGGGCTTATCGCTATCTGCCTTTTGCGCGGTCCACCTATCGAAACGCAGCGTGTATCATGGCGGCTTTCCAGCACACAATCGATGGTCTTTCAGGCGTCGATCCCCAAAAGATCGTCCCCTTTCCTGAGATAGGTTTCGACCCCCAAGTGTTTCATGCGAAAGGGCGCAACACGCCCTTTTCCAAAGACGGACCGAAGCGGTTCCTCTTTGCCGGTCGGTTGGTACCCTACAAAGTGCCAGAGGCCGCAGTTAGGGCGTTTGCTACTTCAAAAATTCTAAAGAACCACATACTGCATATTCTGGGCGACGGCCCTGAACAAGCCCGACTTGAGCATATCGTGGCGGAAGCGGGTGAGGGTGATCGGATCATCTTCGAGGGGCCCAAATCTCAAAGTGAAGTGGCGGAGTTCATGCGACGCTGCGATGCATTCGTGTTTCCATCAATCCGTGAGTTGGGCGCCGGCGTGGTAATCGAAGCGATGGCGTCGGGCATCGTGTGCCTGGTCACAAATTACGGGGCGCCGGGGGATTTGACCGCAGGCGGACGCGGCGTACAGATCGCGCTGCAGCCAATGGAAGGGCTTGTACGGGACTACAAGGCCGCGATGGAAAGTTGCATCGCAGATCCGAGCGCTTATGCAGCAATGGCACTCACAGCGCAGAAATATGCCCAAACCTATTACGACTGGGACGCCAAGGCAGCTTATACAGCGGATCTCTACAGGGCTGTTCTGAACGGTCAGGATATGGGCAAGTTCTCCGAATATAAATAAAATGGTCAGGTAACCACCTGGCAGGGTTTCGCATGAGCTACGAGCCGATAAAGACCGGGCGAATGTATACTGGTGTCAAGCTAAACTGGGGGCTCATGCTTTCAAACCTGATTTTTTCGTAAATCACCGGAAGTAATTCGGAGGGGGTGCTGCTTTTAGGTACCCTACGGGGTGTTTATTAAAGCCATTCGCCTTTAACCTGAGACATACCCGGCATCCCTAAGATAGTTCCAGCACTCTTTCGGCGTGTAGAGGTCGCAGATTTCGGCGATTGCCTGGACACCTGAGTAAAACTTCGGGCTCCAATCCTGCGCAGATGCGCTTTGAGCTTGGAGAAGGCTTGCTCGATGGGGTTCAGGTCTGGCGAGTATGGTGGCAAAAACAAGAACCAGCAGCCCGCTTTGCGCAGAGCTTCGGCGGCCTCTTGATTGCGATGCGTTGCAAGATTGTCGAGCACGACGACTGTTCCGGGCCGCAATGCCGGTGCCAGCACATGGCGCACATAGGCCGCAAAGGCGGGTCCGTCCATTGCCCCTTTGATGACCCAAGGCGCGATCAGCGCGTCTTGGGTCAGTCCGGCGATGAAGGTCTGGGTGCCCCAACTACCAAAAGGCGCGTCCATGTGCAGCCTTTCACCGCGCGGGGCGCGGCCCCGCAGACGGGTCAGGTTGGTTTTCACAGAGGTTTCGTAAATGAACACAAGGCGCTCGGGCATGCGCTGCATTGCAGGCATGCGCCTGAGGTGCCAGTCAGAGCGCAGGCGCTTTATGCGGGCACGCTTGCGTTCGGTGGCCTCCAGCGACTTTTTTTGTACGTGTAGCCGAGCTTGGACAGCAGCCTGCCGATTGAGGCCGGATGCGCCTGCACCCCTGTCGCATCCACCACGGCACCGCTCAACTCGGCCAGCGTGATATCGGCGTCTTGCGCGATCAGTTCCTCAAAGAACGCGCGATGCGGGGCGAGTTTTCCGTTGCCCTTTGGTCGCCCCTGTGGCGCCGGGTCGGCATGGCCCTTGGTCCGAACTGAATGCGCCCACCGCGCACCTGTCGCTGGCGAAAGCTTCAGGCGAAACGCCGCCGCCCGCCCGCTTAACCCTTCCTCTATACATTGCTGAAACCGCGCCCGAAGGCGCGGCTTCCACAACCTCTGTAACCACTTCTGCAATCTCTTCATTCTCGACGAACAATTGCAACTGGTCCATCCCCTCGGATGTGGACCCGAACCGGTGCCGGTTGGCCCCGTGTAGTTGGTGCTGAAGCTGTTCAACCCTCACCTCTTGTGGATGCCTTCTCATCGAAGAACCGGTCACAACCAAGTTCTTTGAGTGTCCTGATCTGATCTTCCCAACCGGCAGCCTGGTCTGCTCGACCGAGCACTGACTGAAGCTGCGCCGGAAAACGCGCCAAGCCATTTGCGTAAAAAACACTATTCTCTTCAAGAAATTGAAGTCTATTGGGAGTACGACATAGTCAGCCCAATCCAGTTCGTTGTTGATGCGCTACCGAAAATCAGAAGCATAGGATCGACTATCTTCGAGGGAAGCATAGATACCGTATACGCGCGGGAAGTTTCCCCAAGCATTGAGTATCAAAGCCCTAGTATCAAGGCGAAGATCGCCAAAGGTACATGGCTCAAACTATATGCAAAAACCGATCGAAGGGTTCGGTTCGAAATTCTGTTGGAAGCAAATATTATTGGCGACAAATGCGGTGGCCAGACTGCGGTTTCGCGGACTGAACTCAGCGCGAAGTTAGGTGCGCTTAGGCGAAATTGCCCGGTAACAGGTCAACGACCGCTTTC
>JAAEUI010000132.1 GCA_024227475.1 Paracoccaceae bacterium | reverse complement strand
TTCCCCGAAGCGTTTCAAGCATACGATGCCGGACCCAGTTTTCCAACTCCGGCCCGGGGGCAGGGTGAAACACCCTTGCGGCATCCCACAGGTACTCGATGACGTGGATCAAATCGACAATGATCGTAAGATCAAGGCCGATCTTTTTTGCCAGGCGTTTCAGGATGCGGATTTGACTCTTATTGCCATCAACCAGCGCAACCCAGGTCTTCTTATCGGTCGGGTCTCGATGGCGGGCTTCGGCCAACGCTTCTTCAATGACCTGTTCGGGTTCTTTCTCGAGGCTAGCCCAGACACGCTTTTGCTCCGGACGGGGGCGTGGCGGGCCGGGATGGGGGGAACTGCTGTCGCCAACCAGTTCCTCGGGCGTTCGCACAAACGGCGCAATCGTATAGACAGCTGCCACGGTGGCCATGCGTTTGGCATTTTTCTTTTCCCCCTTGGACAGCCGCGTGCCCATTTTGTGTGTACGCGCCTCGGCGGCTTTCCGGGTCTGCTCCCGCAGGTCCTG
>JAAEUI010000131.1 GCA_024227475.1 Paracoccaceae bacterium | reverse complement strand
CTCCACCTTCTCCAGATCGAGTATGCTTAGCAGCATATTTTGATGCCGTTTGGGTATCATGGCGCCTGCTTCCACCACGACTGTTTTCAACTCCTCCCGACTGAGCGCCTGCCCCTCCGTATCCTCAGGCGATACTCCCATCAATTTGAGGATAGCATTGGCGATCAGGTTAACCAGCCACACCAGTGGATAGAGCAGCCGCAGCAAGGGGCCGTAGACAAAAGCGGCCGGAAACGCCAGACGCTCCGGTTTCAGCGCTGCCAGGGTTTTCGGCGCGACCTCGGCAAAGATCAAAATAACCAGCGTCAGGAGGCCGGCAGCTACGGCAATGGCGCCTTCACCGCCAAGCCGGAGGGCAATCACGGTTGCCAATGAAGAGGCAAGTATATTGACAAAGTTATTTCCTAGCAGAATCAGGCCAATCAAGCGATCCGGGCGCTGTAGAAGCCGGCTGGCACGGACCGCGCCCGGATGACCTGCCTTTGCACTGTGACGTAAACGGTAACGGTTGAGTGTCATCAGTGCCGTTTCTGAACCTGAAAAGAAGGCTGAGAGCATAATCAGCAGACAAAGTATGCCAAAAAGCATGCTGGTGGAGATTTCACCCAATTGCTATGACCTTGGATTGCATGAGTGATCCCCTTTCTAAATCGGCTGGACTGCGCTGTCAAGTGCAATTGTATGTTCGGAAAGATT
>JAAEUI010000130.1 GCA_024227475.1 Paracoccaceae bacterium | reverse complement strand
TCAGATTCAGCCGGTCGCGCAGCACATCCAGCAGGGTTTCGCGGGTTTCACAAAGAAACTCAACTTCGTCACCGTTTACCGTGGTGTTGACGTGGATCATGCTCATTTTGCGGCCCTCGCGCGGTCATAGGCAATTCTGGCGACGCGTTTTGCCAGAACGCCTGCCACATGGGTGCGGAACTTGATGGTCCCGCGTTTGTCATCAATCGGGTTGCAGGCAGCAGAGGCGGCAGCGGCCAGCGCTCCCAGCGCCGCGTCATCGAGCGTAGTTCCGATGATCGCCTCGGCGGCCTCTTGTACCAGCAACACGGTTGGGGCCACTGCACCCAGGGAAACCCGAGCCTCGCTTATCCTGTCGCCATTCAGCCGCAGGTTCACGCCACAGCCAACCACGGCGATATCCATTTCCGTGCGCGGGATGAACCGCAGGTAAGCATCGCCTCCGTTTGCCCCACGCTCCGGGAGGTGGATAGCGGTAATCACCTCTCCTTTTGCAAGGCTTGTGCGCCCCGGGCCTGTTGGAATTTCTTCAACTTTGGCCGTGCGGGTGCCGTTTGGTCCGGTGATGGAAACCGTTGCCCCGGCGGCAACCATGGCCGGTACGCTATCAGCTGCAGGTGACGCGTTGCACAGGTTGCCTACCGGGGTTGCGCGCCCCTGAACCTGGGACGAACCAATCAGATCCATCGCCTCAACCACCCCCGGCCATTCTTTGCCAAGGTCCGGATGTTCGGTCATTTCCGCACCGGAAACGGCAACGCCGATCCGCCAGCCGCCGTCTTCACGGGATATGTCTTTTACACCGTCGATGTGCTTGATGTCGATCAGCGTGTCTGGGGTCGCGATATCCGCACGTAGCTGCACCAGAACATCGGTACCGCCCGCCAGATAGCGAACCATGCCATCCGCTTGGGTGCTTATCGCTACGGCGTCGTCAAAACTGCCGGGAGTATGGTATTGCATGGGCTCTCCTGTGGCGTGTCGAAACGCCAGAAATGTTTGGTAATTCGGCCGACGCTACGCCAGCGTTTGCTGAAAGATTACCCAATTGCAAACCGGACGCAATTCAAATCGTGACGGACAGACCATTTCTCCGGCGTGACATGGCCTGCTTACAAAGTCAGTTTTCCGCCTGCGCCTCACTCCGGCTTTTGCCAGCCACGTCCAGCGCAAGAACAGCCGCCATAAAAGGTGTCAGGTCCCCGTCCAGCACGCCGGAAGTGTCGGAGGTTTCGTGGTTGGTGCGCAGGTCTTTGACCATCTGATACGGCTGCAAAACGTAGGAGCGTATCTGGTTACCCCAGCCTGCGTCGCCCTTGGCTTCATGAGCTTCGTTGATGGCAGCAGAGCGTTTGTCCAGCTCCTTCTGATACAAACGCGATTTCAGTGCCTTCATCGCGATGTCCCGGTTCTGGTGTTGGGATTTTTCAGAAGAGGTCACCACGATCCCGGTCGGCAGGTGGGTAATCCGCACCGCACTGTCGGTTTTGTTGACGTGCTGACCACCGGCACCTGATGACCGATAGGTATCGAGCCGGACGTCTGCGGCGTTCACCTCGATCTCAATATTGTCGTCAACCACCGGATAGACCCAGACCGAGGTAAAGGAGGTGTGTCGCTTGGCGTTGCTGTCAAACGGCGAAATCCGCACCAGCCGGTGCACGCCGCTTTCGGATTTCAGCCAGCCATAGGCATTTCGACCGCTGATTTTGTAAGAAACCGACTTGATACCAGCCTCATCTCCGGGCGTTTCGGATTGCAGTTCAACCTTGTAGCCCTGCGCCTCCGCCCAGCGGACGTACATCCGCGCCAGCATCGCAGCCCAGTCGCAGCTTTCAGTTCCCCCGGCCCCAGCGTTGATTTCCAGAAACGTGTCGTTGCTGTCAGCTTCACCGCTCAGCAACGCTTCCAGTTCCTTCTGGGCTGAGATTCTTTTCAGGCGCTTGATTGCTTTTTCGGCTTCCTCAACAACCTCGGTGTCTTCTTCCATTTCGCCAAGTTCGATCAGCTCGACATTGTCCGACAGGTCCTGGCGGAGGGATGAATAGGTGTCCATCGCGTCCACCAGCGCCTGGCGTTCGCGCATCAGATTTTGCGCCCTGTCAGGATCGTTCCACAAATCGGGATCTTCGGACATGGCGTTGAATTCTTCCAGCCGGTGGGCGGCGGTATCCCAGTCCATCCTCTGGCGCAGAAGGGCCAGCGAATTCTCAATTTCCGCTGTGATATTTTCAATTTCTGCGCGCATATGTCTGGTATCCATCGCTCCAAGAGCGTTTTCAATTCACTTGGTTTCAGTTTGAATTGGAAACGCCTGTCTCAGTATCTTGTGTCGATGCGTATCCAGTCTCATTGGCAACTCCAATAAGACTGGATACGCTCCTAGATTACCGCACTTCTATCGGTGCAATCTCAAAGGGTAAAGGGTGCAGGAGTTAGGGGCTGTTGACGTTCAACCGCCCCTAATACAATCCGCCGGAAGACAAAGAACCAAAGCTGGCCTTTTTCGGGATTTTTTTCTTGGTACCGGTTGCGGTGATAACAACCTGTTCACCACCTTCGCCTTCGCCACGGACAAACAGTTCCAGATCCTCGCCCATAGCAAATCCACCATCGATGATGGAGAAGATACCATATTCCGGCTCTTCGCCACGGCGGAACAACTCCGCCACCACGTGCGGGCCGCGGGCATCGGAGGGCAATCGGGCACCAGAAAAGCGGTCGAACTTGATAAACACAGTGTCCGGTGGGATGGCAAAATCAGAGGAACCGTAAAGCTTGATGGCCTTTTTCATGAAATTGTTGAACACCGGCCCACACATAGAGCCGCCAAAAGCACCACGCCCCAGGCTTTTGGGCCGGTCATAGCCCATGTAACAGCCGGCCACGATATTGGGCGTAAAGCCGATAAACCAAACGTCTTTGGCGTCATTTGTGGTCCCGGTTTTTCCAGCCACCGGTACACCCAGTTTAATCACGCCACTGGCCGTGCCCCGTTCTACCACGCCGCGCATCATCGAAGTCAGCTGGTAAGCAGTGACTTCGTCCATCACCCGCTCGCGATTGGAAATGATTGTGGGCGACTGTCCGGTTTCCAGCGACGCCACCTTGCAACCCGCGCAATCGCGCCGGTCGTGGCGATAAATGGTATTGCCCCAGCGATCCTGCACGCGGTCTACAAGCGTCGGCTCCACCCGTTCGCCTCCGTTGGCAAACATCGCATAGGCAGCCACCATCTTGAACAGCGTGGATTCCTGTGATCCCAGGGCGTTGGCAAGAAATTCTCCCATGTCATCGTAAACACCAAAGCGCTCGGCGTAATCGGCCACCACGTTCATCCCGACATCCTGCGCCAGACGAATTGTCATCAGGTTGCGCGATCGTTCAATCCCGGTGCGCAATGGTGCCGGACCATAAAACTTGTGGCTGGCGTTCTTTGGCCGCCACAGGCCCTGGGGTGTCTGCACTTCAATCGGGGCGTCAATGATGATGGTTGACGGGGAGTAGCCGCTGTCCAGCGCAGAGGCATACACAAACGGTTTGAACGAAGACCCCGGCTGACGGGTCGCCTGTGTCGCCCGGTTAAACACGCTGTGCTGATAAGAAAACCCCCCCTGCATCGCCAGAACCCGACCGGTACGCGTATCCATTGCCATGAAGCCGCCCTGTATGGCCGGTATCTGGCGCAGCGACCAGCGCACGAAAGTTTGGTCCTTGGTGATTGCCCGGACAAGGATGACATCGCCAACGGCCAGCAGGTCAGAGGGGCGTTTTGCTTTCCTGCCACCGCGGCCGTTTTCCAGCTCAGGTCGCCATTTCAGGTCTTTCATCGGGATGTAATGACCGTCCTCAGCCTCTTTTACATTTTCAATCCCGATCCGGGCAGACTTGTCCGACAGTTCAAGCACTACCGCCGCGTGCCAGCCTGCCACATCCCGTGGAATTTCTGCATTTTTGAGCGCCGCACGCCAGTTTTCCTCGGTGTCAAGTTTGGCAGGGGCGATCTTGGCGGACGCGCCGCGATAAATGCCCAGTCGCCGGTCATATTTCTCCAGGCCCTGCCGCAGCACTTTCGCCGCTTCCTTCTGTAGAACCGGGTCCATAGTGGCGCGGATGGTCAGGCCACCACCAAAAAACTCGTCCTCACCAAAGTCCGACGAAAGCTGGCGGCGAATTTCGTCGGTGAAATAGTCGCGCGGCGGGCGTTTGGATCGTATCGACGCGTATTGCCGACCCTGGACGGTTTTCAGCTCGCTGGTACGCGCCGCCTCTGCCTCGTCGGGCGAAATGTAGCCATTTTCTGTCATCTCTTTGAGTACAAAGTCACGCCGAGCCAGGGCCCGCTTTAGCTGTCGCACCGGGTGATAATCGCTCGGTGCTTTTGGCAGTGCGGCAAGATATGCCGCTTCGGCAATGGTAACGTCTTCCAGATTCTTGGCAAAATAGGTTTCTGCTGCTGCCGTTACACCGTACGAGTTTTGACCCAGAAAAATCTCATTAAGATACAATTCCAGAATCTTGTCTTTGGAAAGCGTGTCTTCAAGCCGGGTTGCCAGGATCAGTTCCTTGACCTTGCGCTCCATATTGCGCCCGCCATCCAGCAGGAAATTCTTCATGATTTGCTGGGTGATGGTGGAAGCACCGCGCAGCCTTTTGCCCCGGCCCGCGTCTATGACCGCCTTGATGATGCCCTGCAGATCATAGCCTTTGTGAGAATAGAAATTCTTGTCCTCAGCACTGACAAAAGCGTGTTTAATGATATCCGGAATTTCGTCGGTTGGAGTAAACCTCCGGCGTTCGCGGGCGAATTCATCCATCACCTTGCCTTCAATCGAGTAAATTCGACTGATGGTTGCTGGCTCATAGGAAGCAAGAGCAGCATGGTCTGGCAAATCTCGGCCATACATCCAGAACACGGCACCAAGGACAACCGCGATCAACACGGCGCCTATAGTCAGCCAACTGAATATGAGTCCAAAAAAGGACAAGACGAAGCGCAGCACGCAAGCGACTCCCATTGTGAGGGGCAAGACCGAGTATAGTCGTTGCCCTGTGTCGCGTCAAAACGAGAACACGGGCATTAAGCCCGTTTTTGCCCAGAGCGTATCCAGTCTCCGTTAAAACAGGATGCATCGCATTTCAACTGCAAAGGGGTTGAGATGCGATCCAGATAAACTGGAAACGCTTTAGATCACAGGTATATAGGGTGGGTTAATACTGAATGAAAGCTTACTGTCGTAACAATCTTGCCTGCGCCGCATCTTCCACGGCCCAGGTGTCCAGAGCCAATAAAATACCGCTAATGACCTTTTCTCGCCACGCGAGGGTTAGAAGATTGGACAAATCACTGCGGTTGGACATGAAACCAAGTTCGATCAGGACTGATGGAATATCCGGAGCCTTTAGGACGGTGAACCCGGCGGAAAGATGCGGACGTTTGCGGATGCGGCCAACTGATTGCCCAATGCCACCAACCAGCATTTCAGCCAGCAGATCGCTGCGCGTAGAGGTTTCGAGCCGCGCCATATCCATCAGAACCTCTGCTATTTCGTCATCCTGCTGGCTCAGGTCCACGCCAGAAAGCAGATCGCCACGGTCGTGAATTCGGGCCAGTTCCTCGGCGGCGGCGTCAGATGCCTTTTCTGACAGGGTGTAGACCGTTGTGCCGGTTGCTGACCCTTCAGAAAGCGCATCTGCATGGATTGACAGGAACACGTCGGCACCCAATTGGCGGGCAAGCGTTATGCGATCCGGCAGGGAGGTGAAATCGTCAGATATCCGGGTCAGTTCGGCCTTGAACCGGCCACTCTTGATCAGGGCATCTTTCAATTCATGGGAAAACTGCAGCACCAGTTCTTTTTCCAGATACCCCGCTTGCTCCGCCCCGGGATCAATGCCCCCATGGCCTGGGTCGATCACCACCACAAGGGGGCGATCTCCTATCTGACGTTTCTTAGGCTTTATGTCAGTTAGCTTAGCCGGGCGCGCCCACTCCTGGCCTGTAATCTCCCCACTTCTGGACTTGAATTCCTCCAAGGAAACCACTGAAAGAGAAACTAAAAGCTCCGCAGTTCCGCGTGCCAGATTGGTTTTCATTTCAGCCTGGGAAACAACAGCGGGTTCGGCCAGATCAATAACCATTCGAGACCATCCGGGGCGAAAAATACCATAGCGCAGATCAGTTACCTTTATGGACTGCAAAACCTGGTCCCGTTCAAACCCGGTCCAGTCAACCTCGTTGAAATCCAGAACAAGCCTTGCGGGGTCAGCCAGAGTAAAAACTCTGAACGGCACCGACTGTGAAAGTGCCATCCGAACCTTGATCTGACCGGTGTCGCTGGTAGTGATTGTCGATTTATCACTGTTTACCCGCGCCAGTGCCTGCAAGTCCTGCGCTGGCGTCTGGCCAGACACCAGCAACGCCAACAAAATCGCACCGCACCACTTCAGATAGATCACTGCCCTGCCTCTTTCCCAGAGATCAATTCGTTTCGCCATACACACTACAGGATGTAAAAACTGATTGTAATTCCCCAAAGTCGCTCTTAAGACTAATTTATGCTGGGCGCCATATACACGCCCGACTGACAGTTTCGCCAGCGGCATTACGCGACAGGCTCCGCAAACCGGACGCCAAAGTCGGCCCCTGAACCGCAGGCAAGGCCAAATGGCCAACCCGAATTGCTTTGCGTGAGGCTAAAACCCGCACCAAAGCCAGAACTTGGCTCCGGATGTCTTCCGGCGCTGGAGAGAACCGCGATGACGCGCGTTGAACATCGAAAGACCTTTCGCCGGTCGGCCACTACAGCCGCGCCTGCGCGAAGCGCGTTCAGCATCGCCCTTAACACACACGCAAACTCCTCGTTGTCACCCCCTGGGGCGGGCCGAGCGGACGTGCGTGCAGAAGAGTTTCAATGCCAAAGAAGATGCTTATCGATGCCACCCACGCGGAAGAAACCCGCGTTGTCGTGGTCGACGGAAACAAAGTTGAGGAATTCGACTTTGAATCAGAAAATAAACGCCAGTTAGCTGGCAACATCTACCTCGCAAAAGTTACCAGGGTTGAGCCCTCGTTGCAGGCCGCTTTCATAGATTACGGCGGCAACAGGCACGGATTTCTGGCTTTTTCGGAAATCCACCCGGATTACTATCAGATCCCCGTGGCTGATCGCGAAAAGTTGCTGAAGGAAGAAGCCGAGTACGCCAGGGCAATGGCCGAGGAAGACGCCCGCGAGAAGCCAAAAAGCAAGTCGCGGTCTTCATCCAGAAGCCGCAAGTCAAGAGCCGCAAAAGATGGCGCCTCAAGCGATGCAGATGAAGTCGTGTCCAGCGACGTGATTGATGTTGATGTCATCGACATGGACGAAAACGATACCGGTCTTGTGGACGTTCCAGAAGCGCCAAAAGAAGCTGAAGCCGCAGATACAGAACAGGAATCAGGAACAGCAGAAGCCACCGAGCCCGCTTCTGAGACCAGTGACCAACCTGCTGCAATCGAACCGGAAGGACCAGACGCTACTGAAGCAGAGGCATCGCAGGAAGAACCTGAAGGGGAAGACACTTCTGATGAAGAAGTGGAACCCGAGGAAGACGATTCCGATGATGACGTTCGCGCCGAAATCCGCCCGCGCAAACCCCGCCCGCGCCGGTACAAAATCCAGGAAGTTGTCAAGGTTCGTCAAATTCTGCTGGTCCAGGTTGTCAAAGAGGAACGCGGCAACAAAGGCGCGGCGCTGACCACCTACCTTTCTCTGGCGGGTCGCTACTGCGTGCTGATGCCCAACACTGCCCGTGGGGGCGGAATATCGCGAAAAATAACAAATGCGGCTGACCGCAAGAAGCTCAAGGAAATCGCCAACGAGATCGAGGTGCCGGAAGGCGCCGGGCTGATCATCCGCACTGCCGGTGCAAAACGCACCAAGACCGAGGTTAAGCGCGACTACGAATACCTGCTGCGCCAGTGGGAACAGGTGCGTGATCTGACTCTGAAATCCATTGCACCTTCAGCGATCTATGAAGAAGGCAACCTGATCAAACGCTCGATCCGTGATCTATACAACCGCGAAATCGACGAAGTGTTCGTTGAGGGCGAAGCGGGGTATCGGATCGCCAAGGACTACATGAAAATGCTGATGCCGAGCCACGCAACACGGGTGAAGCATTACACCGACGGCCTGCCTCTGTTCGCCCGGTATCAGGTTGAAAACTACCTCGATGGCATGTTCAACCCGGTGGTACAGCTGAGATCCGGTGGCTACATCGTGATCGGCATCACCGAAGCTCTGGTCGCAATAGATGTGAACTCTGGCAAATCAACCAAAGAGGGCTCCATCGAAGACACCGCACTGCGCACCAATCTGGAGGCCGCTGAAGAAGTAGCGCGTCAGTTGCGCCTGCGCGATCTTGCTGGTCTGATCGTCATCGACTTTATTGATATGGAAGAGCGGCGGAACAATTCCTCCGTTGAAAAACGTATCAAAGATAAGTTAAAAACCGACAGGGCGCGGATCCAGATCGGGCGAATTTCTACGTTTGGTCTGATGGAAATGTCCCGCCAACGTTTGCGCCCGGGCATGCTGGAGGCTACCACCCAGCCCTGCCCGTCCTGCCATGGTACAGGCCTTGTCCGCTCAGACGACTCGCTGGCACTGTCAATTCTGCGCGAGCTGGAAGAAGAAGGCACCCGCAAACGATCCCGCGAGGTGCTGATTACCGCACCGGTGTCAATTGCCAACTATCTGCTGAACGAGAAGCGCGACCACATCGCGATGATAGAAAGCCGGTTTGGCATGTCGGTGCGCGTGATCGCCGATCCGCACCTGATTACCCCGGAATACAAGCTCGAACGCTTCAAAACCACCACCCGATGGGTAACCCGGAGTTCTGGAACCACAGCCGTAACAATTGACAGCGTGGAGCCGGTGGTGATCGAGGAAGACGGAGCCGAAAGTGCTCCGGCCACTTCTGAAGACCAGCCACCCAAGAAGAAACGTCGGCGCAGACGGCGGCGCTCTGGTGGCAAAGACCGGAATGAAGCAGCGGTGGTAGCAGAGTCATCTGACACGCCTGCTGAGGCTGAGAACAGCGATTCGCCGTCAGATACTGAAGCCCCGGTTGCAACTGAAACCGAGCCCGCAATTGCTGACGCAACGACAGAGGAACCACCGGTGGTGGAACCTGCAATGGAAGAGCCAGCGGTGGAGAAGAAATCCAGCCGGTCGCGAACCACCTCGCGCTCCAGCAGCAAGAAGGCCGAGGCTGCAGAACCTGTTGAGGCTGCCGTGGTGAACGACGACGCACCTGCTGAGACCTTGGCAGAGCCAGAAGCCGAGCCGGAAAAGAAACCGGCCAGTAAATCGCGCGCTACCAAATCGACCAGCAAAAAGACCACTGCGGCGAAATCAACGTCTAAGGCAAAATCCTCAACCACCAAAAAAGCTACAACAAAGAAGGCGTCGACCAGCAAGAAGACTGCTAATAAGCCGGAAGACAAAGCTGACGAAGTGCCGGCTGAGGCCGAAGTTGCTGCCGAACCTCAGGCTGAACCTGCAATGGCCGGTGCTGAGCCGGAAGCCGCACCTGCTCAGCCTGCGCCCGAACCAGACCGGCCCAAACGGTCCGGATGGTGGTCACGCGCGATCGGTAAGTAAGAAACGGGGCCCTGCGGGGCCCCTACTTCTTTGCCCATAAACTACCTCCCAATAAGATAACTTATGACAACTATTCTTCGATCAGGTGACTAAAACGCTTTGCCTTTTATCTGAATCAGATGACAGGCAAAGAGATGCGCGACCCCACCACTGGTGCTGCGTATTGCACTTAATCAACTGCGTCAGATTAAATGCAAAACGCTTTAGCCAACGGCCCTGCGCGCGGCCATTAATACGCCCAGCCGCCTCAAACCCTCAACGATATCCTCAGTTGAGCGGGCATAGGAAAACCTGATCGTAGTGTTTCCGCGTTCAGGATCAAAATCCAGCCCCGGCGTCACGGAAACCCCGGCAGTTTTAAGAATTTCGCTGCAAAATGAGGAGCTGTCAGAGGTGATTTCCGAAACGTCAGCGTAGATGTAAAACGCCCCATCAGGCGGGGCGATACGATCAAACCCGATTTTTGGCAGTTCCTGCAGCATCAAACGGCGGTTTTCCGCGTAGACCTGCATGTTGGCGCTCAGTTCCGCTTCTGCATCCATCGCGGCCAGCGCTGCAACCTGCGCAGCATGAGGAGCACAGATGAACATATTCTGTGCCAGCCGCTCAACCGTGCGCACATGGGAAGCGGGCACCACCATCCATCCGATGCGCCATCCGGTCATGGAGAAGTATTTCGAGAAGGAGTTTATCACATAGACATCATCGCTGATTTCCAGCGCGCTGATGGCGCGACCTTCGTATTGAATGCCGTGGTAAATCTCGTCGGAAATGAAGGCCACGCCTCGACTGGCGCAGCCCTCAATCAGCGTTTTCAGCGCGTCATGATCCAGCATTGTGCCGGTTGGATTGGCCGGCGAAGCCACCAGCAAACCGGCAAGATTGTTAATTTTTTCAACATCTTCCATGACAGGTTGAAAGCGGTTCTTCCTGTTTGTTGGTATCCCCAACGGGTCCAGGCTCAAAGCTTTGAGAATATTGCGGTAACTGGGATAGCCGGGTTCGCCTATGGCTATGCGTTCGCCAGCATCAAACAGGCTGACAAAAGCGAGTTGGAACGCGGCTGAGGACCCAGCTGTAACAACAATGCGCTCCGGTGGCACTTCGATGCTGTACCAATCCAGGTACAACTGGGAAATGCGCCGCCGAAGATCCGGGCGGCCTAATGCAACTGTATACCCCAGTGCGTGGGTGGCCATTTCTGCTGCCAAACGTTCACGCGCAAGCGCCGGTGCGGGCGTACCTGGCTGGCCCACTTCCATATGAATGACTGAACGCCCGGCAGCTTCTTCCTGACTCGCAGCCGCCATCACGTCCATCACAATGAAGGGATCAACTTCACTTCGGCTTGATATCCGCATAGTCTGGCTCCAAGAATATCGGGCAGAGGCGTTGTTTCAGGCTATCGGCAAGCGGTCAATAGCGGCGCAACCCGCAATAGGCAGCAATTCCATGATCCTGCGTCAGGTTTTCGGCATTATCGCAGTTTGGTCGCTTGTTGTTTCCGGCGTGGCGTCCCACGCGCAGGGGCTGATCCGGGATGCTGAAATTGAACGCACTCTCAAATACGTCATGCAACCCCTGTTAAAGGCATCCGGAACCTCCGGAAGCCGGGTAAAAATCTATATTGTCAATGACCGCAGTATGAACGCCTTTGTCGCCGGAGGCAGCCGGATATTCGTCAATTCGGGCCTGATCCGGCGCCTTACGACGGTAGAAATGCTACAGGCGGTGTTGGCCCATGAGCTGGGTCACATCACCGGTGGGCACCTAACGCAGCGCGCCGCGCAGACCGGATCAATTCAAACCGCCATGGGTATCGGCCTGCTGCTCGGGGTTGCTGCGGCCGCTGCTGGTGGTGGCTCCGGAGTGGCCATTGGATTGCAGGAAGCAGTGCGCCGGTCCATGCTTGGGTTCAGCCGGGCACAGGAAGCCAGCGCGGACGAATCTTCTGTTCGTTATCTGATCGCCGCCGGTATTAACCCACAGGCCGCTGTTGATGTGCTGGATCTGTTTCGCGGACAGGAAGTGCTGAGCGTCAAGCATCAGGACCCTTATGTTCTGTCCCATCCTCTGACGTCTCAGCGGCTGTCCCGCATGCGTGGCTATGCCCAGAAATACAAGGACCGACCCAACACACAGGTTGCCGGAGTGAGTTACTGGCATGCGCGAATGGTGGCCAAGTTCAACGGATTCATTGGCAATCCGTCGCGCAGTTTGCGGCGTCTGAAGAAAAACGACAATTCGGAACTGGCGACCCTGACCCGCGCGATTGCCTACCACCGTCTGCCCAAACCCAAAAAAGCGGTCGCGTATGCCACCAAACTCACACAGATGCGACCAAAGGATGCCTATTACCACGAATTGCGTGGCCAGATATTACTGGAAAACGGGAATGCGTCTGCTGCGGTTGGTTCTTATCGGCGCGCAGCACAACTCGCCCCCAAAGAGCCGCTTATCCTTGCCGGGCTGGGACACGCCTTGCTCGGCGTTAACTCCGCTTCCGCTAATAAAGAAGCGCTTGTCGTGCTGAAAAAGGCCTATGCACGGGATCCGCTGTACGGACGGATGCTGCGCAATCTCGGGCTGGCATATGCAAGGTCCGGGCAAAACGGTATGGCCTCGCTGGTAACGGCTGAGCGATATGCCTTGCAATCCAACTTCAAACAGGCAGAACTGCATGCGACGCGCGCTCAAAGGCTGCTACCGCGGGGAACGGTGGGGTGGCTTAGGGCCGATGATATTCTGGGTGCTGTTAAGAGAATAAGGCCCCGCAAATAGGAGACGCTGATGCGTATTTTCAAGACTCTGGCATTGATTTCTGCGTTGTTCCTTCCTCAGGGGGCGCAGGCCTTTGATATCGAGGCCATGAGCCAGGCCGAACGCGACGCGCTTCATCAGGAAATTCGCGAATACCTCTTGCAAAACCCCGAAATCCTTGTGGAAGCCATGAAGATTCTGGAAAACCGAGAACGGATGGATCAGATTCAGCACGATGTCCTCCTGTTTCAACAATTCCAGAATGGATTGTGGAATGACGGGATCTCATATGTTGGTGGCAATCCCGATGGTGACGTAACCATCGTAGAATTTGTGGATTATCGTTGCGGGTATTGTCGCAAAGCCCATTCTGAAGTCTCTGAATTGATAGAAAGCGATGCCAATATCCGTTTGATTGTAAAGGAATACCCAATTCTGGGGCCGGATTCGGACGCCTCGTCAAAGGCCGCAGTTGCAGCGCTTCAACTGTATGGCCCGGAGGCTTATGCCAGGCTTTATGAGGAACTGATTACCTTTAAGGGGCCGATGAATGAGTTGTCAGTCCGGTCGCTGGTTGAGGGTGTCGGACTAGAGGCTGATCCGATACTGGAACATATGGAATCAGAGGATGTCGCCGAGCATATTCAGACAGTGCAGAATTTGGGGAAGAACCTGGAAGTGACCGGAACCCCGACATTCGTTGTCGGCGACACGATTTTACGAGGGTATCTTCCTCTGGATGCTATGCGGCAAGTCGTCCAAGAGACCCGGTTGATGGCGAATTGACGGGCCCTGCACTCCGGTCTTTATCAAGGGGTTAAAAACCCATATACAAGGGCCTACGCCTGCGCATAAGACGGGCCGAGAAACTCTGAGGGTAAGATGTCCAAAAAAAACCAAGATGCGGATGTAGACTTTATTCAGGCTCTTGCAGAGATACTGAACGAAAATGATCTAGCGGAGGTGCAGGTCAAACGTAAGTTCGATGACAATTCAAGCATTAACGTGCGCGTTTCACGCCAGACGACTGTCATGGCAGCGCCAATCTCGGTGGCCCCTGCAACGTCGATACAGCCCGCTGCAGTTGCTCCGGGCGCAACTCCGGCTGCGGACGCTCCAGCGGAGGACCCGGCACAGCATCCGGGTGCTGTAACGTCGCCGATGGTGGGAACTGTGTACCTGCAACCCGAGCCCGGAACGCCTGCCTTCGTTTCAGTTGGCGATAATATTCAGGAAGGCCAGACCCTGCTGATCGTCGAAGCGATGAAAACCATGAACCAAATCCCCGCCCCGTCTTCCGGCACTGTCAAGCGCATACTGGTTGAGGACGGATCGCCCGTCGAATTCGGCACGCCGCTTGTGATACTTGAATAGCGGTACGGGAGCCTAGCGCATGTTTTCCAAAGTTCTGATCGCAAACCGGGGAGAAATCGCCCTGAGGGTGATCCGCGCCTGTCGCGAATTGGGTATCCAGACAGTGGCTGTGCACTCAACAGCTGACTCTGACGCCATGCATGTACGCATGGCCGATGAAAGCGTTTGCATTGGCCCGCCGCCAGGTGCACTGAGTTACCTGAACGTTCCCAATATCATGTCCGCATGCGAAATTACCGGGGCTGAAGCAGTGCATCCCGGTTACGGTTTTCTGTCGGAAAACGCGCAGTTTGTGCAGGTTCTGGAAGATCACGACATCAAATTCATCGGTCCGACGGCTGAGCATATCCGGATCATGGGCGACAAGATAACGGCCAAGGAAACCATGAAGAACCTTGGCGTGCCCTGCGTGCCGGGATCTGACGGCGGGGTGGACACAATTGAAGAAGCCTTTGAGGTTTCTGATGACATGGGTTTTCCGGTCATCGTCAAAGCAACGGCTGGCGGCGGCGGACGCGGTATGAAGCTGGCCAAAACCCGAGATGATCTTGAAGAAGCGTTCTTCTCGGCCCGGTCAGAGTCCAAAGCAGCTTTTGGCAATGACGAGGTTTATATCGAGAAATACCTCACCCTACCCCGCCACATCGAAATACAGGTGTTTGGCGACGGACGTGGCAAAGCGGTGCATCTGGGCGAGCGGGA
Source organism: Paracoccaceae bacterium (assembly GCA_024227475.1). Classification (GTDB taxonomy): domain Bacteria; phylum Pseudomonadota; class Alphaproteobacteria; order Rhodobacterales; family Rhodobacteraceae; genus Amylibacter. Next base: position 7,583 of record JAAEUI010000130.1, on the reverse strand, counting down.
TTGCTCGTTGCAACGCCGCCACCAAAAGGTATTTGAAGAGGCTCCAGGCCCGGTCATAGACGCCAAAACCCGTGCGCGGATTGGCAAGGTCTGTGCTGATGCGGTTGCTGACATCGGATACGCCGGGGCCGGAACCATTGAGTTTCTTTACGAGGGCGGAGAGTTCTTTTTTATCGAAATGAACACACGTCTGCAGGTGGAACACCCCGTGACGGAGGCGATTTTCGGTGTCGATCTGGTGAAACAGCAGATCCGTGTCGCAGCCGGCGAGGAGATGTGGTTCAAACAGGAAAACCTGTCAATCAAAGGCCACGCCATCGAAGTGCGGATTAATGCCGAGAAACTACCGAATTTCACCCCCTGCCCCGGAACCATATCAACGTTCCATGCACCGGGCGGGCTGGGAGTTCGGATGGATTCAGCACTTTACGACGGGTATTCCATCCCACCTTACTATGACAGCCTGATTGCCAAACTGATCGTGACAGGCACCGACCGGACAGCGGCGCTGGCCCGGTTAAACCGTGCGTTAGGGGAACTGATCGTAGACGGGGTGGATACCACGATCCCGCTGTTTTACGCGCTGCTGGACGAGCCCGACATCCAGTCCGGGGATTACAACATCCACTGGCTGGAGAATTGGCTGGAAGCGCAGGCCGAAGGTTAAATGCCGGGGGAAACACCTGACAAAATAACGCCACAACTGCTGTTGCAAGCCTACGCTTGCGGTATCTTTCCGATGGCTGACAGTGCCGATGACCCGGAAATCTACTGGGTTGATCCGCAGCTGCGCGGGGTGATGCCGCTTGATGGTTTTCACATCTCAAGGTCGCTCGCACGCCGCCTCCGGCGGGAAAACTACACCATCTCGTTCAACACTCAGTTTGATGCGGTTGTGAGTGCCTGCGCAAATCGACGAGAAACCTGGATCAACGAGCCGATTCAGCGCCTTTATAGCCAGCTGCACCAAATGGGTTTTGCGCATTCTCTGGAGGTATCCCACGACGGTGACCTTACCGGAGGCGTTTATGGCGTTGCACTTGGTGGGGCTTTTTTTGGCGAGAGTATGTTTTCAGCCCGCACCGACACTTCAAAAATTGCTCTGGCTTACCTGGTGTCACGGCTTCGGTTCGGAGGATTCGTTCTGTTTGATACCCAGTTCCTGACCTCACATCTCGCCAGCCTCGGTGCCATCGAAATATCACGCGCGGACTATCACGCCAAACTGGAGCAAGCTCTGCCTGTTGAAGCCAGGTTCGCCGCACAGCCAACATCGGTTCACTCGTCGGATGTATTACAGCTCAGCACCCAGACATCGTAACGGGGATGTTCCAGCGCTGACAGTGCCGGACTGGACGCAATCATCCAGCCTTCAAAGCGAGGTGTTTCCTCGCGCACGTCTTTTATCACCAGATAAACAAAAGCATCGGCGGCCTGATTGTCGGCTGGGTACCGGCATTCTTTCAGGGCGATGGACAGGCGCTCATAATCAACGGTTTCACCCACCCTGACTTCCAGATCACGCACTGCGCCAGTAATTGTATCAAGCGCGCGAAGCTGAGCTGTGTCACCGTCTTTGGTTGCGACATTGCTTTGCCCGTGAACCGGAACCGTGCTCAACAGACCGGCCAAAGCAGCTATGAAAAACCGCTTCATTCTTCCTTGCCGGTAACAAACTTCAGAAGCAGGGAAATCAGGCTCACGGCCCCCTGAGTGTCCAGAATCTCGCCACCCGGGTCCAGGTTAAACTCGGAGCCACCGGGGATAAGTTCAACAAAGTTGCCGCCAAGCAGCCCCTCAGATGAAATCATGATAGCACTGTCGTCGGGCAGCACGATTCCAGAGTTAACAGCGATCGTAGTGTCAGCCCGAAATGTCAGCGGGTTCAGCTCAAGGCCGGTCACAGAGCCAACTTTGACCCCGGCGAGGCGAACATCCGAGCCAAGACTGATACCTTCAACCGAGCGGAAATTGGCGTGAATCTCGTAACTGTCGGTTGGCCCCGATACCCCTGTCGTATTCGCGGCATAGGCCAGAAATCCGGCCGCAGCGGCCAGAACGACTGCGCCAATTGCTGTTTCTGCTGCGTTACCTGCCATTTTGGTTTACCTGCTTACTCAGGTTGCCAGGCGTCATAGTCGCTGCGTTCTGCGGGGTTTGCGTGACGCAGTGACCCTGCAGGCGCATAGGCCAGCGCGGTGCCTGTCAGGTTTTCCTGATGCGGTTTTTCCCAGGCCTTGTGAACCAGCGGCGCATCGGTTGGCGGGCTGTCATACGTGTGGTGCAGCCAGCCATGCCAATCCGGCGTAACCCGCGAAGCCTCGCACTCACCGTTGTAAATGACCCAGCGTTTTACACCGTCACGCGACTGATAGAAGATGTTGCCTTCAGCATCCTCACCAACCCGCACGCCCTTGCGCCAGGTAAAAAACTGGGTATTCAGTGTCTGGCCATTCCACCAGGTAAACAGTCGAAGGATGAATTTCATATTCTGCCCTTTTGGATGTCTGACCGGGTTATGCCCCAAACTCCGGGGACGGGTCCAGTCGTTTTAACTTGCAGTCGCTGCATCCTCGTCCCGGTCGGCGTATACCACCAGCGGTTCAGCTTCGCGCCGCACAGCCTCCTCGCCAACCACAACCTCGGCGACATTTTCCAGACCGGGCAGTTCAAACATCGTATCGAGCAGGATATCCTCCATGATCGAACGAAGCCCACGTGCGCCGGTTTTGCGGTCAATGGCGCGCAGTGCGATGGCTCTCAACGCATCATCGGTAAAGCTTAGCTTGGCGTCTTCCAGTTCGAACAACCGCTGGTATTGCTTGACCAGCGCATTTTTGGGCTGGCTCAAGATCGTTACCAGCGCGTCCTCATCCAGATCGGTCAGTGTGGCGATAACCGGAAGGCGACCGACAAATTCCGGGATCAGGCCGAATTTAAGCAGGTCTTCGGGCTCCAGCTCGGTAAACACCTCGCCAACGCCGCGACTGTCCTCGTCTTTGACGTCAGCACCAAAACCGATTGCCGAGCCCTTGCCGCGCTGAGCGATGATTTTTTCAAGCCCCGCAAATGCGCCACCGCAGATGAACAGAATATTTGTGGTGTCGACCTGCAGGAATTCCTGCTGCGGATGCTTGCGCCCACCCTGGGGCGGTACGGAAGCAACGGTGCCTTCCATGATCTTCAAGAGCGCCTGCTGCACACCCTCGCCCGACACGTCCCGGGTAATCGACGGGTTGTCCGATTTGCGGGTAATTTTATCTACTTCATCAATATAGACGATGCCCCGCTGGGCGCGTTCGACGTTGTATTCGGACGCCTGCAACAGTTTGAGGATAATGTTCTCGACATCCTCGCCGACATAACCCGCTTCGGTCAGTGTGGTGGCGTCCGCCATGGTAAAGGGAACGTCCAATATCCGGGCCAGGGTCTGCGCCAGCAGGGTTTTGCCGCAACCGGTTGGGCCAATCAGCAGAATATTGGATTTCGCCAATTCAATTTCGGAGTTTTTCTCGGCGTGATTGAGGCGCTTGTAGTGATTGTGAACAGCCACGGACAGCACCCGTTTGGCCATGTCCTGTCCGATCACATAATCGTCCAGAACCTGGCAGATTTCCTGCGGTGTCGGCACGCCGTCGGATGATTTAACCAGCGAAGATTTTGCCTCTTCGCGAATGATATCCATGCACAGTTCAACGCATTCATCGCAGATAAAAACAGTCGGGCCGGCAATCAGCTTGCGAACCTCATGCTGGGACTTGCCACAGAAGGAGCAGTAAAGCGTGTTCTTGCTCTCACCGTTACCAGAATTTGCCATCACTCACTCCGCTCAATTCCGCTTTTTCTGCGCTCACTTTAGCCGCAAAATCCCCGAACAACCTGTTCTTCCAAATACAATATTGCAGTTTCTGTCAGGGCACAATGCCATTATTGGAGCGCATCGGGGTTTGTTCGACAAGCCAATGCCCCCTGATGCGCAGCGTCGCAAGACGCTGAGAACAGCATTTCAGGATCGGCCAAACTCCCTCCATGCCTGAAACTCTCTGGGTGTGTTTCGTGCGACATTCCAGCCTTCAGAAATGCCACAATTCAGTAAAGAAAGCTTTGACTAAAAGCGCGACGCATCCAAACGGATCCACCAGCGCGCGCACGACGTGTCGCCCTAAAATGGTGCAACCCGAAGCCACTCATAACCACACCTGGAACGGATTAAACGCGACGAACTCCCGTACGGTTTGTACGAATTCTGATCTACAGAGTTTGCGCAAAACAAGGCGGCGTCAAAATCCGGGTCCGGTTGCATTGCCCTAATCTGAATCAGACCCGGACAATGCCGCTATTGTCATTTTTCTTCGTCTACGGGCGCGCGCTTCTGAACGATTTCATCAATCAATCCCCAGTCTTTTGCCTCTTCTGCAGTCATGAAATTATCGCGATCCAGCGCTTTCTCAACCACATCGATTTTCTGGCCGCAATGATCGACGTAAATCTGGTTCAGCCGGTCTTTCAGTTCCAGAATCTCTTTGGCGTGCAGGGCGATGTCTGACGCCTGCCCCTGAAACCCACCCGAAGGCTGATGCACCATAATCCGCGAATTTGGCAACGAAAACCGCATGCCCTTTTCACCGGCGGCCATCAGCAAAGACCCCATCGAAGCCGCCTGCCCGATGCACAGGGTAGACACTTTGGGGCGGATGTACTGCATGGTGTCGTAAACCGACAAGCCCGAGGTCACAACACCGCCAGGCGAGTTGATATACATGGCAATGTCCTTTTTTGGATTTTCGGCTTCCAGAAACAACAACTGCGCCACAATCAACGTTGACATGCCGTCATGCACCGGGCCGGAAACAAAGATGATCCGCTCCTTTAAAAGCCGCGAAAAAATATCATAGGCCCGTTCACCGCGCGAGGTCTGTTCGACCACCATGGGCACGAGCGTGTTTGCGTAAACTTCTAGTGGATCTCTCATTTTCGTTGCCTGTATTGGGAATTGGTTTCTTCGGTCCGCATAACTGTAGTTCGGAGGCAGGGGGGCTTCAAGGTGCCAATTTGCTCAACTACACAACGGACGTCCCGCCCGACTTCTGTCTGGGGGGAGAAAAAAGGGCACCGGTCTGGCGCCCTCATTCAACTCAGATCACGGAAGATTAGTCTTTTTCGAGCGCCTCAACCGCTTTCTGCAAATCATCCTTGGAAACCTCTTTCTCAGACACATCCGCCAGTTCAACGATATAGTCGATGACCTTGTCCTCAAAAATCGGGGCCCGCAGTTGCTGCAGCATCTGCTGATTTGACTGGACGTATTCAAAGAACTCGCGTTCCTGTCCTGGATACTGCTGCGCCTGTTGCATAACCGCCTGCTGCATTTCCGCATCGGTTACGCTGATTTCCTGAAACTGACCAACCTCTGCCAGCAACAGGCCCAGGCGCACCCGGCGTTCGGCCAGTTCGTTGTGCTCTTTGGTTGTCTCGATTTCCGGGTGATCATGGCCCTGAACATCCGGGTTTTCATCGTGCCATAACTGGTGGGCGATCGAATCCGCTTCCTGCTTGACCAGCGTCGGCGGCAGGTCAAAATCCACCAGCTTGTCCAGCTCGTCCATGACCTGGCGCTTGGTCACCATGCGAGCGGCCCCGGAAAATTCCTGGCCCAGACGCTCGGTGATCTGTTCTTTCAGGCCATCCAGGTTCTCGGCGCCGAATTTCTTGGCCAGCTCGTCATCAATTTCCGCAGCTTTAGGGGCTTTTACCGCATTGATTTTACATTCAAAAACCGCATCTTTTCCAGCCAGATTGTCGGCACCATACTCGCTTGGGAAAGTGACCTTAACTTCCATTTCCTCGCCAACCTTAGCACCCACCAGCTGCTCCTCAAACCCCGGAATGAAACTGTTGGACCCCAGAACCAGCGGGTAATCATCCGCAGCGCCGCCCTCAAAAGCCTCGCCATCCACTTTGCCCAGGAAGTTGATCACAACCTGATCGCCGTCTTTGGCTTTGGAACCTTTCTTGCGGTCGTCAAAATCCTGTGCGGTCGAGGCAAGGTTGCCGAGCGCCTCCTCGATGTCTTTGTCCTCTGCTTTGGCAACCAGTTTCTCCAGTTTGATTTTGGAAAAATCGGCTTCCGGCACAGCAGGCAGGCACTCGTAGTTCAGCGAAACTTCAACGTCGTCGCCCTCTTTCCAGTCTTCATTGGTCATCTTGACGTCGGGCTGCATCGCCGGACGGTCGCCCGAACTTTCAAAATGATCATTCATCGCACCGTCGATGCTTTCCTGCATGGCCTCGCCCAGAATCGACTTGCCGAACTGTTTTTTCAGGAGCGCCATTGGCACCTTGCCTTTGCGGAAACCCTTCATTTCCACATTAGGCTGGGCTTCGGTCAGCTTGGTGTTTACTTTTTCTTCCAGCTCGGAGGCAGAAACAGTGATCGCATAAGCGCGTTTCAGACCTTCGTTGAGCGTCTCAGTTACCTGCATCGGGGCATCCTTCGTCTGTCGTGGCCACGCCAGAGCGCGCGGCGGAGTGCTGCAAAATCAGTGGCTCTTCTAGGGCCAGCCAGCCAGCCATGCAAGGGGTAAATGCGGTTTTAGGAAACCTGCGGCAGCCCGCCGGGGACTTGCCGGAAGGCTGTCGCGATCTCGTGGGTCATTGCGGCAGAACGGACTGCCGGCGGGCAGCGAAAACCAACCTGCCCTTTGCTCTTCTTCTTGGAGTCGAATTTTGTTAGGTTTTCCGGGAATGCCAAACTCCAACAAATCAAAAGGGACGACCGATGTCAAAAAACCTCAGGGAGCGTGCGGAAATTGCAGCCAAGGAAGTTCAGAACATTCTCGGCGTGTCCGAAGATGACCATCCAAAGGAGGTCGCGGACGCTGTAGAGCATGCCATCATCCGGGCATTGATTGCGGAACGTGAGCGCTGCGCCACGATTGCCCATCAGTGCTGCGTCGAGGATCAGAAAAAGGCGGAGTATGTATCCGATCAGATCCGCAAAGTGCGGTCCGTTCTGATTTCCAACCTGTCGGCGATGCGCTGACGGTAAAACCGGGTATTTGCGCGGGTGACGGGTGCCACCCAGAACCGTGTGGCCTTTCTGGTGAAAGACCCATGGAGCGGGTGAAGGGACCTGAATTGGTGTTTCATGCTGTGCGCCTCTATTTCACTAAAAGTGGGGGATTTCTTGGGGGCCAAGTATGGCCACGCAAAACAAACTGAAAGCCGCCCGGAAGGGGCCTTGGCACCTGCCCCAGCTTTTCACTGTCAGCGGTGCGAAAACAGGCAGCGGAAAGGCGAGACGTTCTGTTACGTGGAAAGAACTTTCCGAATGAGCGCAGGGCCTGCAGAAAGGCGGCATTGAAAGCTGCGCCCAACCCCAGAGGAAATGATTGCCGAACCTTGCTGGCGCGGGCAGAGGTGCAAGGTTGCAAGCAACTGAACCTTGAGACCTCTGCATGAATGGCCGTTTGCAGTGATTTTCTGATCGAGCGCAGGTTTCTGGCTTCCGTCACCGGTTTTCGGGACGGATTGGTTTTGTGTGTCGGGCTTAAGCGATTGCGGCGGTTTGCGGGTTGAGAGTG
>JAAEUI010000129.1 GCA_024227475.1 Paracoccaceae bacterium | reverse complement strand
GCTGAACAAAGTTTGAAAAGCGGCAATTTGTCAACCGATAGCCTATCGGTTGACGCGTGCCGATTGGCAGGCGGTATCGCCACCCTGCGGGCGCATAACGCTTTGATCGACGGCGATATTCCGACGGTGGTGGAACAATCGGAACTGGCCTTGACCTTTTTAGCTGATACGGATGATTCCTGGCACGGGAATACCCGTGTGGCTTTGGGTGGCGCGTATTGGGCGCTGGGCGATGTGGTCGCCGCTGAAAAAACATTTGCCTTAGCCGCCAAGCATGGCCGCAGAGTGGGCGACCGGATGCTGACCATCCCGGCTTCTTGCTACGTGGGCATCCAGCAGTCAAAACGGGGGCGGCTCCATGAGGCGTGGGCAACCTACGAGGCAGCGCGGGAACAATCTGTACGCGCAGATGGACGGCCGATGCCGGTGGCTGGTTTTCCATTAATAAAAATGGGCGATTTGCAACGGGAATGGAATGATTTGGACGCGGCGCAGCAATATGTGGAGCAGGGCGTTGCGTTGTGCGTGCAGATGAATCAGTTTGATGTGTTGGCCGATACGTATGTAAATCTAGCAAGGCTAAAATTGGCGTTAGGCGATAGGCTGGGGACGGCCAGCGCCATCCAAAAAGCTGATGATGTGATAGCGATGAATCCGGTTGATTTGTGGTTGACGGGTTGGTTGGATGAATGTCGTTTGCGCTATTGGCTGGCGGCTGGGGATGTGGAAACGGCCGTTTCCTGGGCCAACGCCAGCGGTTTAACGATTGATGGCGAACTCAGTTACCACCATGATTTACACCACATCAATCTGGCGCGGGTGTTGATAGCACAGGGCAAACCCTATTTGAGTCCGGTGCAAACGCTCCTGAATCGCTTGCTAGAGGCCGCCGAGGAAGCGGGCTGGGTACATGAAAGCATCAAAATCCTGATTTTGCAGGCGATGGCGCGGCAGGCGGCGGGGGAGTTGGCGGAGGCGACGGCCGTACTCTCCCGCGCCCTGACTTTAGCCGAACCGGGCGGGTATATCCGCCTGTTCATTGACGAGGGCGAGCCGATGCGCCAGTTGCTACGGCGTGTGCCGTCAGATTATACCCGCCGGTTGTTGATGGAGATGAACGGTGGGGAAAGGAAAACGGCCGTTTTCACACCCTCCCCCCTCATTGACCCCCTCAGCCAGCGCGAGTTGGATGTGCTGCGCCTGCTAAACACCCATCTATCCAGTACCGAAATCGCCAAAGAGCTGTTCATCGCCCCCAGTACCGTGCGCTCCCACATCAAAAACATCTACAGCAAGCTCAACGTCCACAGCCGCACCGAAGCCGTCGCCCGCGCCGAAGAACTGAATTTGTAACCCCCTCTAATCCCCCACTTTGGGGGATTACAACTCCCCCACTTTCTCCTTAATCTATAGTCACTGTTGAAAAAAATTGTGTCATTCTAACGAATAAGGTAAGGAGACAATCAACATGGTTAATGCGCGTATCTTTGATGAACCTGCCGCTTATCAAATTAAAGTCAGCGGCTGTCTCGACCTCAAATGGGGCAATTGGTTCGATGATATTACCGTCACCGCCCTATCCGACGACGAAACCTTGTTAACAGGTCTCATCGCCGACCAGGCCGCTTTGCATGGCCTACTCGCCAAACTACGCGATTTAGGATTGCCGATATTGTTAGTCAAACGATTGGAACCAGACGAGAGGTGGCAACATTCTAGAGCGT
>JAAEUI010000128.1 GCA_024227475.1 Paracoccaceae bacterium | reverse complement strand
GTGGTTGGCACGGTCAAGACACATGTCTACAACATCTGCCAAAAGCTGAGTGCCCGCAACCGCACCCAAGCCGTGTTACGGGCGCGAGCGTTGCATTTACTCTGATTTTCGGGATGGTTCATTCTCCCCAAAAGATAACTTGACAAATTAACACCTGAACCGACTACACAGCCATGGGACGAATCTCCTCGCCAAAGGCCATGTGATAAACCTGACGAAGCACCGTCTGAAGAGAAGGTGGGTCATCAATACCCGCCAACGCAACCGCGCTGTGTCCGGCGCGCATGCCGCGCTGAAACGCGTGGTGGTTCCAAAAAAGTGTCGCCAAGGGCAACAACCAGTCGGGTAGAGTGCGGTGGATGACCAGATAAGGTCGTAGCCAGCTATGAAACGACTCGGCATGGCTGGAAGCGCGATGGAACAGCGCGAGCGCCTGTTCATAGGCCTGGGCGGCCAAATGCAACTGTTCAGGCAAGTCGTCGACCGCCACATCCGGGCAGCGGCAGGCGTACATGATCAAGGCCTCGTCATCAGGACAGAGCGTTTGTTGCCAGTCGGTCACCTGTAGTTCAAGCCAGCGCAAGGGGTCCAACAGAATGTCCAGGTTTCGCAGGAGGCTGGCGGCAAAGGCCGTGATGTCTGGATGGTCGAGTTGTTGCATCAAGTCACTGGCAACCACCAGCGTTTCACGGGCGGTAGCGCTGTCATTGATGCGGTAGCCATGCACCGGTTCGAGCGCAAAGCGGACTTCGGACAGCAGCCAGGTCCACAGGTCGAACTGCTCAATCGCCAGGTCTTGTTGCTGCACTGTTTCGGAAACGGGCGGCGTTGCTTGGCGCGGACGTCCCACCCGGCCCGCGCGCTCAGCCTGTTGAGCGGCATAAGCCTCGGCGCATTCAGCCTGGCGCATTGCTCGGTAGGCCGCGTTTTCCAGTTTTTGCCTGACCCGGTGCCCATCGTGCAGTACGTGGAACACATCCAAGCGCCAAACTGCACCCAATCCGGCCTTTTGCAGCCCTGCCCGGATGCCACCAGCATTGTCACTCACGATGTCTTGAAACTCAACTCCGCGCTCCGTCAACTGCTGAAACGTCTTGGCCCAGGTGGCCCCCGAACGGTCCGCTTCTGCCGATAAGTTCAACACCATGAAGGATTGCCCGTCCACCACCGTGAAACACGGCTTCATGCCCTGAAACACTTCATCCGCTTCGCCCAAGACCGGTTGTTCGGGACACAACTGACCATTGTATGTCGCCGCGCTTTCGCCCACCGCATTCACCGTCTCGCTGATAAACCCCACCGACCGCCCGACCCCGTACAACAACTCCAGCCCCAGTTGGATGTCACGGGTGCTCCCTTTCAGCATCGCCAACACCGTCGTCGCCCAGCGTATGTACTCCCCGTCGACCTCCAACGCCTGGCTCTCCGCTTTCGGTCCCGGTGCTTGCGGTTGCAATGCCTTGACCAGGACGGATCGCAGTTTATCACGCAGATCGTAGAACGTCTGCCGCGATACGCCATACGCTGCCGCCATTTCTGTGACCCACCCCCATCCTCGTTCCGCGCTACTCATTACCATTTTCAGACTAATCTCAATCCGGGTTGACAAATCCAGGTGTTCGACCCGATACTGGGTCATGAGGCCCTCCGTAGTTTTTGGTTAGTTCATTTTCCTCATTCTACGACAGGCCTCCCTTTTTTCCTTGGGGCTTGCGTGGCCAATTTGTCAACCAATTTCTGAACCATCCCAAAAAGTCGGCCTGAACGGGCAGTCAAACGCCGTTAATCGATTGTTAAGATTCAAAGCTCGTGCATTTTTCTTGCCGAGCGTTTATCCGTTTGTCTAAACTCAAGGCTTACGTAGCGTGCAAAAGAGCCGCCCAAAAAAAGATTCC
>JAAEUI010000127.1 GCA_024227475.1 Paracoccaceae bacterium | reverse complement strand
ATAGGAGCACCAATTGCAGGCAAAAATCAGAACTTTATCCGTTGGGTTATCCTGCAGTGCCACATCGATCTGACGCAGGATCATGGTGTCGGTAAAATTGGTCATGGTGATGCTGTCTTGGGGACAGTCAGCGGCGCAGGTGCCGCATCCTTTGCAAAGTGCGGGATTGACCCGGGCCGGGGTTTTTTTCTCCTTGCTGACACTGATCGCCTGATAGGGGCAGCGGGTGGCGCAAATACCACAGACATTGCAGGATTCCGTATCCACAACGGCAAACAGGGGTTCAATACGCACCTCTCTTCTCAGCAGCAATCCGGCCGCCCGACCGGCTGCCGCGCTGGCCTGGGTCACGGTTTCACGAATATCCTTGGGGGCCTCGGCACCGCCGGCAATGAAAACACCGTCGCTGGGGCTATCCACCGGCTTTAGTTTTGGATGGGCCTCGATGTAGAAACCTTCCGGGCTTCTGGCCAACGGCAGCGGCACGGCATCCGGGCCGTCGGCACCTACCGAGAGCACCACCATATCGTATTCCTCTGAAAGAACTTCATCTGAACGGGTATCTTCAACCATCACCTTTAGATTGTTGCTGCGCGGATCCTGCAGAATTCTTGAGGGGCGGCCGCGGACATAGCGGATCCCTTCCTCACGGGAACGGCGGTACAGCTCTTCAAAGCCCTTGCCGAATGCTCGGATGTCCATGTAGAAGATGGTAACCGCCACATCCGGCCAGTGCTCTTTAATCAATAGCGCATTTTTGATGCTTTCCATACAGCAGAAATTCGAGCAATACGGATTAAAGCGTACATCGCGGGAGCCGACACAATTAACAAAGGCCACCCGTTCGGGCGCCTTAAAGTTAGACGGCCGCACCAGTTCACCCTGGGTTGGACCGGCCGCATTGATCAGGCGTTCAAACTCCAGAGTGGTCAGAACGTTGTCAAATCGGCCATAGCCGTATTCCGGAATGCGTTTGGCGTCAAAGGGCTTAAAACCGACGGCAACAATAACGGCACCGACCTTGTAAGTGTAGTCCCGGTCGCGGTCTTCATAAATGATGGCCTTTTTATCGCAGGCATCGATGCATTTGCCGCATGTCAACGGAGAGAGCCCCAGACAGTTCTTTTCATCGATGATATAGCTGGCCGGAACTGATTGGGGATAGGGGATATAGATGGCCTTACGCCACCCGAGGTTGCCCGACCATTCGTCGACCACATCAACCGGGCAGACTTCGACACAATCGTTGCAGGCCGTGCAAAGGGTTTCATCCACATAGCGGGCCTTTTGCCGGATGTTAACCTCAAAGTTCCCGACATAACCGGAAATGCTGGAAACCGCTGCATTGGCGATCAGTTTGATGTTCTTGTGCTTACCGGCATCGGCCATTTTCGGCCCCAGAATACAGATGGAGCAGTCCATGGTGGGAAAGGTTTTATCGATCAGCGCCATAATGCCGCCGATGGTGGGGCTTTTTTCCACCAGAACCGTCTCATAACCGTCATCGGCAAGATCCAGGGCTGCCTGAATTCCCGCTACCCCACCGCCAATTACCAGGGCACGCTGGGTCACCGGGACAGTCATCTCGGCAACCGGTTGAAGGAGTTCGGCCCTGGCAATCGCAATCCGGACCAATTCAAGGGCCTTTTGAGTGCCTTCGGTTTTTTCATGCAGATGTACCCAGCTGCACTGTTCGCGAATGTTGGCGACTTCCACCACCGCCGGATTCAGTCCGCTGCGCCTGAGCAGTTCCTGCCAGGTGGGGCCGTGCAGTCTTGGAGAACAGGCTGCAATCACTATTTTTTCCAGCTTGTGCTCCGTGATGGCCGTCTCGATTTCAGCCTGCCCGGGCTCTGAACAGGTATAGGTGTTCACCTGGATGTGCTTGACGCTCGGTATGTCTTCGATTGCTAGAGCCAGCGAGTCTACGTCGACACTGCCGCCGATATTTTTACCGCACTTGCACAGAAACACACCGACATCAGGCTTTACCGTAGAGTCGTCTCTAATCGGAGCTGAGCTCTCCAAGTCCATGGCACTGACTCCTCGAAGTGGCTTGAATCTGACCTCTGAACTACTCTTTCCCGGCATTCCTTTCTTTGACACGCTCGCGAAGGTTTTGAAGGTTTTCAATGAATCCGATCCCGTCTGTTTCAACAAACTCACCGCAAACCGCGAGCCCGCCGTTTAGATCCAAAACAGCCTCGTGGGGCGGACACCCCACCCGTAGATCGACGATGGCACGCAGCCATTCCATCATTTCGATCGTCCCTTCTT
>JAAEUI010000126.1 GCA_024227475.1 Paracoccaceae bacterium | reverse complement strand
TGTCAACGGCGGCGTAAAAACCTGCCAGATGGCGGCGCAAAAGCCGGCCACTGCTGATGCGGCCTTATTGTCTGTCGTTTGAATGTCTGTGGGAAGTTTTTTTGTGTGCGTGCCTTGGAGCGAGCGGCCTCCATATAGCAAGCACGTTCCAAGGCGCATTGGCCCTTGGGCCAATATGTTTGGTTGTTATTTGTTAGCTTTCGCCTGTCGCGCCCGGCTTTGGTTCAAACGATAGCTTTCTCCGTTCATTTCCAGAATGCTGACGTGGTGGGTCAGCCGGTCCAGCAGGGCACCAGTGAGGCGTTCTGTGCCAAAGGTTTCTGTCCATTCTTCGAACGGCAGGTTGCTGGTGATCAGCGTGGACCCTTGTTCATAGCGTTGCGAGATCAGCTCAAACAGCAATTCCGCGCCGGTTTTGCTCAGAGGCACAAAGCCCAGCTCATCGATAATCAGCAGTTTCACCTTGGCCAGTTGCCGCTGACGGCGCAACAGGCGCTTCTCGTCACGCGCTTCCATCAGTTCATTGACCAGCGCCGCCGCTGTTACAAACGCCACCGGCAGCCCCTTTTGACAAGCCGCAAGGCCCAACCCGAGGGCGACATGGGTTTTGCCTGTTCCGGAAGGCCCAAGGGCAATGACGTTTTCCCGTCGCTCCATCCACTCACAGCGGGCCAGTTCCAGAACCATCATCTTGTTCAGGCTAGGGATGGCTTTGAAGTCGAAGCTATCGAGGCTTTTGACTGCCGGGAACTTAGCCGACTTGATCCGGCGTTCAACCATCCGCCGTTCGCGGTCGATCAACTCCAGCTCTGTCAGTCGGGCCAGATAGCGCACATGATCCACACCATCGGCGGCACAGATGCGCGCCTGTTTGTCATATTCGCGCAGGAAGGTTGGCAGCCGCAGGGTTTTGAGGTGATGAGCCAGCAGCAGTTCCGGAGCATCCGTCATGTCGCATCACCGCCGAGCAGACACATGTAGGAAGACGCTGACGTTGTCGCGACGTTTGTGCTGGGCAGGAACGGGTAGACATCCAGATCCAACCGCGGTGGCCGCCGTTCCACCCGGCACAGCACCAGATGCTTGATGGCATCAAAGCTGATTGCTCCAAGCTTCAGGGCGTCTTTGATCGCGACGTGCAACACATCCATCTCAAAGCGTTCCAACAGACGTAAAACCTGCACGTATTCCCGTTTACCAGCTTTGCCTTGTCGCGCTTCCAATAACCGTTGGAGGGTTTTGAACGGCGCAGGCAAATCCCAGCCTTGCAAAGGAGCCGCTTGATCGAAGGCCATAATCTTGCGCTCGATAAGTCGCAGGTAATGCACCGGGTCAAACACAAAATCCGCCGTGTCATAAGAACGGGGGTGGTCGGCAATCACCTCTGCTGCGCAACCGATGACAACCCGGCCAACGAAGCCTTTGATCCAGACCTCACGATGCCCGTAGGCCACGGGCACTGAGTAATCATTGTCGCGATAGCGCACCACAGATGTCGATGTGACCTGGCCGCTGCGCAGATCACAGGCTTCAAAGGGAGCGGCAGGTAAATCATGCATGGCGGCCAGATCAGATTCTAACCGTTCGCCAATGCTGGTCTTTTGACCCCGCAGGATATCACCCTGCCTCTTGCGGCATTGGCCTTCCAGATAGTCGTTAAAGGCATCCCAGTCGGCAAACTGCGGCATCGGCACCATGAAGTTGCGACGCCCATAGCCAACCAGCCCTTCAACCTTACCTTTATCGTTGCCCTTGCCGGGGCGGCCATACCGGTCATCAATTACATAGTGAGACAGCATCGCGCTGAAGCGTTGGGTGCGGTTGCGGGTGCCATCCGGCATGATCCTAGCGACCAGGCATTTGTCATTGTCGTAAAGGATCGATTGGGGAACCGCGCCGAAGAAGGTAAACGCATGGACATGTCCATCCAGCCAGGCCTCGGTGTTCGCCGCCGGGTAGGCCCGGATGTAGCAGGCGTCACTGTGTGGTAAATCGAATGCAAAGAAATAGGCTTTCTGCTCGATCCCGCCGATCACAACCAGGGCTTCGCCAAAGTCGGCCTGCGCATGCCCCGGGGGATGTGAAAGCGGCACAAACATCTCGCGGGAACCGCGTTTCTGACCGCGCACATAATCTTTGACAATGGTATATCCGCCGGAAAACCCACACTCATCGCGAAGCCGCTCAAAAACACGTTTAGCCGTATGACGCTGCTTGCGCGGACGCAGTTTATCTTCCAACAACCACTGGTCAATTTGGTCTGTGTAAGGGTCCAGCTTGGGCCGCTTGACCGGTGCCGTCCGTCGATACCCAGGCGGCTCCGAATACGCCAACATCTTCGAAACACTGTCCCGGCTGATCCCAAAATCTCGTGCTATCCTGCGCCCGCTCAGCCCATCCTGAAAATGAGCCCGGCGAACCTTCAAATACAATTCCACGGTGTAAATCCCCAAGCCCTCCCAACATCGAAAGGGCATAAGTGGCCGGTTTTTACGCCGCCCGCGACAGCACAATGCCGCCGCTACCGTGGCCGAATATTGCACCGCCGCTTACACCAAGGACGGTTCATCAATGATGAGCATGTCCGGTGAGCTCATTAGGCCTCGGCCAATCGAAACCATTGCTTGTTCGCCACCCGACATCGTACCAGCGATTTGGGTTTTTCGTTCTTCAAGCCGTGGGAAAAGTTCATA
>JAAEUI010000125.1 GCA_024227475.1 Paracoccaceae bacterium | reverse complement strand
TTATGTCATTTGGTAAACTTCTAAAAATAGTAATGAAAGGAAAACCAATGAATTACAATGCTCGTCTACAAAAATTTCAGAAGCACATTCAAGACAAAGTTGATCTCGTTTTTCTGCCCATTTCGGCAGATTTACGGTATATGATGGGTGTCCCTCGCGATGTACCCAGCTTTGGGGCAGTGCTGCATCCGGGGATGTGGTTGGAAGGGGCCTGGCTAACGCCCGACCACGATCCCATATTGACCTTACCCCGCATGACGGCCGAGTTTGGCGGCTTAAGCGATACGAAAGCCAACTTGCGTATTTTGGGTGATCATGACGACCCGCACACCTTGCTGCGAGATATACTGTCCGGGTTCAACGTGCCGCACAAGCCGCGTATTGCGGTGAGCGACTCGACTCGGGGTGAAACGCTGGTTGGCTTACAAGGGCTCTATCCGAAAGCCGCATTTAGCTCGGCCACGGCGCTGCTTAATCCTTTGCGGCGCATAAAAAGCGATGCAGAAATCGAGGTGATGCGGCGGGCCGGAAAAGTTACGGAGTCAGCCTTTGAAGCCGTGCTGAAACAGCTTAAGCACGGCATGACCGAACTCGACATTATCAGCGAAGTAGATTTACAACTGCGCCGGCATGGCGCCTTGGGGCCCTCTTTTACCACCTCGATGTATAACTCCGGCCCCAACTATCCCCTGATTTTTGGTAAACGTGAGGAAAAGTGGCTGCGCCGGTTGGAACCCCCGGTGGCCCTTCTTTTTGATTTTGGAGCCGCCTTTGAAGGATACTGCTACGACTATGGACGCACCGTTGCCTTTGGCCAGCCCGATGAAGAATTTCAACGCGTCTATGATTTGGTCATGGCATCGCAAGCAGCGGGCATTGCCGCCCTAAAAGCGGGTCACACCACGGCCCAGACCGACGCGGCCGCCCGGGCGGTCATCGAGCAAGCCGGCTATGGAGAAGAATTCCGGCATCGCCTGGGGCATGCCATCGGGCTGGATGTCCACGAGGCCCCCTTCCTGACGGCCAGCGACCATACGCCGCTGGAACCCGGCATGCTCTTTACCATAGAGCCCAGTATTACCCAATTTGACAACTTCTCCGCCAGAGTAGAAGATGTTGTCGTTGTGGGAGAAAATGAGGGTTTGAAGTTGACCAACGGTTTCCAGTCCCTTCATGTTGTAGATTGAAATATCCGGTGATCGTCACTGAGGCCGTTTCGAAAAAAATAATTGTCCCAAAATCCGTGATGTGTGAGGCGTGATAAAACTGCTTTATCACGCCTCACGTTTTACACATCACGGCAAATTGGGAAGGTACTAAGACGCTAAGTTCTGCGAGTTTTAAACGGAGAGACTATAGTGGATACATTTATATCTTACTCTCGAAAGGATAAAACCTTTGTCCAAACGCTTCACAAAGCGTTGACTGACAGGCAAAAAGAGTTATGGGTTGATTGGAAGGATATTCCTGTCACGTCTGACTGGTGGGCAGAAATTCGGGAAGGTCTTGAATCAGCGCACGCTTTTGTATTTGTTATAAGCCCGAATTCAGTAGTATCTGAAGTCTGCAATCAAGAGCTTGAATACGCCGTGAGCCACAACAAGCGACTCATTCCCCTTGTTTACCGCGAGGCCAATGCTGTTCCCGAGGTCCTGAGCCATCTCAACTGGATTTTTTCCCGTGAAACAGATGATTTTGATGAGGCTATCGAATATCTACTTGAGGCGATGGATACCGACCTTGACTGGGTAAAAAGACATACCCGACTCACTCGACGGGCTATGGAGTGGGAAAGAAAGGATCGTAATAAGAGCTACCTTTTGCGTGGTGACGACCTGGCCGAAGCCGAACAACACCTGTCGCAACCCAACCGCAACCCGGCCCTGACCCAACTTCAGCAGGGGTACATTGTCACCAGCCAACAGAATCAAGCCGCTGACCTGATGCAAGAGTTGGAACAGGCCAAGGCGCTGGCAGAAACCGAAGCCCGTCGCTTGGAGGAGCAAAAACAACACAATATCCAACTCCGCAGGCGGTCCATGGTTATTATAGGTAGCCTGGTTCTGGTGATGGCTATGGGCGTATATGCTGTTCTTTCAGCTCTCCAGAATGGGGCGCTTTCACGCAGTGCGAGAGAAGTTGTGGCTGCAATTGTTGAATTTGCCGATGCCGAAGTAAATGGGGACGTCTGTTGGTCCGGCGCCTTAAACGGTGTGGCAGATATTGTTATGCCCGCCTGTAAACAGGCCATAGCTTTAGAGCCGGACGTTGCCTTCTATTATGAAAGCCGAGGTTTGGCCTATGCCCTGATGGGGAATTTTGAAGAAAGCAGTTTAGATTTCAAGACTGCCATTGAAACTGCAAATACATCTGATCAAAGCGTAGCTCGGATTTCTCTGTGGGAAGAATGGGTAGACCAGATTGAACGGGGCTCTAATCCATTTGATGAGAAGTTGCTTCATCAAATGCGTGAGTCGTGGAAAGAAGAGAAAGAAGCACATCGCAGTGAATACCATAGTGAAGAGACTCAGTAGCTTTGGACAACGAGGTATAAACAATGAAAGTAATGGAAATTTGTGATGAATGGAGTGCCGATAATATCCGTCTGGGTGAACGGCCCGACCCGGAGCCGGGCCCTGGAGAAGTTTTGCTGAAGATGAAGGCCGCCTCGCTGAACTACCGTGACTACGTAATGTGTCAACAAGGCTATGGCCGGCGGAGCGGAACCCTACCGCTGGTGCCGGTATCGGACGGCGCGGGCCAGGTTATTGCCGTAGGAGAAGGCGTGTCAAGGGTTGCCGTGGACGACCTGGTTTGCCCTATCTTTGGGCAGACCTGGCTCAACGGGCTGCTACGGGCAGGGTATTGGACCGGCTTACTGGGCGGTCCTCGAGATGGCGTGATGCAGGAGTTCATGGTGCTGAGTGAAGATGGAGTGGTCAAAGCGCCGCATCGCTGGTCGCCGGTTCAGGCTGCTACCCTGCCCTGTGCGGCGGTGACTGCCTGGAATGCGGTGGTATACCAGGGACAGGTGAAGGCCGGCGATGTGGTGTTGGTGCAGGGGACAGGCGGTGTATCCCTGTTTGCCATGCTTTTTGCCAAAATGCAGGGGGCGGCGGTTATCGCCACATCATCCAGTCATGATAAACTGGCCCGGCTAACGGATATGGGCGCAGACCATCTCATCAACTATGTCGACACCCCTGCCTGGCACAAAACAGCGCGGGACATTACCAACGGCACAGGCCTGGATCTGGTAGTTGAGGTTGGGGGTGCCGGCACACTTGAAAAATCTATCCGGGCAGTCCGCGTTGGGGGGACGGTTAGCCTGATTGGCGTCCTCTCCGGGGCTACGGCTGATATCAACCTGGGGCGGGTTGTAACCCAAAATATCCGTTTGCAAGGAGTGACCGTGGGTGGTCGGGATCTGTTTGAGGATATGGTCAAGGCCATCAACCTTCATAACATCGAACCCCCCATCGATGAAAATCTATTCGCTTTTGAGGAAGTGGGCGAGGCCATAAAATCTATTCCTCAAGGTAACCACTTTGGAAAGATCTGCTCTCAATTTTAATAGATAAGAATGATTGGAGACAGTTATGCACTTCAAAGATATGTTTGATTTAAGCAACAAGGTCGCTATTGTGACCGGTGGCGGTCGCGGCATTGGCAAATTTATGGCCACGGGCCTGGCCGAAGCCGGCGCAAAGTTGGTCATTGCTTCAAGAAAAGCGGAAAATTGCGAACAGGCCGCCAAAGAGCTGGAAGCCCTGGGGGCGCAGGTACTTGTTTTAAAGCTCGATATGGCCTCAAAGGAAGATATCGAAAACCTTGTCACGGCTACGATGGAAGAGTTTGGGCGAATCGACATTTTGGTGAATAATGCCGGGATCACCTGGGGGGCGCCCACCCTGGATTATCCATTGGAGCAATGGGAAAGAATTTTTGATGTGAATGTTAAGGGCGTCTGGATTCTGACCCAGATGGTGGCCAATATCATGAAAGATAATGGTGGGGGTAAGATTATCAATGTATCGTCTGTGTTGGGCTCCAGGGGGACTACGGAAGAGGCCCATCCGGCTGTGGCTTACAATTCATCCAAAGCCGCCATCAATCTGTTGACCATGAATCTGGCGGTCAAACTGGCCCGGTACAATATTCGCGTCAACGCCATCGCCCCGGGGTTTTTCCGAACTGATATGATGAGATACGTCTTTAAACCGGAGATGAAGCCTGTCTTGGACGGCCTGCTTGGCGAAATCCCCCTGGCCCGCGTTGGTGAGGCAGAGGATCTTAAATCTTTAGCCGTTTTCCTGGCCTCAAAGGCATCTGATTACATCACCGGAGTTGTCATCCCCATCGATGGCGGGTTATTGGCCAAGTAGTACGCCAAGACGGAATATCTTCCCCGGTCGGCTCAAAATTATAAATTTACTCTGCGCTCAAAGTGGGTTTGCAACCCACGACGCCGGTTACAAACCGGCTCGGAGCGAAAAAACAAAATTCCTATAGTATTAAATTATATGACCATCTTGGCTAAGAAACGGGGGTTGCTCGGTTTTACGGCCACGGTGTTATTTGAAAACAGGGCAATGCTGCATCTTTTTGAGAAGCTAGATGTTGACATTGAAAAACGCTTTAGTTCCGGGATGTTTGAATTGGTGATGGTTTTTAAATAAAAAGCCGCTTATTGCAAGCGGCTTTTTACTGGATCATCTAATTGCCCAAATATTAATCTTTTGGTTTGAGCAGGCCAATATACAGCAGGGCAGCTAAAACACCCCCCAGCACCGGCCCAACAAAATAAAGCCAGATGTCGGCAAAGTTGCCGCTGATAACCGCCGGGCCAAGCGTCCGTGCCGGGTTGAGCGATGCGCCGGTCAATGGGCCACCCATCAACATGGAAAATACCAGCGTCAAACCAATGGCAACCGGGGCAAGATTACCGGCTCTGCCGCTAACAACCGTGTTAAGAATGGCGTTGACCCAAAAGAAGGTCAAAATTGTTTCTAAAACAAGCCCCTGAATGGGGGAAACGCCATCGGCCAAAACCGTCTCTCCCAGCCCTGTCCCGGTTCCACCCAAAACAAAGGCCAGCACTAAAGCGCCAACAATGCCCCCAATCAACTGCACCACAATGTAGGCTACAGCATTGGCGGTATCAATCTGCTTGCCAACCCACAAGCCAACCGTAACTGCCGGGTTGAAGTGAGCACCGGAAATATGGCCGTAAGCATAAGCAAAGGTTAATATAACCAAACCGTGAGCAAAAGCCACGCCTACCAACCCGGCACCCAACGCTCCGGCACCGGCCCCGATAAAAATAAGTGTAAATGTGCCGATGAATTCGGCCACCAACGCACGTGTGTTCATAGATAAGTCCCTCTCCTCAAATGATCGGTCCTTACACCAAAGAATTAGCAATTTTGACCAACAATTCTACAGAAGGTTTGCTTCGCCCACTTTCCATAAAAGTCCAGCCAAAAAAGGCTAACTTTCATCACTAAACAATCAAGCACATCAACATCAAAAAAGACCTTCGCAGTCTCGTCCACTTCGGAGGTCTTTTCATTTTACTTGACATCACATTGAGGGTCAAAGTTATTTTGCTCTAGTGTTCTGTGCTAGAATTCAAGCCTCAACGAACAGGTCGTATCAGTCACGAGCCGCCGCCGGTGGCGCGTCCACGCACCTACGGCCACAGGAACAGGACGATCCACCCGAACCAGCCGACGCCTATCGTCCAACTATCTCGGTTTAGCGGACGCAACAGGAGACGACCGTTACGAGTACCTCGCCGAGATCAGGCAAGGTCGAAGCGATCGAGATTCATGACCTTGTCCCACGCAGCCACGAAGTCACGTACAAACGCCTGCTGCGAGTCGTCACACGCGTAGACTTCCGCAATAGCTCGAAGCTGGGAGTTCGAACCGAAGACGAGGTCGACGCGGGTGCCGGTCCACTTGAGTTCGCCCGTCCCGCGATCGCGACCCTCGAACACGTCTTCGGCGTCCGAGGCAGCCTGCCACTCCGTGCCCATGTCGAGCAGGTTGACGAAGAAGTCGTTGGTCAACATCTCGGGCTGCTTGGTGAAGACGCCGAGTCTGGACTGCCCGACGTTTGCATTCAGGATGCGCATGCCGCCGACGAGAACCGTCATCTCCGGTGCGGTCAGCGTCAACAATTGCGCCCGATCGAGCAGCAGCTCCTCTGCCGATACGGTGTATTTGGTTTTGAGGTAGTTGCGGAACCCGTCTGCGGCCGGCTCGAGAACGGCAACGGAGTCTACATCGGTTTGCTCCTGCGACGCATCCGTGCGTCCCGGCGTGAAGGGCACGGTCACATTGTGCCCGGCGTTCTTCGCAGCTTGCTCGATGGCGGCGCACCCGCCGAGGACGATCACGTCGGCGAGCGAAACCATCTTCCCGCCAGACTGCGCGCTGTTGAACGCCTTTTGGAGCCCCTCAAGGGTTGCGAGTGCTGTCGCCAATTGGGCAGGCTGGTTGACTTCCCAATCCTTTTGCGGTGCGAGACGGATGCGCGCTCCGTTCGCCCCACCGCGCTTATCAGAACCGCGGAAAGTTGCCGCTGATGCCCAGGCGGTCGAGACCAGTTGGGAAATGGACAGTCCTGATGCCAGAATTTTGCCCTTGAGGGCGGCAATATCCTGCTCATCAATCAATTCATGGGTGGCTTCGGGGACAGGGTCTTGCCACAGGAGTTCCTCCGCGGGGACCTCCGCGCCGAGGTAGCGCGAGCGGGGGCCCATGTCGCGGTGCGTCAGCTTGAACCACGCCCGGGCGAAAGCGTCTGCAAACTGATCCGGGTTCTCGTGGAAACGCTTCGAAATCGGCCCGTAGATCGGATCCATCCTCAGCGCGAGGTCCGTCGTGAGCATGATGGGCGCGTGCGTCTTGGAGGGATCGTGGGCATCCGGCACGGCGTTTACTGCATCTGGATCGGTTGGAACCCACTGCCAGGCTCCGGCGGGGCTTTTCACCAGATCCCAGTCGTAGTCGAAGAGCGTATCGAAGAAGGTGTTGTCCCACTTGATTGGGGTTGGGGTCCAGGCACCTTCCAAGCCGCTGGAAATTGTGTCGCCGCCTTTGCCGCTGCCAAAGCTACTCGTCCAGCCGAGACCTTGCTCCTCGATGCTGGCGCCTTCTGGTTCGCGACCGACGTACTTGTCCGCATCGCCGGCGCCATGGGTTTTGCCAAAGGTGTGTCCACCGGCAATGAGCGCAACTGTTTCCTCGTCGTTCATCGCCATCCGGGCGAAGGTCTCGCGAATGTCCCGGCCTGCCGCAACCGCACTCGGCATGCCATTCGGACCTTCGGGGTTCACATAAATCAGGCCCATCTGCACGGCGGCAAGAGGATTCTCGAGTTCCCGGTCGCCGCTGTAGCGCGCATCTCCAAGCCACTCGGTCTCAGGGCCCCAGTAAATGTCTTCTTCCGGCTCCCAGACATCCTCGCGCCCGCCGGCAAAGCCGAATGTCTCGAATCCCATCGACTCCAGGGCACAGTTCCCGGCGAGGATCATCAGGTCGGCCCAGGAGATTTTTCGACCGTACTTCTGCTTGATCGGCCAAAGTAACCGACGTGCCTTGTCGAGGTTTACATTGTCGGGCCAACTGTTGAGGGGTGCAAAGCGTTGAGTGCCGGAGGATGCACCACCGCGGCCGTCTCTGATGCGGTACGTGCCTGCGCTGTGCCACGCCATCCGAATGAAGAGCGGCCCATAGTGACCGTAGTCGGCCGGCCACCAGTCCTGCGATGTGGTCATCAGCTCGTCGATGTCCTTCTTCAGGGCATCGAGGTCCAGGGTCTTGAACTCCTCGGCGTAGTCGAACCCCTCGGGCATGGGATCCGACAGGGGAGAGTTCTGGCTGAGCATCTTCAGGTTCAGCTGATTCGGCCACCAGTGCTGGTTCGAAACGGTCCCGGTAGCCGAGTGTCTGTGAGACTCGCCCAACACCGGGCACTTGCTTTCGTCGTTCATGGTTTCTCCAATCCTGTTCTGCGTCTTTCACCGACCTGCTTGTATACAGGGGGCATGCGTTCTTGGGAAGAGATGAGGCAGAGGAGGTGTCCTCGACGCGCGGTTTTCGGCGATCCGACGGCACATGGATCGCTGTGTGCAGCGCTTCCGCAAGCGCGAGTGGGCGCCGGCAGGCGGCGTCCTTGGTGGCAGCTGCCGGCGCTGGCTAGAGTTTAGCGAACAGCCGGTTCCTGTACTACTCGACGACTGACGCCGTGCTCACGCGGTCCCGTTGAGGTGGATTGGTCGCGGCCTGTCTGAGGCCCTGTTCCGAGGCCCGCTTCCCCGGCGCATTGGCTACAGCCTGCTGACGAGCATCTCCCGTTCCAGGATCAGCTCCTTCGGCAGGTGGGCGCTGAGATCGAGAAAAAGCTCCTCGTGCTGGAGGGTCTGCCGCTTCCAGGTCGTGCGGTCGACCTCCATCAGCTCGTCCCAGGCCTCGCGCGGGAAGTCGAGGCCCTCCCAGCGGATGTCCTCGTAGCGCGGCACCCAGCCGATGGGGGTCTCCTTGGCTTTGGCGCCGAAGCGGGAGCGCTCGACGACCCATTCGAAGATCCGCATGTTCTCGCGGAAGCCGGGCCACAGGAAGTTGCCCTCGGCGTCTTTGCGGAACCAGTTGACGTGGAAGAAGCGAGGCAGCTCGCCGAGCCGCTTGCCCATCTTGATCCAGTGCCGGAAGTAGTCGCCCATGTGATAGCCGCAGAACGGCAGCATTGCCATCGGATCGCGCCGGATCTTGCCCACCTCACCGGTCGCGGCGGCAGTGGTCTCGGAACCCATGTTGGCTCCGAGGAATACGCCGTGGATCCAGTTGAAGGCTTGGAAAACCAGCGGCAGCGTGGTGGCGCGGCGACCACCGAAGATGATCGCATCGATCGGAACTCCCTCGGGATTTTCCCATTCCGGATCGATGGTCGGGCACTGCGAAGCCGGTGCCGTAAAGCGCGAGTTCGGGTGCGCCGCCGGACGGCCGCAGTCGGGCGTCCAGGGATCGCCACGCCAATCGGTGAGATTCGCCGGCGGCTCGTCAGTGAGGCCCTCCCACCAGATATCGTTGTCCTCGGTGAGCGCGACATT
>JAAEUI010000124.1 GCA_024227475.1 Paracoccaceae bacterium | reverse complement strand
CGGGTGTAGCTGAGATAGCGGAGCCGGGTCTGCCCCCGGCATCGCTAAAGCGTTCAGGCCGCAGGCAATAAACCGAGCGGTATAATAAGAGCCTGAAAGCAGAACTAGGGGAGGCCTTTGGCCTCCCTCTTTTTTGCCGCAATGCGGCCGCGTTGAACCAGCAGAATGGTGGCAACCACCCCGAGCCCGCATGTGGCCACACTCGTTGCCGGCAGGCCGATGGCTTCAGAAGCGGCCCCGATAACAAATGCGCCAAGGGCCGTGCCGCCGAGACCGACCACGATCCACATGCTCATAACCCGGCCGCGCATGTCGTCAGGCAGGTCCTGCTGGATCAGCGATTGCATGCCGACCCCAAGAAAGGTGCCGCAGAACCCAAGAACCGCGGCAGCGGCGAGCGCGGTCGGCCAGTTTGCCGTGGTTCCCAGAACCGCCAATGCGATCATCCCACAAACCCCGGCGGTAATATTGTGCAGCGACAGGATTGAATGCCCAGGCCGGATGTCGATGCGGGCAAAAGTTTTACCAAGTGCTGCACAAAGAGCCCCGCCTCCTACCGCAGAACCGAGTTGGCCGAGCCCCACCGGGCCGCGCTCAAAAATGCCGTCCGCAACCACTGGCAGAACTTCAAGGACGCCGCGGATGGTGACGGCGAACAAGAGCGACGCCAGCAACACCAGACGAACCGCCGGGCGCTGCCACATATAGGCAATTCCGGTTGCGAAAGCGCCAAAAAAGGAATCCCGCACAAGCGGCCTTTCCAGACTGCGGGGCTTCAACCGGTAAAGGATTGCCATATTGGGAAGAAACAGGGCCAGAACAAGCAACAGCGCGGCCTGGATGCCAACCCGGTCGATCAACAAGCCGCCGATTGCCGGGGACAACAGACGGGCAAGGTTGAAGTTAAGGGCGCTGAGCGCGACAACGGAACTGACATATTGGGCCGGAACCAGCCGCGGCCCAAGCGACAGGCGAATTGGGTGGTGGGCACTGGTGACCAGGCCAACGGCAAACGTAACGGCGACGAGGGCAATCCTGCCAAGCTGCCCGGAACCATGCAGCAAAAACAATGTTGTTATACAGGCAACCATTGAGAGGTTGGTGACATAGGCTGCTTTCTTGACATTTGTTCGGTCTACAACGACTCCCGCGATCGGGCTGACAAAGACGGTGGGCAACAACGACACCGCCGCGACAACCCCAACAAAGGTCGCCGAACCCGACATGTCCCAGGCCAGCCAGGCGATCAGAATGCGCAGGATCCACATGGCATTGACGCCAGCCACTGCACCCAAGAAATACAACCGAAAACCGCCAGAGCGGAGCGCAATGAAATTCATGTGCCCCGTGTAATCTCTTTCTGAGTGGCTGGAAAGACCCGGGCTTGCGGATGCATTTCCACCACGCTAAAACGCAGCGTGGCCGGTGTAGCTCAGCTGGTAGAGCACCGCATTCGTAATGCGTAGGTCGGAGGTTCGAGTCCTCTCACCGGCACCAAATCAAAAGGATAACAAATTGATATTAAATGATATTTCCGTTTTCACTCACGAGTGAACCCCCAATAAACCCCCAAACCTGAATCGCTACCTCCACATTTTCGGGTTTAGTCACGATTTATTACGGCTTTCGAACAAAACAAGAACATTGACAGCCCTAACCCTCTGCGTGTAATCCCGATTCATGCCCTGGCCCTCCAACATACCCCCAGACCTACGCCGTAGTCTGGATGATACCCTATCAATGCGTGGTAGAGGTGCGCCTGAGATATGGGGTGCCTTAAAGGAATGGCTGGAGAAGCATAGCGTGGAGCCTGTGGAGCTACCGGAGGAACCGCCTAGAGAGCATTCGGGAAGGTTTTGACTGGGGGAAACACGTCACCTGTTCCTCTGAATTCGACTACAGTGCCTCTAAGTCTATGTGGGTTGAGCGCCTATTGCTTCATTGCAGTTAGTCACAAACATTCAACGAGCACAGTGTCAAGACAGCCCGCGGTGGTAATTGGGCACCGGCAACGGCTCGGGAAATAATAGCAAGAAGTATTCAGGCTGAAGGATTCGCGGCGGAATGAATAGACTTTGATACGTAATTTATACAAACAAGTACAACAGGTAACAGCTACAAGTAATCCTAGCCAAAGGTTGTCGAGAATAACGACATCGCCTTTATGAAGCGT
>JAAEUI010000123.1 GCA_024227475.1 Paracoccaceae bacterium | reverse complement strand
GTGGTTTCCTGCCCTTGGGCCCAAGCTTTGTCGCTAGCTTCCTCGGGGAAGGAAAACAGATTGCGGGACACGAGGAAGGGGAAGTTGTCGGGAAAGTCGCCCCGTTCCAGACAGGTTTGAACGTCGTGATAGGCGCTCTGCTCGGCGTGCGAGGCCAACACAAGACTGCGCATGGTGGCTTCGAAACCTTCGGGGCCAACCATGCGAACGGCATAACCATCCGCGTCAAACTCCATTTGCCGCGACAGCAAACCGGTCAGCGCATGGCCGAGCAACATGAAGCCCTTGAGGATCCAGCGTGAAAGGCCGACCAACCCGCGCACCCCATTCATGATGAGGGCCATCTGCCACCAATTCGACTTGGAGAGATTCTGAATAGTCACATCCCAACGGTCGCGTTGGTACACGACCCGAGCAAACCAGTGGTTGACGGTGGCGACCAGGTAATAGGCACGCATGCCGAAGGCCTGCGTGAAGTGACCAAACTCGTGGCACAAAACCGAAGTGAGTTGACGCGCGTCCATGCATGCCGCCAGGGGCAATCCGATGGTCAACACCAAATCGTTGCCAAAGAAACTGCGCATACCCAACCGGAACCCGGCGGATGCGTTCATTTGCAAGTCCACATCAATGCGGCTGGGCGTCGGCGCGCCCTGCAACTCGCAAATTTGATCGATCAACGCAAACAGTACGGGTTCGTCATCCTTGTCCAAGGACAATGGTTCCTCACGCTTGGGTTTGCGTGCAAGAAAGGGCTTCAACATGAATGCGATCAACACGGGGCCGGCGATCAGAAGTGTGGCATAGGCCATCATTCCGACCCGGCCGCTGGAAGCCTTGTCCGTAGCGTGCCAACCCACGTAATCCAACCCGTTTCCGAACCAGTGATACCAGCCGAAGCCCACCGCGACGATCAAACCTAAGTACAGAAGGGGCAGAATGACCATGGCCAATGCCACTAGCCCCAGACTCAGTTTGTACAAGGCGGAAGGACCCTTGGAAGGAACAGGCGTGGGCAATGCTGCCAACACAGTCTCTTGTGTGAGTTCGGTGGTCTTCATTTGTGCAATCGTGGGGGTCGCATAGTTTACAGATCCACTTCCCATCTGTCTCCCATCACGCGGGATGCCGAGAGGGCGCCTGGCAGCATTCGGCACGCAGGATCTGCTCGCTCGGTGCTTCTTCGGGTTCAGGGTCGCTTGCTGAACGGATGTCGAGCCGCACATAATCGGGCCTACGATAAACGATCGAAGTTGTCC
>JAAEUI010000122.1 GCA_024227475.1 Paracoccaceae bacterium | reverse complement strand
CTATCTGTTGGACGGTCAGCCGCCACAGGATCACAGCCTGCACGTGCCCTATTTCATGAAATCTTTTGATATCCTTGCACAGGTGACGGATCGCTGCTTTGTGCGGATTGACAAAGGCGACCTTCACATCAGAGGCGGCGATCTCTATGCCCGGCTGCGCGTCTATAATTCTACCGGTGACGGACTCCTGGACATTCAGGAGATGATGTTTAAACGGGTCTCGGACAGATTTTTGACCGAACAACCGGCATATCTTCCCAGAGTGACTGCGAAACAACCGATTTCTGATACCGCGTACTATTCTGCGCCGGTCTGGATTGAGCAGCCGATATCTCCTGCCGGAGGCGATCGCGCTCGTCGTCCGGCCATTGTTTTTCTGAGTGCGAACAGTGTTGGGACCCAATTGTCGCACGCCATCACACAGCGCTATCCACAATCCTTTTTCATCACCGCCGGCCAGACCTTCGCGCGCAATGGCGAGGGGCATTTTGTCATTGATGCGGCCAGGGAACAGGACTATGTGAAGGCGCTGGGAGAGATCTTTGCCGACGTCAATCAGCAGTATGAGGGCTGTGATATTTATTATGGCTGGTCGTATAGAGCTGGCGCCTCAGCTCCTAACATTTTTGATCGCAAAGACGCCAGTCCTAACATTTTTGATCGCAAAGACGCCAGTGATGTGTATTATGGCTGGTCGTATAGAGCTGGCGCCCTCTCTCTCGTTGATGAACAAGATATCGAAGCGTTACAGACCAGCGGTCTGCGCAGTTTTTTCTTGTTCACCAAAGCCCTCTGTCGTTCGCCGTTAAAACGCGGCGCGGCCATTGTTGCCGCCAGCCGCGACACTCACATCGTGACAATGCAGGATCACGGCGCAGGGTATGGAGATAGCGGACTGTTCGGGTTCGCGCAAGCGGTGATGCGGGAACATCCCGGGATCACCATCACGCTCGTGGATTGTGTCGAAGATGAACTGCCGATCAGTACCTTGATCGCTGAGGGACTTGCGGCTGAACCAGCCGAACGGGTCGCGTATCGTGATCACCGCCGCTACGTCTACGCCGTTGAGCCGGTGACTGTGACCGCGCGTCAGGACGCGCCGCTGTTGAAAGACCACGGTGTTTATCTGCTGTTAGGTGGTCTGGGAGGTCTGGGATTTAAAATAGCTGAACTGATTACGCAACAGGTGCCGGCCCGTTTAGCGTTGATCGGCAGTTCCACCATCAATGCCGCGAAACAGCAGCAGATCGACCGCTTGAAGGCGTCCGGCAGCGAGGTGCTCTATCTGCAAGCAGATATCACGAATATGGCGCAGATGAAAGAAGTCGTTCGAATCATCACACGTCAATACAAGGAAATCAACGGCGTGATCCAGGCCAGCGGTATCCTGGAGGACAAACTGGTGGTGAGTAAGGAGTGGAACTCTTTCCGGCGCGTCCTATCCCCAAAAATCAGGGGAACCTGGATTGTCAACCGCTTGACGCAGACCGAACCGTTGGATTTCTTTGTTTGCTTTTCATCCGTCGTCGCGATCACCGGCAATATCGGACAAAGCGATTATGCGGCGGCTAATGGCTTCCTGGATGCCTTTATGCAATATCGTGCGCGCAACGACTACCCGGGCAAGAGTTTGAGCATCAATTGGACATTGTGGGCTGATGGCGGTATGGGACAGGATCCGGCTGTGATTGAAGCCTTTTCTAAAAAAACAGGGGTGATTAGCGGCCGCGCAGGGTTACAGGCATTTACCCAACTGCTGAACGGGAACCTGTGTCAGGCTGCCGTGGCAGGCCGTTCTCAGGCGTTCGAATCGCTCGCGGCAGGCCAGATGCCCCAACCGGGAGGTATCCAGGTAGAATTTGTGCGTCCTCTTACGCCAGCAGAGCAACCGCAGGTTGCTCTTGATCAAATACAAGCGGATTTACTGCGTATGCTGGCCGAGATCATCGAAGCATCGTCCTCAGAGTTGGATGCTGAGACGGACTTACGGGAATATGG
>JAAEUI010000121.1 GCA_024227475.1 Paracoccaceae bacterium | reverse complement strand
ATTCCCGCCCCAAACGCCCGATGATCTGCACATTGGACGAGGAAATCGGCCGCGTGGTTCGTTCGCGCGTGGTCAAGCCTAAATGGATCGAAGGCGTGAAACGCCACCGCTACAAAGGCGCTTTTGGACTCGCCGCCACCGTCGATTACCTGTTCGCCTTCGCCGCCACCACCGGGGCGGTGCGCAACCATCATTTCGACCTGGTGCATCAGGCATTTCTGGAGGATGAAGACACCCGGGCCTTTATCGAAGAGCACAACAAACCGGCCCTGCACGAGATCGCCGAACGGCTGCACGAGGCGATTGAGCGGGGGCTGTGGATGCCGAAATCCAATTCGGCCAAGGCGACACTGGAGGAGCTTGCGCGGTGAACCAGCCGGTACGGATAACCGAGCGCTATAGCTGGACGGCACTGCATCAACTGCTCCACGATAGCTTCGCCTACATGGAAGCCCGCATCAACCCACCCTCGTCCCTGCACCGGCTGACGCCCGAAGCGATCGAAGCCTTCGCCGCCACACGATACCTGTATGTGATCGAGGCGGGTTCCACACCCATTGCCTGCATGTTCGCCACTGACAAGGATGAATTCCTCTACCTGGGGAAAATCGCGGTGAGTGCTGAGTATCGCGACCGGGGACTGGCAGGGGTGCTGATGACACAGGCAGAGGAAACCGCGCGCGACCTCGGCTTCAACAGACTGCGACTGGAAAGCCGCATCGAACTGACCGAAGTCCACGCCACGTTCGCCAGCTTCGGTTTTACAAAAGTCGGCGAAACCGCCCATCCCGGCTATGATCGCCCGACCAGTATCATCATGGAGAAGGTTCTGACATGACCAAACGCGGCCATTGCCTGTGCGGCGCTGTAACTTGGGAATACGACGGCAAGGAAACCTGGGCCTGCTATTGCCATTGCGAGGATTGCCGACGCAACTGCGCTGCACCGGTAACCGCATTTATCGGTGTGAGGATCGAGAGTTTTCGCTGGACCGGGGCCACAGCGAAATCCTACGCATCATCCCCCGGCGTTCAGCGCCATTTCTGCAATACCTGCGGCACTCCGATGGCCTTTCAGGCAGAGCACTATGCCGGGGAAATCCACCTCTATGCCGCAACTTTAGACGCACCGGAAACTTTTGAACCGAAATTTCACGTCCACTATGCCCAGCGTCTGCCGTGGTTGCATCTGAACGACAACCTGCCAAAACACGACGGAAGCGCCGATCAGGCGTAACTCACCACCTCAAACTCGATATTGTCGTGGTCAAAGAAATAGAACCGCTCACCCGGTTTATAATCGAAATGTTCCCCGGGTGTGAACCCAGCGGCGATAACCCGGTCCTCCACGGCTTTCAGGTCCTCGACTACAACGCCTATGTGGTTCAAATCACCAATAGTTCTGGACTTATTCCGCTCCAGGTTTTCCATGCTCTTTTCTGCATAGACCGCCAGATACCCCTCGTCCGTGCCGACGATGACAGTGTAACCGGTTTCCTTGGCGTCCCCGCTCCAGCGGATATGCCAGCCGAAAATATCGCACAGATTGGCTGCGGTTTTTTTGGGGTCGCTGACCGAAATATTAGCGTGTTCCAGGATTGCGGGTTGCATGTCACGAGCTCCATTTGCTTGTTTTCTTTTGATCTTGCCTATACCGTAATTCCTCAAGTTAACTCGAGGTCAAGGATTTTTTACCGTGCAAAATCAAAAGCTAAGGCGCATTGAAAGGACAATTTCTATTGGACAACTGGCTGAGCGGACCGGGCTCGCCGTTTCCGCAATCCGCTATTATGAAACGCAAAACCTGATCCACCCGGAACGCAACGCTGGCGGCCAGCGGCGGTATTTGCGGTCAGACATCCGACGCCTGTCTTTTATTCGGATCGCACAGCAATTCGGTTTTTCGATCTCCGATATCCGCATCGAAATCAAACGTTTACCCGCCGCACGAACCCCCACCAAAAGGGACTGGGAAAAAATCGCGCGGCACTTCGGGCGCGTTCTGGACCAGCGCATCGCGGCGCTTCAGCAATTGCGCGACCGTCTGGACGGCTGCATCGGATGCGGTTGCCTGTCACTCAACGCCTGCGCGCTTTACAACCCGGACGATCGGGCAGAGCGCCTGGGAGCGGGGCCAAGATATGTGATGGGAGATCAGCCGGAAGCATAGCGCGTAATCCGTAGGCCGGGCTTCAGCCCGGCAATTTGGCACGGCACTGCCGGGCTGAAGCCCGACCTACATGCTCAACCCTACGTATTGTAGTTTTCTAAACCGGCTTAAGCGCCATGGTTTCGGTTCTGAGGTATTTCATTAGCCCCGGCATGTCTTTTTCGTAAGACTTCAGAACCTCGGCAGACACCAGTTTGCCAACTTTCACCGGCTGGTTTTTCTTCATCACGAAAGCTATTTCATGCAGAAGCAGGCTCTGCCTCAATGTGGTCGACAGCTTGTTGGCTATCTGGAACCAGCGACTGTTCTGCCCCGGGAAATAAACCGGCAGCACCTGCGCCCCACCCTGGCGAATTAGCTTGGCGGCAAACGGCATCCAATCCGGGTCAATCGCAGGGCCAAACCAGGTATCGCTGGTGGCCACCGTCCCAGCCGGGAACAAGCCGACACACCCCCCCGCCTTCAGATGCTGAATTGCCTCCTTGCGGGTGCGCAAGTTGTTCTGGATCGCGTCAGGTTCATGCGGAAAGCTGACCGGCAACAGGTATTTGTCGATCCGCGGCACATGGCACAACAGCGAGCGGGTCAGGATTTTATAGTCATCCCGCGCATGGCTCAAAAGATGCGCCATGACAATCCCGTCCACCAGCCCGTGCGGGTGATTTGAAACCACCACCAGCGGCCCCTCTTTTGGGATATAGTCCAGTTCTTCCTGCGGTGTTGTCAGCTTGATTTCCAGTTTATCCAGCACCGACTGCCAAAAATCCGAATCGCGGTTTTCGTCGCGCTCCCATTTACGCACCAATCGCAGCAGTTTGATCCGCCCGGTGAAATTCTCGATCACCTTGATCAGGATGCGTTTCCACGGTGAAGTGAAAGACGTTGCATAGGTCAGGTCTGCCGCATCATAGGGCGTCGCCCCTCCGGTTGCCTCCAGTATGTGATCGCTTTGATCCAACATCACTTTCCTTCGCCAAATAAGTCCGCCACCAGCGTCTGCAAGGCGGTGCCTAGCGCGTCGGCCTGATTACCACACGTCTCTACATCAATCTGCGTACCTTTTGAACCCGCAAGCATCATCAGACCCATGATCGAGTCACCCGACACGCTCATTCCGTCCTTGGACACTTCGGCGGACGCATCATGCGCCTCAACGGTTTCAACAAACTTCGCCGAGGCCCGCGCATGCAGACCCTTTTCATTGGTAATGGTCAGAGAAAGTTTCACAGCTCGTCCCCAAATCCGCTATGCCGCATTTATTCCATTGCTGGTGTTGATGTACTTTCGCCCGGCTTCAACCGCAGCCGCAACCGCTTTTTCAAATGACCGATGGCGCGATTTGGCCAGTTTGACCAGCATCGGCAGATTCGCGCCGTAAAGGATTTTGCGCTCTGTGCAATTGCAGGCTTTCATCGACAGATTCGAAGGGGAACTGCCAAACATATCAACCACGACAATCACACCATCGCCCTGATCGACAGAATCAGCAGCCTTGCAGATTTCTTCCTGCTTCGCTTCCCGGTCACATTCAGCATCCATTGCGATCGGCACGATATCTGTCTGTGGGCCCAGCACGTGTTCAACTGCGGCCAAATATTCTTTGGCCAGCCCACCATGCGCTACGATGACAATGCCTATCACGGCCTATGTCTCCTGATCTTGTTCAAGCGCTTCGCTGCCTTTCCAGTTCCCGGTGACGTATAGACACCTGCCAGCCGTCCCGTTCAAGGGCTTTTGCCAGTTCTTCCGCGACGACAACGGATCTGTGCTTTCCACCAGTACATCCCAGCCCGACACTGAAATGCGCCTTTCCTTCATCTTTGTATTCCGGCAGCAGCCAGCTGATCATCCCAAGTAATTTGTCAAAGAAAGCACCGTGGCGTTGATCTGCAGCGACGAATTCCATCACCGCTTTATCACGCCCGGTTTTTCCCCTCAAAGACTCTTCCCAGTGCGGATTGTTAAGAAAGCGGCAATCAAGCACCATGTCAATTCCTCGCGGCACCCCGCGCTTGTAGGAAAACGACTGGACCGATACCGCAAGTGAACTGGCTTTCTCTTCCAGAAACGTGCTTACGATCTCCGCCTTTAAGTCATGTGGCGTAAAATCTGTGGTGTTTATCAACGCGTCTGCCCTGTCGCGCAACGGTGCCAGCAGTTCTTTTTCACGCTCAATGCCCTTGAGCGGGGCTTCTTCAGGAGACAGGGGATGGCGCCGCCGGGTTTCGCTGTAACGGCGCAGCAGAACTTCGATATTGCAGTCCAGAAACAGCAGCGCGCTTTCATATTCCGGCAAGCCAGCAATGGTATCCAACAATTCCAGTACTTTTATCGGCAAAAAATCCCGCGTTCGAACGTCTATCCCCAGGGCCATTGGCTGCTGCGGTGACGGGCCGCTCAACAACCGGGGCAACAGGGCTATTGGCATATTATCGATGGTTTCAAACCCGGCATCTTCGAACACGTTGATCGCCGTGCTTCGCCCCGCACCGGATGGACCTGTCACCAGAATAACATTGGGTTTTCTATCATCAGAGGTCATCGAAGCGGCGTTACTCCCGGTCTTGCGCAAGAGATTATCCAGCCTCATTGGAAAATCCAACAAGATTGGACAAGCTCTAATGAAGGCGCTGCCCTTTCAATCGGGTCATCAGCGCAGGCGCTAGGTTTGGCACGTTCTGGCCATGAATCAAATCAATTTCCTGCGTTCCGATGTTTATTCGGCGGCAAGGCGGCAGGCGGTTTGTTTCGGCTTCATCCAGATCGACAACTGCGACGATGAGCGCTGAGGGGCGGAATTCCACTTTCAAAATCCCCATGCAGCGCGCCTCAATTTTTCCAACCAAACTGTCAGGTGCAGTGGCTTCTATCCCAGCCTCGGTTTCCCGCAAACTGGCCTGATCATCCGCCACCAGTTCCGCTCCAACAGCCAGCAATTGCAGCGCAAGCCCGGATTTGCCGCTGCCCGGTGCACCCAAAATCAGGAGGCCCTTGTCATTCAGCACAACCACGGTTGCATGCATCAACCCCGTTGAAATGCTGCGATTCACACAGGCAGCCCGACCACAAAGCGCGCACCCAGCGGTTCTGCAAAGGCATCTTTGTTACTGCGCGGAATATTCTCTGCCCAGATAACACCCTTGTGCGCCTCTATGATTTGTTTGGAAATCGAAAGGCCAAGGCCGGAATTGTTTCCAAAATTATCCTCCGGGCGTTCGGAGTAAAACCGGTTGAAGACTTTGCTCAGCGCCTCTTTGGGGATGCCCGGACCGGTATCCTCAACAACGATCAGCACCCGGTCGTCTTTCTCGCGGGCCCAAAGACGGACTGCGTCGCCTTCACCGCAGAACGATATCGCATTGGTCACAAGGTTCACGAAAACCTGTGCAAGCCGGGCTTCCAACCCGTCAAAGAGGATCGGAGCCTTGGGCTTATCCCAGATCAGTTCGATACCCCTGCCACTTGCCTCGTGGCTGTGAAAATCAACGATACGGTCGAGCATCAGAGTCAGATCAAAGTTCTCTTCCTCTTCCTTGACAAGTTCCGCATCCAGACGCGAGGCGTTGGAAATATCGCTCACCAGACGGTCCAGCCGCCGAACGTCATGCTCAATCACGTTCAGAAGTTTGGTGCGGCTCTTCTCTTCCTTAACGATATGCATGGTTTCCACCGCTGAACGAAGGCTCGCCAGCGGGTTCTTAATCTCATGGGCAACGTCTGCCGCAAACTGTTCGTTGGTGTCGATCCGTTCAAACAATGCCGAGGTCATGTCCCGCATCGCTTTGGACAAACGCCCGATTTCATCAGGGCGGCCGGACAGATCCGGAATCCGGATACGATCCGGAGCGGTTTTGCGCCCCTGTTTGGTGGCGCCTATTTCGGCCGCGCGGGCCAGGTCATGGATTGGATTGGCGATGGTGTTGGCCAATACCAGGGAAAGGACAACCGACACAGCCACGGCCAGCAGGAACAAGCGCAGAACAGCTTCCTGCTCGCCATAGACCACACTGTCCAGATATCCCTGCTGCGTTGTCAGAACCACCGCTCCAACAATGCTGCCCTCAGAAACAACAGGTCGGGAAACAGCCATGATGGTTTCACCTGCCTGCGTCGCAGTTCGGCGCAGCAGATCTGTTCCGGCAAGCGCTGAATTCACCATCAGATCAGCCATCGCGGCTTCGTCCGTTGGTTTTTTTGCACCGCCGCTGAACAGGCCAGATACCCACTCCCAAGTTCGCCGTATTCCCCCTGTTATTCCGGTGCGATCATTTGCAGATGCCTGCCAGTTCCCGATGGCTTCGGCGGCGATGGTTGCGTCTTTCAGGTAAAAACGCGCCACCGTACCTTCCGCCACTGGCAAGTTTTTCAGCAGATTTGCCTCTGTTACCTCTTCACCACCCATACGGGCCTGCACTACGCCGACGTACAGGCTACTGTCGATTAGCAGGTTATTCTGTTTGTCCCGCATCTGGCCGCTGTTGAATTGGTTCAGATACAGCATCCCCATCAACAGGATGCACAGCGCAATCAGGTTAAACGTGATGATCCGGCGCGCCAGAGCCGAAGAACGGAATCTGAACAGCCAAAACCCGTTCAAGCCAATACCAGCCAGGAATTTGTCCAGGTTCATAGTTGCTTTCAGAGAATTAAGCGAAAAGTTCCGGCCATCGCGCGGGTTTTCCGCCAAATGTTCGTCGGCCATGGCGGACATTATTCGGTATACCGGTAACCGATGCCATACAGGGTTTCGATTGCGCAAAACTCTGGATCAACCGAGCGCATCTTCTTGCGCAGCCGCTTGATGTGACTGTCGATTGTCCGGTCGTCGACATAGACCTGATCGTCATAGGCGACATCCATCAACTGATCCCGGCTCTTTACAAAACCGGGTCGCGAGGCCAGCGCCTGCAGCAACAGGAATTCTGTAACCGTCAGCGAAACGCTTTTGCCTTTCCAGGTGACCGCGTGGCGCAGCGGGTCCATTGTCAGCTCACCACGTTCAATCAGGCTTTCGTTTTTCTCTTCCACCGATGTACCGGCGTCAGACACCCGGGCTTCCTGACGGCGAAGGATGGCGCGGATGCGTTCAACCAGCAGCCGCTGCGAGAAAGGTTTGCGAACGTAGTCGTCTGCACCCATCCGCAATCCAAGAACCTCGTCGATTTCATCATCCTTGGATGTCAGAAATATCACCGGCAGGTCAGATTTCTGCCGTAACCGACTCAGAAGGTCCATGCCGTCCATACGCGGCATCTTAATATCGAGCACCGCCATATCCGGCAAATCCTCGCTGAACGCGTTCAGCGCCTGAAGCCCATCATTGTAGGTTGCTACGTCGTACCCCTCCGCTTCCAACGTCATAGACACGGAAGTCAGGATATTGCGGTCGTCGTCGACCAACGCAATTCTTGCCATTTTGCCCTCGAAACTTGCCTGTAGTATTTTTGTTATTGCACACATCTAGTTACAGCATTGGTTCAGAATCAACTGATATCTGGCTGTAAAGGCCGGATTTTCGCCACAATTTTTCCCAATTTTGTCCTTTGAGTCACACTCCGGCTGCAAAAGACGCCGCAGAATCACCGATTATTCTGATTTTTTCTGCGGCATCGCGCCTGCGCCACATTTTATCCACCGACCCGGTAAGTTACCGATAACGCACGATATCTGTTATCGTTAACTGTGCTATAAAGCGCAAAACCTGCCCTTTAAACTCCTCTGCAAATTGTTGTACACCGCAGCCAAGGGTAATCCGAAAAACGAACCGCGGCGCAGACCCGGTTTCGCGTTTTTTGAAAACACCGTCCGTACCAGGCTTATTGTCTGAGTGCGCCAAGGAGCAAAAAAATATGGATTCTGGTCGCGTCAATCCAGCGCAGAAGTTGGAAGCTGCAGGCATACCCGGCGTCAAGACAGTTCACTACAATCTTAAAGAGCCCGCACTGATGCAAGCCGCGGTTCGCCGGGGTGAAGGCGAAATCGGCCAGGGCGGAACCATGCTGGTTTCAACCGGCCAATACACCGGTCGCTCCCCGGAAGACAAATTCGTCGTCGATGAGCCCTCGGTGAACGACACGATCTGGTGGGAAAACAACCCGCCGCTGGACCCTGACGCCTTTGACCGGCTCCATGCCGACATGTTGGCTCATATGGAAGGCGGCGAATATTTTGTGCAGGATCTGTTCGGCGGGGCCGATCCGGACTACCGCCTCAATGTTCGCTTGGTCACTGAACTGGCCTGGCATAACCTGTTTATCCGCACCATGCTGCGCCGCCCGGCTGATGAAGAACTGGACACATTCGTTCCCGAGTTCACCGTCATCAACTGCCCATCGTTCAACTCAGACCCGGAGCGCCACGGCTGCCGCTCGGACGTGATCATCGCGGTTTCCATTGAAAAGAAACTGATCCTGATCGGCGGCACCGAATATGCCGGCGAAAACAAGAAATCGGTGTTTTCGCTGCTGAACTATCTGCTGCCGGAACAAGGCGTGATGCCGATGCACTGCTCGGCAAACCATGCACATGGAGATGCTGACGATGTGGCAATCTTCTTCGGCCTGTCGGGCACCGGCAAAACCACCCTGTCCGCGGACCCGACCCGGGTCCTGATTGGAGATGACGAACACGGCTGGTCTGACAACGGCACCTTCAATTTCGAAGGCGGTTGTTATGCCAAGACCATCAACCTTGATCCCAAGGCGGAACCGCAAATCTATGCCACCACGCAGAAGTTCGGCACCGTCATCGAAAACATGGTCTATGACGAACATACGCGCGAATTGGATTTCAAAGATGATAGCCTGACAGCCAACATGCGCTGCGCCTATCCGCTGCATTACATTTCCAACGCTTCAAATACAGCAATGGGCGGCACACCACGCAACATCATCATGCTGACCTGTGACGCCTTTGGTGTTCTGCCACCAATCGCCCGGTTGTCACCGGCACAGGCAATGTACCATTTCCTGTCAGGCTTCACCTCCAAGGTTGCGGGCACCGAGCGGGGCGTTACCGAACCCCAGCCTACCTTCTCCACCTGCTTTGGCGCCCCCTTCATGCCGCGCCGCCCGGAAGTTTACGGCACGCTGCTGAGGGAAAAGATCGCCGAAAGCGGCGCAACCTGCTGGCTGGTGAACACCGGCTGGACCGGCGGCGCCTATGGCACCGGCTCGCGGATGCCGATCAAAGCCACCCGCTCGCTGCTGCGCGCAGCACTCGACGGCACGCTCAACGAAGGCGACTTCCGCCGTGACCGTAACTTCGGGTTCGAGGTGCCGGTAGAGGTGCCTGACGTTGCCGAAGTCCTGCTGAACCCGCGGCGCACCTGGCACGACAAGATGGCCTACGACAAACAGGCTGGCAAGCTGGTGCGCATGTTCGCAGAAAACTTTGCCCAGTATGAAGAGTATGTCAGCGACGATGTGCTGATGGAAAAAGTCCAGGTCGGGCTGCACTACTACAGCTGACGAACCCTGCAATGAATGGCCAGAAGGAAGGCTTTTAGGGTTTGGGTCTCAAGGCGTTAGATAGGCAACATAAATCGGGGCGGGTTCGCCCAATTCGCCTGCTCCCAGGGTTTCCATCCTGCCGAAAAACTGCGCAAACGTCCGGGTATACTGTGTGCCCCGTCCCGGAGGCCACGGATCGTTGATGTAAAGCGTCCCGCCCTCATAGCCGCGAACCACCCGGATATGGGCGGAAGGAACGGCGCACGCCACCCACAAAGGCCCGTAACTGGCAATCATGTCCTGCACCAGCCCAAGGGTATAGCACATCGGTTCATCAAGGCTGAAACCATTTCGGGTGAGGATATACCTATCATTGGGATCGAGTCCGCTTTGCATGGAAGGCAAATAGTTGGTGCCACCGTTGTTTGCTGCAATCGTAACGTCTGAGATGCTTTGTTGGTTTTTCCAACCAAGGATCATCGCAATACTTGCCGCCCAGCAAGACATGTTTGCGCTTTGCGGAAATAACGGAACATCGTGAATCATAGCCCTCATGTCCTTTTTTAATAGAGCCCGCTTCCAGAGAGTTTCCGTATCCGTGCTCCACTACCAGAATGGCACAGGAAGTGGTTTCCGGCAACTGTTGTGAAGTGTTACGCCAAGCCGATGAAAAGCCTCAGGGCTCGTCTTCGTCAAGCGTGGTTATCAACCGGGTCTCCAGAAGTTGGCCGCCCTTATAAAGTATCGGATAGGCAACGGCGGCGTACTGGCTGTTCAGATCCTTCAGCGCGCGCAGTGCGTCAAGGTGAATATCGCTTGAATCAAAGCTGTCACCTTCGCCGCTAGCCAGCCTTTTCAGGTGTTTCTTCCTGCTTTTGCCTTCCAGCCTGGAGACCTCGGACTTTTCTGCCATCAGTTGGCGTGCGCTTTCCAGATCATCAGACACCAGCACATTCACAGCCAGTTGCATATTGGCCATTACCCGGTCGTACAACGCGCAAAGCTCAGACCAGCCAGCAGGCGAAAACTTGATTCCACCTTTGGCCTTTTCAGTGGCCAGGGGCAGCAGGCGTTTGCTGATGATGTCACCCGCCGTTTCCAGATTGATGGCATATTCCATCATCTGCCGCACTGCTTTGCGGTCGGGCTTTGACATGTCAGACCACGGCATGGCCGAGACGAACTCGCGGATGCCGGACAGCGCATCGTTAACATGATTGTCCAACCGACGCAGATCGCCGATCCGGGCTTTATCGCCAGTTTCAAATACCTCCAGAACCGGCCGCGCCATCTGCTCGGTCAGCCCCGCCATCCGCAACAGCTCGCGTTTCAGCCCGGCTTGCGCCAATGCCGGGTTTGACAACGTCGTAGTATCCAACACACTCATAGGCGCCTCTGCCTGCAGATCGTCCGGCGTTTCGGTTTCTGGCAGCACACGCTCAACCAGAGTTTCGATTACCTTCAGCAGCGGCAGGGACACGATCACCAGCAGCACATTGAATCCAATATGGGTATTGATCAGCGTTTGTGCTGGCGTCCCCATCGCCAGATAGTCGGTGATTGGCAACGCGTTTACCGCAAGCAGGGCGATCAGAGCCCAGCTTCCCCTCAGGCAAAGATTGGCGATTGGAACCCTTCTGGCCACCTGCGGCATATCACGCGTCAGCCACAAGGGAATGACAGCCGAGCCCAGATTTGCCCCCAGCACCAGCGATATGCCAGCCTCCAGCGGTATTGCTCCTATTGCCACCAGCGTCACGCACATCAGGATTGTGGCCACGCTTGACATCATCACAAAAGCCAGCACCGCCCCAACAATAAACGCCGTCAGGTAATCCGAGGCCAGATAGTCCGCCACGGCGGGCAGAAACGCACTCTCGCGGATTGGCTCCATCGCTTCGCGCAGAAACCGCAGAGCGATCAGAATAAACGCCACACCCAGAAGGATGCGGCCATACTGGCGCAACCGGCGCTGGTCGCTTTTGACAAACAACCACCCACCAGAGGCAAGCAACAGGGGCACCAGCCAATCCAGCCGGATGCTCAGCACCTGAATCAACAACGCCGAACCAAGATCACCGCCCAGAACAACTGCCAGACCTGTGGCAAAGGTCAGCACTCCATTGGTACAGAACCCGGAAACCAACAACGCAACAGCGGCCGAAGATTGCAGCACAACCGCCAGCCCCAATCCACTCATCGCCGCGCCGGAGCGGCTTGACTGCTGGGTTAGCACGCGTTGAAACCCGGCCCCGAATCCACGCTCAATACCAGTGCGCACCATGCGCACCGCAAACAGGAGCAACATGGTGGCGCCTGCAAGGTGAAGGAGGAAGCTGAGGATCGGCATTGTTCAACTATTCCCTTATTGGACTGAAATTGCAGCCCCTGAGCGGCGCTTTACAAAAAGAATTTACAATACCTGCGGGTTTCGGGTCACAATGTCAGCCGTAACATAATTACGCTTGCCGCCACATACCCGCAGTTATGTTGCGCCGCTGCATTGACCTTGGCCAAGCAGCCCAATAAATCAGAGCCAAACGCTGCTTACTGACGAATCTAGACGACTGCGAAGAACCGAAATGCTCGACAGCCAAAGGCCTGCCATGATCCTTCCTGACCTTCTGAACCTTTGCGCCGCAACCATTCCTGCCGTAGAAACGGTGGTCGAAAAGGCCAAAACAAATCTGCGTGACATGACCAGTGTTGAGGGCCGGGTGAACGGTAAACTGCTGGAGGAAAACCAGTTTGCCGCGCACAGCCTGTCGTGGTTTTCCACCTATCTGGAATCGCTGCGCCAGATGCACAGCTGGGCGTCCAAACTGAACGACGCCGGCGATTTCGGTGAGTTGGAACAACTGATCCTGCAAATCGCATTCGGCGAATACCTCTGGCAAATCTGGGGCGGCATCCCGATGTCCCAGGGCGAGATTGCCCGCCTGAAGGACCTCGGCCTCAGCCAGCAGGACCAGATGGCGCTGGCGGTTGAATCCGTGCAGATGCTGACCGATCAGGGCAACTCCCAGACCGCGCGCACCCGTCTGATCGAATTGATGCTGGAGCGGGACGGCGCCGCCACTGTCGGCAAAACCGGCCTTGACGAAGAGCTGGAAATGGTCCGCGACCAGTTCCGCCGGTTTGCCGACGACCGGGTGATCCCGAACGCCCATAACTGGCACCTGAAAGACGAACTGATCCCGATGGAAATCATCGTGGAAATGTCGGAGCTCGGCGTTTTTGGCCTGACCATTCCCGAAGAATACGGCGGTTTTGGCATGTCCAAGGCCACCATGTGCGTGGTCTCCGAAGAATTGTCGCGCGGCTACATCGGTGTCGGCAGCCTGGGCACCCGCTCGGAAATCGCCGCCGAACTGATCCTGTGCGGCGGCACCGAAGAGCAGAAACAAAAATGGCTGCCGCTGATCGCGTCGGGCGAGAAGCTTCCCACCGCAGTCTTCACCGAACCCAATACCGGCTCGGACCTCGGCTCGTTACGCACCCGCGCGGTGAAAGACGGCGAGGACTACCGCGTCACCGGCAACAAAACCTGGATCACCCACGCGGCGCGCACGGATGTGATGACCCTGCTGACCCGCACTGACCCCGACACCAAAAACTACTCCGGCCTGTCGATGTTCCTGGCCGAAAAGGACCGAGGCACTGACGACAACCCCTTCCCCACGGAAGGCATGTCGGGTGGCGAAATCGAAGTGCTGGGCTATCGCGGCATGAAGGAATACGAACTGGGCTTTGACAATTTCATAGTCAAAGGCGAAAACCTGCTCGGCGGCGTCGAAAACCGAGGCTTCAAACAACTGATGCAGACCTTTGAAAGCGCCCGCATCCAGACCGCCGCCCGCGCCATCGGCGTGGCGCAGTCAGCCATGGAAATCGCCCTGAAATACGCCCAGGAGCGCAAGCAGTTCGGCAAGCAGCTGCTGGACTTCCCGCGCATCTCCGGCAAAATCGCCATGATGGCGGTCGAAATCATGATCGCCCGCCAGCTGACCTATCATTCAGCTTACGAAAAAGACCACGACATCCGCTGCGATCTCGAGGCTGGCATGGCCAAACTGCTGGGCGCCCGCGTCGCCTGGGCGGCGGCTGACAACGGCTTGCAAATCCACGGCGGCAACGGGTTCGCGATGGAATACCCGATCAGCCGGGTGCTGTGCGACGCGCGGATTTTGAATATCTTTGAGGGTGCGGCAGAGATACAGGCGCAGGTGATCGCGCGACGGCTGCTGGACTGACACGCAGTGTCATCCCCGCGCAAGCGGGGACCTCCCTCGAACTCGCACGACATTGAAATGGGTCCCCGCTTTCGCGGGGGATGACACCCGACA
Organism: Paracoccaceae bacterium; assembly: GCA_024227475.1. GTDB lineage: Bacteria > Pseudomonadota > Alphaproteobacteria > Rhodobacterales > Rhodobacteraceae > Amylibacter. The sequence goes on along the minus strand of JAAEUI010000121.1, from coordinate 580 downwards.
GACAGCCTTGCATTCCCCCACAACACCCCCCATCCTCCCGCCATGTTCCGCTTCACCCTCCTCCTCGCCCTCTCGCTTACCGCCTGCCTCAAGGACGAGACCATCTCCGGCCAGACCGACCCAACAGACGTCTGGGTCCTGCAAACCCTCAACGGCGCGCCGGTCTCCCCGCGCATCACGCTAACCTTTCCGGAACAGGGCGAAATCGCCGGTGACGCCCCCTGCAACCGCTATTTTGCCACCCAGACCGCCCCGCTACCGTGGTTCGAGGCCGGGCCCATCGGGGCCACCGATCGCGCCTGCCCGGAGTTTCCGCTGGAAGCGCAGTATTTCGAAGCCCTCGCGGCGATGACGCTGATCGAGGTTCAGAGCACCACCCTGCTGCTGCGCGATGGGGCCTCTGGCGAAATGGTTTTTGATAAGGAATAGCGCCGTAAACGCAACCTTTGCCTTGACCTTCCACTAACTGGAAGGTCTATTTCCTGTCCTGTAACCAACAGACAAAGCAGACAATGAACCAGATCACCCCACAAACCAGCCTGACCCTGCAAGTCGAGGGCATGTCCTGCGCCTCCTGCGT
>JAAEUI010000120.1 GCA_024227475.1 Paracoccaceae bacterium | reverse complement strand
TCGGCGTCTTTCTGGTAACCAAGGCAGCCGTTATTCAGTACCGTCAATACCACAGGTGTTCCCATGCGTCGTGCAGTTTCAAGTTCCGACCAGACATGGGCAAATCCACCATCACCAACCATACAGATGACGGGACTGTCGGGCCGGGCAACCTTGGCGCCGATGGCCATCGGCAAACCCCAGCCCAGACCCGCCAGACCGCGTGGGGTGATAAACCGCATTCCGGCTTTCAGAGACGGTAAATAGCAGGCCGCCCAAAGGGTAGAATAACTGGCATCGGTTACTACAATCGTTTCCGGCGTCAGCACTTGCCGGATATCAGCCGCCAGTCTTTCAGGGCGAATCGGGTGGGCATTGGAGTGTTCATATGGCAGGATTTCAGGCAGGTGTTTTGCCTTTGCCCCGGCAATCCGTGCAGCAGTTTCAGGCACCGGTTCGCGCCGACCCTTGAGAGCGGCACACAATGCCTGGAGCGTCAATTTCGCATCGCCATTCAATCGTAACGCTTCGTAATTGCGTCCAATCTCCAAACTGTCGACATCAATATGGATAATCCGCGCGTCTTTTGGATAGATCGCCCAGGAATCAGTGCCATTCTGATTAGTCCTC
>JAAEUI010000119.1 GCA_024227475.1 Paracoccaceae bacterium | reverse complement strand
TTTCAGCCTTCTTCCTGAGCCTCCAGGCATGGCGTTCCAGGTCTTTCATTTTATCTAAGACCTTCTCATACACCCCTTTGGTCTTCTTCAGAATATCTTCTAACATTTCATCCCGCACATCCGCCGGTAATTGAATGCGGTGGGTTTTCAAAAAATCCAGCAAGTCTTGCTTATGCACCCGTTCCAGTTCATCTAACAGTTGAAACACCATATTATCGGGCAGTTCCAGTTCGTTCAAGCGTTCTTTGCGAGTCAGCAGATCGTAAAATTTCGACGGATTCTGCACCTCATACGAGATACCCAGCAGCGCATAGCTCTGTTCCGGGAGTTTGGGGACAAAGTGGATGTTAAACCATTCCAGGTAGGTCTTCAGATTTTCCGGATGAAACGTATGCTTCGATGTAACCGGCGTGTGGCGGATATACACCAATGTCTGCCGTCCGGACACGCTGCGGCTGTATTTGCGAATGCACGCCCCGAGCTGTTCCAGGTTCCTGATCCCGAAAGCCTGCGCCAGCATGTCGTGAAAGGACTGATGCGGGTCGGCCAGATCCATCGGCCAGTCCGGGCGCACTTCATAGAGGATCGCCTTGATCAATTTTTCCTGTAATTCGACGTTCAGCCGTTTATGAAACAGTTCAAGCCCCTGCTCTTTGCCGCCGTACCACAGATAGCCCAGGGCGCGGGGTTTGCGTTCCATTAGCATCTGATACGTCTCGAAGAAGACCCGGCTGAATTGCCGCACCCGGTCCAGTTTCACGCGCCAATGCGGATCACGTTCCAGACGGCCAGGAGGTCTGAGAGGCTGAGATTCCCAGCGGTCATAGTGACAATACAGCGCCGGTGTGAGCCAGCGCTGTTCACACACGCTCAGCTCCGAGACCTGCGACCGGCTGCGAAGATGCGCCAGCGCCTGATGGGGCGGCCGGCCTTGTAAAAGCACATTCTCCCAAAACACCAGCCCTTGTGCCTGCGCCGCCGAGACATCGCCAACGGTGCGGCTGATTGCAACAGCCGGAATCAGATGCGCCATCAGCGTGCCCGCTCTCAGAAACCCTTCCGCCGTCCCCCCGCAGCAATTAAGATAGACTAACAGCGGCGCGTTGGGCGGCATCTCCCGCAAGCACGACAGCAAATCAGCCGCCGCTTCGCTGCCAGCGCCGTAAACATACACGAACTCAGGTTCGAACGCGCTGAGCGCAGCCCGGCACATCTCCCAACCTGTCACCACCTGAAGGTTATTGCCCCGGATAAAATCGGGATCGGCGGCCGACAGCAATTCCTCCAGCGCGTTCAGATGCGTATTCGCGTCAGTAGACTCCGGTTGAGGGGCAATAATCAGCATCTTCGGCGCAGACGGCGGTTCGCAATCGATCAGCGCGACGCGATGCGCCAGCGTCACTGACCAGGCTGTTTTCACTAAAAAAACGCCTTGCTGCGCTAACAGCATCCAGGGCAGTCCGGCGATGTGCTCATCCTCCGTGATGATGCGCAGATCCACTTCACCTGTTTTGGGCTGAATCTCCGCCGGTCGTAATCTCCCGAAGAGCTGCCGGTAGAGATACACACCCAGTTCGTATTGCCCCACCTCGTCAGCCCAGAATTGCGCGTGTTGGGTCGCCAGGTGCGTCTGCGACCGGATCAAATCCTTGAGAACCACCGGCCGGCCTTTGAGTGTAACCTGATCATCCGGCCCTAATTTTAAATCCGGTAAGGTACAGCATTTTTGCGGATTCCCCTGGTGAATGCGGCCGCGATAGCGTCCATTTTTCCGTTCGATTTCGATAAAATAGCGCACCCGTTGCCCCGCCGCCGGACGCGAAAAAATCCAACGGCGCGTAGGCGCCGTTTCAGCGGTCTCTTGACCGCTAAAGCGGTTACTGCGAACAGAGCGGAATTCCTCAATCAATTCATCACAATAGATTCCCTTCTGCCCTCCCACATAAAGCTTCGCGGTCTCCAAAAGCGCTTCAAGAGGCTGGCGTTCATCTTCGAGTGTGCCATAACGGACGAGCGTAGTCACCAGCGTTGGGAACAATTCCGCCGGCGGCCCGCTCACGTCGATCTGATCATGTAAGCGGGAATCCAAACCGGCCCTTTCGAGCAAAGCCCGTCGCATCTTCGTATCCTGTATGTTAGGCAGCGATAAAAAAAATTCAATGATCTTGTTATGCAATGTTGGCGGCAGTTCCATATTTCTTCATTCCTGCTTAGTTTTATTTTGTCATGTTGCCATTTTCCCTAGTAGGATCCAGAGACGAAATAACGTCCCCCAAATTGATGCAGCGCCCTTGCGTAGGTTTCCGAACCTTCGCAAGGTTTTAGGCCGCGGTCATCGTTTCGGCCAGGCGAGACTATGGTAGCCCTTTCAGGGGTAGGTTTTTTCGCGATGGTGAGTGTTTACACCCCCCTGCCCCCCTCAAGGGGGGAATTGGACGTTCTGGGTGCTCGAAAAAATTGTCATGCGTC
>JAAEUI010000118.1 GCA_024227475.1 Paracoccaceae bacterium | reverse complement strand
TTGAGTTGCCCCCGCTTAAAAACTCGCGGCCTGTGCTGCCTGACAATCTGTGTGGCCGGGTCAAAGCCCCGCAACCGCATAAGGGCCTCAATATGCTTAAGCCCCGCCAGATCGCCGCGTATGGCCTCTAGGCGCATGTGGCACAGTACGTTAATAATGCTTTGTTCTTGCATGGTGGCAGGGTAAAGTAATCACGCCGCAAATGCGTGTTTGAATTTGGTGCGTTTGCTACATAAGGCCGGAAATTTACCAAAAATAAACCACGCCGCCCGTATCGTTAACCATTCTTACCAACTGGAGTCGGAATGGTCGCGCGCGCCTACACTGTAGCCTTTCAGGGCGTGGATGCGCGACTGGTCGAGGTGCAATGCTCGCTCAGCCCCGGCCTGCCCACATTTCAGGTGGTCGGCCTGCCGGACAAGGCTGTGTCCGAGGCCAAGGAGAGGGTTCGCGCTGCCCTCAACGCGCTTGCTCTGGCGCTGCCCTCCAAGCGCATCACCGTTAATATGTCCCCGGCCGATCTACCCAAGGAAGGCTCGCACTTCGACCTGCCCATCGCGCTGGCCCTGCTGGCTGCTATGGACGTGTTGCCAAAGGACGAAGTGGAGCGGCTCGTTGCCCTCGGCGAGCTGTCGCTTGACGGCAAACTGATCCCTGTCATCGGCGCTCTGCCCGCCGCGCTTGCTGCCGCTGCCGCCTCGTGCAATCTGGTCTGCCCGAAAGACTGCGGTGCCGAGGCCGCCTGGGTCGGCGCGGTAGAGGTCATCGCCCCGGCGACATTGCTGGAAGCCCTGAACCATTTTCAGGGCAAATCGGTGATCCCCCCCGCCAAGCCGGGTGAAGTGGTCAAGGACAATGACGCCAAGGACCTCAAAGACGTCAAAGGCCAGGAGCGCGCGAAACGGGCACTGGAAATCGCCGCCGCCGGACGCCATCACCTGTTTCTGGTCGGCGAGCCTGGCTCCGGCAAATCGATGATGGCGGCCCGTCTGCCCGGCCTGCTGCCGCCGCTGGAGGCGGATGAGGCCCTCGAAACCTCGATGATCCATTCGCTGGCCGGATTGCTCAGCGCCGGTGGCATTTCCAAGACGCGCCCCTACCGCGATCCGCACCACACCGCCTCCATGGCCGCGATCGTCGGCGGCGGGCGCGGCGCAAAACCCGGTGAAATATCCCTGGCCCACAACGGCGTTCTGTTCCTTGATGAACTCCCTGAATTCTCCCGCCAGGTGCTCGAAACCCTGCGCCAGCCGGTGGAAACCGGCAATGTTATGGTCGCCCGCGCCAATGCTCACGTCAAATACCCCTGTCGCTTCATGCTGGTCAGCGCCGCCAACCCGTGCCGCTGCGGTTACCTGTCTGACCCCAGCCGCGCCTGCGCCCGGGTTCCGATCTGCGGCCAGGATTATCTCGGTAAAATCTCAGGGCCCCTGATGGACCGCTTCGATCTGCGCGTCGAAGTGCCGCCGGTTTCGGTTAATGATCTTGGCCTGCCCGACAGCGGTGAACCAAGTGCTGCCATCGCCGAACGCGTGACCGGCGCATGGCAAAAACAACGCATTCGGTTTCAGTCGACTGCGGGCGTCCGGCTCAACGCTGATGCCGAAGGAACCCTGCTCGAAGAAATTGCCCGGCCAGACAGCGAAGGCGAGGAACTGCTTACCCGGGTCACCGAAAAATTCCGTCTTTCCGCGCGGGGCTATCACCGTGTTTTGCGCGTAGCCCGAACCATAGCCGATCTGGAAGGGGTCGAAAAAGTCCGCAAACCCCATATCGCCGAAGCGGTCAGCTACCGGCTGATCTCAGCCTCGTTTTGATGGTCCCGGACAAACCGAGCAATGTCATCGAGCGCCTGTTTCGCCTCTGGCACATAGCCAACCATCAGGTGAAACACGTGAAACGCATTTGGCCAACTGCGCACCAGCACTTCCGCTCCCTGCTCCATCAGCCGGTTCTGCATCATCAGCGTGTCATCGCGCAGGATTTCACGGTCGCAGACATGGAACAGTACGGGCGGGCAGTGGTCTATTTCGGCGAACAGTGGGGAAATATGAGGGGTCTTCGGGTCCTGCCCCGCCAGATACATATCGCGCAGGTCTTCAAACCGGTCTGGATCAAACGCCACATCAGACCCTGCGTTTTCCACCTGGCTGTGCCCCGAATTGGTGAAATCTGTCGCCGGACTGATGGCAAAGCAGCACAAAGGCATCGGCAATCCTTCCCGCGAAAGCCATGCCAGCAGTGACAACATCAGCCCACCACCGGCGCTATCACCGCCGATAATGATCCGATTCGGATCGCGCCCCGACTGCAAAAGCGCGCGATAACAGGCCGCAACATCGTCAAACCCTGCCGGAAACGGATTTTCCGGCGCCAACCTGTAGCGCGGCATCACCGCCTCGACGCCGAGTTTGCGGCACAGATGCGCCGTCATGTGCTGGTGCGTCTCCGGAGCTCCAACAATGAACCCGCCGCCGTGGATGTAAAACAGAGTATCGCCGCTCGTTACCCCTCCACAGGAAACCCATCTGACCGGGCAGTCTGCGGATTCACCCTTCAGCACCCCGTCACGGTAATCAGCCAGCGGTGGTGCGCGATGAACCCTCCGGGCGTGCCGCTCAAAGGCGGCTCGAACTTTGGGAACGTCGGTTTCGCGTGCCAGCCAGCGCTTCACAACCAGCTTGGTGAAAAAGCTCAAAATGGCCAGCCGCAACGACATCAGCCTGCAATCCTCCGCTCGATAGCCTCCCAGATCAACGCTGCCACGTTGATCCCGTCAAAACGCTCCAGTTCCTGGATACCGGTTGGCGAGGTCACATTGATCTCGGTCAGATAGCCGCCAATCACGTCAATCCCAACAAAAACCTGCCCTTTTTCCCGCAGCAGCGGCCCGATTGTCGTACAGATTTCCCGATCCCGATCATTCAGCGCCACTTTTTCCGGCCGCCCGCCAACGTGCATATTGGACCGGGTTTCGCCCTCGGCCGGAACCCGGTTGATCGCCCCCACCGGCTCGCCATCCACCAGTATGATCCGCTTGTCACCCTTTGCAACATCCGCCAGAAACTTCTGCGCGATCAAGGGCTCGCGGTTGATGCCGGTGAACAACTCCCACAGTGAATTGAGATTCCGGTCGCTGTGCTCGAGGCGAAACACTCCGGCACCACCATTGCCATAGAGCGGTTTGAGAATGATATCGCCATGCTCCGCCTTGAACGCCTTCAGTGTCTCCAGATCCCGCGCGACAGTGGTCGGCGGCGTTAGATCGGGAAACTGCAGCACCAGCAGTTTTTCCGGGTAATTACGCACCCATTCCGGGTCATTCACCACCAGAGTGTTGGGGTGCACCATCTCCAGCAAATGCGTGGTGGTGATATAGCCCATGTCAAACGGCGGATCCTGGCGCAGCCAGACCACATCCCACGCGGCAAGGTCGATCTCTGCTTCTACCCCCAGTTCAAAGTGGTTGCCCGCCTCCCGGCGCACTGTTAACGGCCAGCCTTTAGCCGTTATCCTCCCGGACTGATACGCAAGCTTGTCCGGTGTGTAATAGAATATCTCGTGCCCGCGCGCCTGGGCTTCCTCGACAATGCGAAACGAACTGTCTGCATTGATGTCGATCCCGTCGATGGGGTCCATCTGGACTGCAACTTTCAGGGTCATCCGGCGCGCCTTTGTTTTTCTAGAGAGTGTCGCGTTTGATCAGTTCTGGCAGTGGTGATGTATGCAACACGCAATACCTTTACTGAAAGGCATGCCGCGACACTCTATTCGAATCCGTTTCGGTGCGACATGCCCTGGGTCACACGATAAATGACCCAGCCGCACCGGGGTTGCAATGGTCTATCAGGCCAGTTCAAAAAGGCTGGCCACAAATTTTAGGAAATCGGATGTCTTGCGTGACCGCCGTGTTACCACAGGAATACAGTTGCGTGGGGCCGGGAGGCCGGTTCCTACGCATTTCCACTCGGATCAGAAATCAACTGCCCCCCTTTCCCCTGGCCTCAGTTCCTGAGTGGCCCGCAAAAAAAATCGTTGATCAAAACCAACGACAAGGACCACTGACAAGGCGCCTGCCATCTTCGCCTTTGTACCGGCTCACCGGTGGGCGAGAAAAGCTCCGGGAATAACTTTGACGCTGCCCGAAGCATCAACGATGGCCGCATCAAACCTGCAGTCAACATCAACAGTGCGCGCCCGTTCAGCGAGATACTCCAGCGCCGCATTTTGAATGCGCTGCTGCTGACGGGGGGTAATGCGCTCTGCAGCGCGTTCAAAGGAGGAACTGCTTTTGACCTCAACAAAGTAGTATTTATTCGCATGCCTGGCGACCAGGTCAATTTCTCCTTCACGGGTTTTCCAGCGTTTTTCGATAACTTCAAAACCGTTTTGCCGATAAACCGAGGCAACCATTTCCTCTGCTGCAATGCCCTTAAAATATGACGATTTTCCACTCATGTTCGTTTTGTCTTCATTCCTGGAATCTGCTTTTCCCCAGATGTGTGGCGGCACCCCCCGCGCCTGTCACAGAACCTTCTTCACTTCCAGCGCCCGCTGATAAGTAGTTTTTCTAGACACGCCCAATCGCGCTGAAACGGCATTGGCGGCCTCTTTGACCCGCATGCTTGCCAGAGCATCCCGTAATGCGGCATCAATTTCATCCGTATCTGCAACCCGCGCAACAGGAGGCCCCAAAACAACAACAATTTCCCCTTTCGGACGTTCAATCGCCCCGTAGATATCAACCAGTTCGGCCAGGCTGCCCCTGTGCACCGTTTCGAACTTCTTGGTCAGTTCACGGCAAACTGACGCATTTCTGCCAGCCCCGTAAGCCTGGACCATATCAGTTAATGATCTATGAATACGTTTCGGACTTTCATAAAAAACCAGAGTTGCCTCAATATCCGACAGATCGGCAAAAAACTTGAGCCGCGCATTCTTTTTATTTGGCGGAAACCCTGCAAACAAAAACCGGTCGGTCGGCTGCCCGGCGACACAAAGCGCGGCCAAAAGGGCCGACGCGCCGGGCGCTGCCAGGACCGGCAGACCTTCGGCAATCACCGCGCGGGACAAATCAAACCCGGGGTCTGCCAGCATTGGGGTTCCAGCGTCAGAGACATAGGCGACGGACCTACCCTCCTGCAGCGCTTTCAAAATGACCGGGCGCTGCCTGTCGCCATTGTGATCATGGTAGGATATCAGCCGCCGCCCGTTCAGCGCGATCCCGTGAATATCCAGCAACCGGCGGGTGTTTCTGGTATCTTCAGCCGCCAGCAGGTCGGCCGAAGACAGAATGTCCAGTGCCCGAAGAGTAATGTCCCGCGCGGTGCCAATAGGTGTTGCCACCAGGTACAGTCCGGGGGCAAGGCCCGTAGCGTCCATTCGCTTAATTCCCAGTCTTTGCATCTGGCCCGTTGATTTCACATCTGCCAGCACTTAACTTTTTGCACAGACGAGTCGCATTTGACCAGTTTGTTTTGGGGAGAGAGTAATGGCCGTTCCGCGCCACTTGGTACAGTTTTTCACATCCATCGCCTTTTTGGTCGCGGTAGCATTTGTGCTGTCCGCGTGCATTGACACCGGCCCAGCCTCACAGGGCCCACGCGTTAACACCGACAAACCTGTTGTCGTTGGCCTTCTGGTGCCATCTGGCAGCGGCAACGAGCAGCAGGAAGCGCTGGCTGACAGTCTGGTGCGTGCTGCACGGCTAGCCGTGTCCGAAATGGACGACGTTAAAATTGATCTTAAGGTCTATTCGACCGGAGGGAACGCGGCCCAGGCAGCCGCTGCTGCCAAACAGGCTTCCTCTGACGGGGCAAAAATTCTGGTCGGGCCTCTTTTCGCGGAGGCCGCAAACAGCGCCGGCGCTGCGGTTGCCGGGCGTGGAATCAACGTTCTGAGCTTTTCAAACAACCCACAAATCGCTGGCGGAAATGTCTTCATTCTGGGGGATACATTTCAGAACACCGCAAATCGGATTGTTTCGCATTCAGTCGCCAGGGGAAAACGCAACATCGGTGCTATCGTACGCGCCGATTCAGCCGGTGAAATCGCTATTGCCTCGATTCAATCCGCTGCAGCGCGCAGTGGAGCGTCTTATATCGGAGCTACCCGCTATGAGTTAAACACAGAAAGCGTCATTTCGGCCGTCTCCGGTGCAAGATCGCTGGTTCGCAGTTCTGGTGCCAACGCACTCGTTCTTGACGCGGACAGTGCCGGGGCCTTGCCTGTATTTGCCCAACTGCTGCCCGAAAACGGGATAACGGCGCAATCGGTGCAGTTGCTGGGCCTGACCCGCTGGGATCAGACTTCGGAACAGGTCCGAACCAACCCGGGGCTTCAGGGCAGTATTTTTGCGATGCCCGATAGCGCCGCTCAGGCAGCCTTCAAACAACGTTATTCCGCCGCCAACGGCGGCAACCCACATATTCTGGCGGGCAAAGCTTACGATGGCCTCAAGGTCGTCGGCACTTTGCTGCGCTCAGGTGAAAGCGACGCTCTGACCCGTACGAAAATTACCCGACCTGCTGGCTTTAGTGGTGCAAACGGTATATTCCGGCTGTTGCCTGACGGAACCAACCAGCGTGGCTTGGCCATCGCTACGTTGCGGGAAGGTCAGGTTATCGTCATTGATCCAGCACCGAGAGGATTTGGTGGAGCCGGCTCCTAAGCGCGTTTCCCGCGAAACAGAAAAAAAACCTCGGGACGCGCAACTCTGTGCGCCAGAAGAGGTGTTTGACAAAAGGTCAGTCTACGCCGAACTTGACCGGCTGGCCCAGGCATCTCAGTCCAACAAAAACCTGCGAAAATCTGCAGCACATGCCCTCAACGGTGCCAACGAAGCTGGACGACGCCTGATAAGAGCCAGGTACCAGGCCAACCCATTCGCCACCAAACAAGTGACGGAGGCTTATACCCTTCTCACAGATTCACTCGTTCTGGCTGCTTTTCACACAGCGACCACATACCTGCATCCGGTTTTGAATGCCAGCGAGGCTGAGCGGATCACGGTGTTGGCGGTGGGGGGCTACGGCAGAGGCGAAATGGCCCCTTATTCCGATGTCGACCTCCTGTTCCTTTCGCCCTACAAACTGTCGCCCTGGAGCGAAAGTGTTGTGGAAAACGTGCTTTATATCCTTTGGGACCTGCGCCTGAAGATCGGGCACGCAACCCGCACAATCGAGGATTGCCTGCGGCTGGGCAAAGAAGATTTGACGATCCGCACCTCTTTGCTGGAAAGCCGGTATCTGGGCGGAGATGAGCAACTTGCAGAGAAGCTTGACGCCAAACTCTGGAAGAGCCTGTTCAAGGGAACCGGCCCGGAGTTCGTTGCTCTGAAACTGGAAGAACGCGAAGCGCGGCACCAGAAGCAGGGCCATCTGCGATTCATGCTGGAACCCAACATAAAGGAAGGCAAAGGTGGGCTGCGCGACCTGCAGACCATATTCTGGATCACCAAATACCTCAGCGGCGCCAAATCCGGGCTTGAAATGATCGAACAAGGTTATCTGACCCGGCCTGAATATATTCGGTTCGCAGAGGCAGAGCATTTTCTGTGGACGGTACGTTGCCATCTGCATCTGACAATGCGACGTGCGACGGAGCAACTGACCTTCGACAATCAGGTCGCCATCGCCGAAGCGCTTGGCTATGAGGACAGGGAAGGATTGCGCGCGGTTGAGGCATTCATGCAGGATTATTTCCGCCACGCTACCCATGTGGGCGATCTGACCCGTATTTTTCTGACCGCGCTTGAGGCCCGCCACGTAAAACAGCAGCCTTCCTTTGGCAGCCGCTTGCTTAAGGCGATGCCCTGGAGACGCAGTGATGTGGCTGCTCCAGATGGGTACAAAATCATTCACGGGCGGCTGGCAATTGCCGATGAGGTCGAATTTCTATCTACCCCGATCAATTTCTTGCAGTTGTTCGAAGAAGGCCTGAAATCATCTATTCTGATTCACCCCGATGCCATGCGCCTGATCGCGGTCAGCCTGCATCTGATTGACGAGGAACTGCGCGCCAACCAGCAGGCACAGCGAATTTTCCTGTCGCTGCTGCTTGATTACGGAAATCCGGAACGTGCGCTTCGGCGGATGAACGAATTGGGCGTTCTTGGTGCCTTCATCCCCGAGTTCCAGCGCATCATCGCGCTGATGCAGTTCAACATGTACCACCACTACACGGTGGATGAGCACACGATTCAGTGCATCTCCAACCTCGCCATGATCGAACGCGGTGAGTTGAAAGAGGATTTACCGGTCGCTTCCGGTATATTGGAAACCGGGATTAACCGCCGGGTGCTTTATGTGGCTCTGCTGTTGCACGACATCGGCAAGGGGCTGCCAGAAGATCACTCAATCGCCGGAGCGGCTTTAGCTGCTGAGATTTCGCCGCGACTGGGGCTGGATGAAAAGGAAGTCGAAACCGTTGTATGGCTTATCCGCCATCACCTGCTGATGTCCGACGTGGCCCAGAAACGCGATCTGTCTGATCCGGTCACGGTCCGTGATTTTGCTAAAACTGTCAAAACCACAGCGCGGCTGAACCTGCTCACGGTACTGACTGTTTGTGACATCCGCGGCGTCGGCCCCGGCACCTGGAACAACTGGAAAGCCCAATTGCTGCGCGATCTGCACCGCATGACCCGCCTCGCCCTGCGGGAGGGCGTCGAACAGATTGGCGAGTTGAACACACAGAGAGAGGCTGTCCAGGCGTTGCGTGCTGCTCTGCCGGAGTGGAGCGACGCTGAACTGGACGCTGAGGAAAACCGGCAATACGGGGCCTATTGGCAGGGGCTGAACACCCAGACCCACAAGATATTTGCCAACCTACTGCGTGACGCAAAAACCTCTGAGATCGGCATGAATATCGAACCTGATCCGGACCGCGACGCCACGCGCGCCTGTTTTGTGTTGCAGGATCACCCAGGGATCTTCTCTCGTTTGGCCGGTGCGCTGGCACTGGTGGGGGCAAATGTTGTCGACGCGCGGACTTACACCAGTTCGGACGGGTTTGCGACAGCTGTTTTCTGGATTTTGGATGCCGATGGCAATCACTACGAAAAATCCCGCCTGTCCCGCCTGCGCAGCATGATCAAAAAGACGCTGAGCGGCGATGTGGTCGCCCGCGACGCGCTGAAAACAAAGGACAAGTTCAAGAAACGCGAGCGAGATTTCATTGTCCCGACTGAAATCACTTTCGACAACACCGGCTCGGACATCTACACCATCATCGAGGTCGATACCCGCGACCGGCCCGGATTGCTGTTTGACCTCACCAAAACGCTTAGCAACGCCAATATCTATATTTTCTCCGCCGTTATAGCCACCTATGGCGAACAGGCGGTGGATGTGTTTTATGTCAAAGACATGATCGGCCTGAAACTCCATTCTGAGGCAAAGCAGAAAAAAATCGAAGCGCTGCTGCGCGAAGCGATTGAGCGCGGAGTCGCTGGAGCAATGGCGTGACGCAGCCGATTCGTTTGGTGCGCTCGGTGTTCACCGTTGGCGGCTGGACCATGCTCAGCCGCGTTGCCGGATTGGTGCGTGATTTGCTGATCGGGGCGTTTTTGGGTGCCGGACCAGTGGCCGATGCCTTCATCGCCGCATTCTCGTTGCCCAACATGTTCCGCCGCTTCTTTGCCGAAGGCGCGTTCAATATGGCCTTCGTACCGATGTTTTCGAAAAAGCTGGAGGCAAATGACGACCCCAGAGGCTTCGCCTCCGAGGCTTTTGCCGGGCTGGCATCAGTTCTGATTGTCCTAACACTTGTCGCCCAGCTTGCCATGCCGTTTCTGGTTTTGGCTATGACCAGCGGTTTTGCCGCCGACGAGCGCTTTGACCTTGCTGTGTTTTATGGCCGCATCTGTTTCCCTTACATCCTGTTCATCTCTCTTGCTGCCTTGCTCAGCGGTGTACTGAATGCATCAGGCCGATTTGCCGCCGCCGCTGCCGCACCGGTGCTGCTGAATGCTATTCTCGTGACTTCGCTGCTGCTTGGTTATTATCTGGAGCTCGATTTCGGGCTTGCCCTGTCGGTGGGTGTCACCCTTGCCGGGATCGGCCAGTTCTTTCTGGTCTGGAAAGCAGCATCTCTTGCCGGGTTTCATATCGTCCCACAGCGCCCGCGCCTGTCGCCCGATCTGAAACGCCTGATGGTCATCGCCCTGCCCGCTGCCATGGCAGGCGGTGTCATGCAGATAAACCTGCTGGTCGGCCGTCAGGTCGCCAGCTATTTCGACGGGGCTGTTTCCTGGCTCTATTACGCCGACCGCCTCTACCAGCTGCCGCTCGGCGTGGTCGGTATCGCGATCGGCATCGTACTGCTGCCTGACCTGTCGCGCAAACTGCAGGCCGAAGACACCAACGGAGGCCGCCGTGCATTCAACCGCGCCACCGAATTTGCACTGATCCTGACCCTGCCCTGCGCGGCTGCGCTTATAGTCATACCCTGGGCACTGATATCTGTCCTGTTCGAACGCGGCAATTTCACTGCCGCAGATTCCACTGCAACCGCGGCGGCGCTGGCGGTCTATGGTGTTGGCCTGCCCGCCTTTGTTATGCAAAAAATCCTGCAACCACTCTATTTCGCCCGCGAGGACACCAGAACGCCGTTTTATTACGCCGTTGTCAGCATGGTGCTGAATGCCGTCCTGGCCATCGGCCTGTCCTATTCAATCGGCTATCTGGCCGCCGCCATCGGCACAACACTGTCGTCAATCGCGCTGGCTGTCCTTCTTTGGCACGGCACGGTCAGAATGGGACAGGCCGCTAAATTTGACGATCAACTGAAACGAAGTTTCCCACGCATTGTCGCGGCAACGCTGGTGATGGCTGCCGTAATCTTTGGTGTGGCGCAGCTGCAAAGCGGCCTGCTCGTTACCGCCGGCTGGCGCTACATCGCCCTCGCAATTCTGATCGGCTGTGGCATTGTCAGCTATTTTCTGGCAGCGCTGGCCTTTGGTGCCTTTACCCGTCAAAGCCTGACATCTGTTCTGCGCCGCCGCGGATGAATTCTAACGGTTCCGCGTCCGCGCCAGAATTTCTGCCAGGCCGCGCCGGTTCTCCGGGCGCAACACAACACATATCCCAAATCCGGCCACAAACCCCGCGATATCGGCAATCCAGTCCTTGCCGCCGAAAACCAAACCGTAAACCAACTGCAGAACCATCAGAGCCGCGATCAGTCGAAAGGCCTTCAGAATATTGTCTCCGGCCTCCCGGTATCGCCCGATCAATATCCAGCTATAGGCCCCGATCAGCCCGTAAACCGCCGGATATCCTCCCAACAAGGCATGGCCTCTGCCCCAGAACAACGCAAAGGCTAAGGCACCAGTTATGGCACTACCAAAGAAAATGATCAGAACAGACACGGCCGATACCTGCTCCCCCACGTATTTGCCAAGCGCCAGCAACAACACCACTGCAAACAACGCATGGGCAAAACTGATATGGACAAACAGGTAGGTCACAAACCGCATCAGGTGTTCCGGTGGGTAATTACCGGTCGTCCACATCCAGTCAGCCACATTATTCGAAAAGCCAAACAAATCGGCCATCGCCCCGCGCCAGCCGATCGCCTGTGAACCGCCAACCAACCCGGCAGCGCCAAGCTGAAATACAAGCTCCGCAACGCCCATCACCAGCGCCAAAACCACCACCACTGGTGGCAGCGAGTTTATCGGTGATGCATTTGCATCTGGATCATACATTGGAAGCCCTGTGTTGACGTCTGCGCTCCATATAGCGATAAGGCGCGGGGCTAACTAGGGCGTTTCGTGATTTGCTTGTCGAACAAGGAAAGTGCGAAACGCTGACACACTAAATACTTGTACCAACGTTTGGTTTTCAGTCTGAACCAGACCGAAAACCAAACGCATAAGACGGAGTTTTGCGCCATGGGCGAAACCAAACACACACCGCGCGTTTTTTCCGGCATTCAGCCGTCCGGCAACCTGACGCTGGGCAATTACCTTGGCGCGGTGAAACGCTTTGTCGAGATGCAGAATTCCGGAATCGAGACGATCTATTGCATGGTCGATCTGCACGCCATCACCGTCTGGCAGGACCCCGAGACTCTGCGCCACAACACCCGCGAACTGGCCGCCGCCTATATCGCCTGCGGTCTGGACCCGGCCAAATCCATCCTGTTCAACCAGAGCCAGGTTTCCGCCCATGCCGAACTTGGCTGGGTGTTTTCCTGCGTCGCCCGCCTGGGTTGGATGAACCGGATGACCCAGTTCAAGGATAAGGCTGGCAAGAACGCCGAAAAAACCTCTCTTGGTCTTTATGCTTACCCTTCACTGATGGCAGCAGATATCCTTGCCTATCACGCCACCCATGTGCCCGTGGGCGAGGACCAGAAACAGCACGTCGAACTGACCCGCGATATCGCCAACAAGTTCAACCACGACTTTAAAGTGGATTTCTTTCCCGAACCCGAACCGATCATCGACGGCGCCGCCACACGGGTGATGTCGCTGCGCGACGGAACCAAAAAAATGTCGAAATCCGATCCCTCCGATCTCAGCCGGATCAACATGACGGATGATACTGACACCATAGCGAAGAAAATCCGCAAGGCCAAAACCGATCCCGAACCGCTGCCCGACAACCTCGACGATCTGGCCGGTCGCCCCGAAGCGCGCAACCTGATCAACATCTACGCGGCACTTGATGGCAAAACGCCTGAACAAGTGATGGCCTGCGTGGCCGGTCAGCAATTCGGCCAGTTCAAACCGGCACTCGCGGATCTGGCGGTGGCGCATCTGGCCCCGATCACCGAAGAAATGACGCGTCTGATGGCCGATGTAACCGAGATCGACCGGGTATTGGGTAAAGGTGCTGACAGGGCCGCCGCAATCGCCGAGCCTATTCTGGCGCAAACCTACGACATCGTCGGAATGGTTCGCTCGCGTTGATTCTTTTGCTTGCAATTCGCAAAAAAACCTGCGGGCGAATTGCCCCTCGAACGGCCAGCAAAGCCGTTCTCTGCCCCGCATTCGCAACGAGATTCAGGAGTTGAGTTTCGGACACCTCCAAACCAAGTTTGGATAAAATCGCTCATTAACAAATAGTTAACTTTTACCAGCGACGTCCCCTTGCATTCCGCCCCCGCTCTCCTAGGCTGCCAGCCAAACAACCGGTTATTCAGATGCCCGTATTCAACCGCCAATCCACCCTGCGCAATGCCATCGATGACTGGCGCGCGCGTGGCCTGATCGACCCGGCTACAGCAGAAACCCTGAACGCTGATCTCGCCAACCAGCCCCCGGCCAGGTCGTTCCAGTCGATCATCATCCTGCTTGGCGTCATCTGCCTTGGTTTCGGGGCAGTCACTTTCGTTGCGGCAAACTGGGAGGAAATGACCCGGCTCACCCGCGTCGGCCTGACCTTCGGCACATTGATTGCGGCCTGGGTTGCTGCCGGGGTGTTTCAGGCCCGCGGCCATCCCTGGCTGGCACAGAGTTTTGTTCTGCTGGCCTGCGCGTTTTTCGGGGCGGGCATCATGCTGGTCAGTCAGATTTATCACATCCAGGGCGAACCGAAGGACGCCACCTGGCTCTGGGCCATGGGAACCCTGCTGGCCGCTGCCTGCACCGCATCTGTCCCGGCCCTTGGTTTCGCAGTGATGCTGATCACTGTCTGGACCTTTCTGGAACTCGACCTGTTCCGCAACACCTATGATCCGGATTTTGCCTACCTGATTTACCTCGCCATCTGCGCCGCACTGGCACGCTGGCTCAAAAGCCGTTTTGTCGGCCATCTGATCTTGCTGGGCCTGGGAGCCTGGACCTTGACCAATACGGTATTCTATATTGAAGAAGAAAACGGCCTTTTCTTTGCTGCGGCCCTTTTCGCAAGTTTCGCTACGATCAGTGCAGCGCTCTGGTCCGAGGGCGGGCGGCAGTGGTTCCTGGGTTTTGAACGGTCAGCGATGATCTACGTTTTGCTGACACTGGGCGGACTGATGCTGATATGGTACGCAATGGCACAGGAGACGCGGCCCGAGGAAATGCAACTCGCGCTGACCTACGCGCCGCATTTCGGGGTGCCAGCGGTCCTATTCTGCACTGTGCTGGCGTTTCTGGCGCGGTCTGAAACAAACGAAAATACCTACGACCTGATGATTGCGGGGGCAGCAACCCTGCTTGCGCTGATTCTCCAGGTCCTCGCCCGCGACGTTCCGTTCCTGCTTGAGGCGTACCTTCTGGCCTTCACCATCTGGGTGATCCGTATGGGCTGGCGGCTTGAGTATCGCCCTGTCACCGTGCTGGGCTTCATCGGGTTCGCCGGGATGATGATGCTGATCTACTTCGTCACCATCGGCACGCTAATCGGAACGGCGGCTTTCTATCTGGTCGCCGGGATATCCCTACTGGCAGGGGTGTTCATCGTACCGCGCATGATGCGCAAGCCAGAGGGTGAGTCATGATCCGGCGCGGCTTTCTTATCGGCGGCGCCGCAGCCGCCATGGTGCAGGTTGGTGCGCTTGGCAAAATGATCTGGGACCGGGCACAAGCCCTGCAAAGCGGACGCGAAGTTTTACTGGCCACCGGCTTCATCGATCCTCGCGATCTGTTTCGTGGGCACTACGTAACGCTCCAGTTGGAGATCAGCACGTTAGAGATGAAAGAAGTGACCGTTTCCGGCGATTTCGACTACGGCAAGCCGGTCTTTGTAGAATTGCAAGAGGGTGACGGGTTTTTCGCCACCGCCAAATCCGTCAGCCCAACATTCCCCGAAAACCTGACTGGGCCGGTGATCCGGGGGACTTCCGAATTTCATTCGCAGGCCCCGGTGGCAAACAGCTTGGGCGCGGTCGCGCCACGAGACGAAACCAGTATCCGCATTGATTTCCCCTTTGACCGCTATTTCGCGCCGAAACTGGAGGCCAAACGCCTGGAGAAGTTGCGGCGCGACCAGAAGTTGGGCGTCATCCTGGCTCTGGACGAGGCCGGGAATGGCGTGATCAAGGGGATCACGGTTGACGGCGAGAAGGTTTATCTGGAACCTTTACTTTAGGTCACAGACCCCTAAACCGGCGATTTCTACATCAACTTGCCTCAGGTTAATGCAGAGGCGCTATAAGGCCGCAACGGTCACGACTGCTGCCCCCTTCAAACCGAATTCATTTCAGGAAGGCGAGTCCTTCGGCAAACAGACGCGAAACACCGTCCCCTCCGGCGTTGTTTCCAGCACCTCCAGCTTGCCACCGTGCCCATTCACCAATTCCGCCGCGATTGCCAATCCAAGCCCGGAACCACCCTGACGCACAGACCCCTGAAACGGCTTGAACAGGTTATCAAGTGCTTTGGCTGGTAACCCCGGGCCGTCATCCTGTACGGTCACCAGCCAGGCATCCGGTTCCTGCGCACCGGTTAGCCTGATTTTGCCGCCCTCAGGCCGGGATTCCAACACCTGGCGGGCGTTACGCACAAGATTGGATACCACCCGGTAAATCTGCTCCTGATCCGCTGCCATCTGAACATCGCCTTCAACCTGCGAGGTGATAGAAATCGGCACATCCCCAACTGCAAGCAACTCGCTTTCAACAATATCGTTCAGCAGGTGTTTCATCGAAAACTCGGTGATCACGGGTGCGGATTCTTCAGCCTTGCCGAAGCTCAGCGTATTCTCACAGAGATTCACCGCCCTAGTGATCGAGTTCACCAGCTTGGGGGCCGATTTCTGCACTCGTGGATCTTCACTGACCTCCATCCGGTCAGCAAGAAGTTGCGCCGTGGTCAGAATGTTGCGCAAATCGTGGCTGATTTTCGAAACCGCAGACCCTAATGCCGCCAGCCGCTGCTTTTGGCGCAGCGATTGGCTCAACTGCCCCTGCATGGATTGCAGTGCGGTTTCCGCTTCGAACAACTCCGTCACCCCGGCCTGAGGCTGAATGATCCGCCGCGCGTCCTCCGGCGCATCACCATAGGCTTTTATCTGGCCCACGAGGCGGTCGATGGGTCGCACAACAAACAGCCGCACCGCAAGAAACAACAGAATTGCAGTCGTTATCGAAATCACCGCGGAAAGTGTTAGAATTCGCAATCCATAATCGATAATCGCTGCGCGAAGAGGCCGCTCGTCCATCGCCACCTCGATCAGCAACCCAGCACCCTTGACCGGCGCACCGATCACCCGGATCACCCGCTCTCCGTCCCCAATCATGGTTTCAAAAACATCATGGATCAGCGTCCAAGCACTGGCGCCGCGAAGGTCATAATCCTTGTCCACCGTGGCAGGCATCGGCATCGACAGGATCAACTCGCGCATCTCATCGCGCCGCAAAACGATGTTCAGAACCCCGGCATTTTCCAAAAGCTCTGCCTCCAGCGCCGGTTCGACCATGTCGTTCGGAGTCGCCAGCAGTGCCAGCGATGCTATTTGCCCCCGCTCCAGCCGTTCCTGCAGATAGTCCTCACGAAATCGGGCAACCGAAGGCACAAATATCAGGACCTCTGCCAGCATGACGAAAATGATCGTCAGCAGCAGGAAGCGCCCTGATAGTGATTTTACAAACATACCTTCCCCTAACGGTTGTCTCGCCAAGTTAGTAACGCTTTGTAAACACGGCAAGTTGGCAATTTACTCATCGGTAACATTCCGCTTTAACCCGCTACCTGAATTTCTGCACTATCCCTATCCACAGCTTTACCCATTTGCTCTCAAACAACCGCGGCGCAAAATACTGTCCCGCCGCCCGTTTATTGATTTCTCCCAGCGTCGGATAAGGCGACACCATCGCTGCTACCGCGCGCATTTTCAAACCATTGACAATGGCCAGTGCCCAGATCTGGATCAGCTCGCCCGCTTGCGCCCCGACGATCGATGCCCCCACCGGGCGGCCTTTTACCACCATCACTTTGATCATCCCGGTGGTCGCCAGTTCCGTTCGCGCCCTGTCATTCTCGGCGTAGTCAAACCGCACCACGTCCAGCCGGTTGCCGTGCTGTTCGCGCGCTTCCGCCTCGGTCAACCCAACCTGTGCGATCTCCGGGTCGGTATATGTCGCCCATGGTATGTGCTTTGTCGTGGTTTTGGACGGCAGGCCGAACAGCGCTGACTTGATGACAACACCCGCGTGGTATCCTGCTACGTGGGTGAATTGCAGGCCTGCAGCAACATCGCCAATTGCGTAAACCCGTTTGTTCGAAGTCTTCAGATGCGCGTCAACTTTAATGCCTCCGCGCGTTGGCTCTATACCGGCCGTTTCCAGATTGAGTTTCTCCACATTCGGCCTTCGCCCGACAGCCATCAGCAAATGCGTTCCCTTGAAGTTGGCACCATTTTTGGTGCGCACCTCAATGGCTCCGGGCCCACCCAAAACCTCTGACGCCATCGCCCCTTCGATGACCTCAACCCCCTCACTGCGAATCCTTTCCAGCGCAATCGCCACCAGCTCTGGATCATCCTTGCCAAGTGCTGTCAGTCCCTCCAGCACCGTCACTTTACTGCCCAGCCGCACGTGCGCCTGCGCCAGTTCCATGCCAATCGGCCCACCGCCGATGACGATAAGGTGGCCAGGAAGTTCGCGCAGATCAAAGATGTCTTCGTTGGTGAAGTACGAAACCGTATCCAGCCCCGGGATTGGCGGAACAAACGGGCGTGATCCGGTCGCAATCACAAATCGCCGGGCTTTGATCACCGTTTCCCCTGCCTGAACTTCTGTCGGGGAAATGAAAGCACCAAACTCAGTAATCACTTTGACACCCAGACCTTCAAACCGCTCTACACTGTCGTGGGGCTCAATCCCGGCAATGACCGATCGCACGTGGTCCTTGGCCGCAGCATAATCCACCTGCGGCTGCGCCGGTGAGATCCCGAAAGGTGCCCCCGTTGTCATTGCATGGGCATGTTTGCCCGCCGCAATCAGAGCTTTTGAGGGGACACAGCCATAATTCAAGCAGTCGCCGCCCATTTTGTGGCCTTCCAGCAGCACCACGTCAGCGCCCATCTGCGCCGCTCCGGCAGCAACAGACAGACCACCCGACCCGCCGCCGATGATGCACAAGTCAGTTTCAATACGCCCGCCCATCAAAGGGTTCCCTTATCTTTTCTTATAACCCTGATCACGATCGGCAGCGCTGCCAATGCGCAAAGCCCGAGTATCGGGCCCAGAATGTGTAGTTCGAAAATGATTCCCAAATCAGGTGTTTCTCCCGCCGCAAACACATCTCCCAGCCCGGCCCCGACCGAACTGTAAACCACTCCACCGGGCATGATCCCGAAAAAAGTGGTCCAGGCAAAATTGCGCCATTTCACCCCCAGGAACGCCGGGGCCAGATTGGCGATAAAAAAAGGGATGACCGGCACGAGCCGCATAAGCAAAAGGTAACTGGTTTCGTTTTCGTTCAGGCCCGCCTCGATTTTGGCCAGAACACCGCCTTTTCCTGCTTTCGCATGCATTTTCTCGTGCAGTGCATCCCCCAGTCCAGTTTTCGCTGCAAGGAAGATAACAATGGCACCTAAAGTGGCCGCAAGTACTGCAAACAGCGCCCCGGCCAACACCCCAAACAGGAATCCGCCGGTCAGGGTCATAACGGCAGCCCCCGGCAGGCTGAAGGCCACGACTGCTATGTAGATCGCGATATAGGTCAGCACCGCCAGCAGGTAGTTGTTGTCCCGCCAGCCGATCAGCATTTCCCGGTTGTCGCGCAGGGCCTCAAAGCTGAATATCTCCTGCAATCCGAAAAACCCCACGACGGCCACAAAAAGTATAATCAGCAGCGGCAGCAGTTTTCGCAGAGTAATCGGTTGTTTTCCCGTAGATCCGTCCATTAAGGACTCCTTAGCGCTCTTGGGCCGTGGGTGTGTTTGTATGTGCGCTATTCACCACAGCAAAGGAAACCCTGTTCACGTGGCCTTGATCCGAAGAGAGCCAATGTTTCATTTCAGAAACGTAAAAGCGCAAAAAAATCGACAAATGTTGCACCAAAACCTCGGGTTTGCGAATTGACTTAGCTGCAAACAGCCCCTAAAGAACAGCTCTCGAGATAACCGGCCTTCGAATCCATCCGGGATTTGGGCTTTCCGATCAGGAGATCGACATGAAACGCACATTCCAGCCGAGCAACCGGGTTCGCAAGAACCGCCACGGTTTCCGCGCGCGCATGGCCACCAAAGCTGGCCGCAAGATTCTGAACCGCCGTCGCGTCCACGGCCGTAAAGAGCTGTCCGCATAAGCGCCACCTGACCAAAAGGCCCTTTAGATATGAAACCGCCGGAGGCGACACGGGGTGACCACCAGGGCACCGGTGATCTGCCGCCGGCGGTTTCCGTTTGTCTGGAGGTCCTTCGCAAACGCGCTGACTTCCTTGCCGCCAACCGGGGCCAGCGTTGCGGCACCAAAGCTTTCCTGCTGCAGGCGCGCCACCGCAAAGACGATACCGATTCGATCCGTGTCGGCTTTACCTGTTCCAAGAAAGTCGGCAACGCCGTTGCCCGCAACCGGGCCAAGCGCCGTTTGCGCGAAATTGTGAGGCTGGTGCTGCCGAAGCACGGGCAGGCGGGCTGGGACTATGTGTTGATTGGCCGAGCTGAGGTCACCGCGGCACGGGACTTTGCTCAGATGCAGGACGATCTGCGTTGGGCACTGGAGAAGTTGCATGGAGCATCATCAGCATGACCCCCCTCGCTTTCCTTCTCTCCCTTCCCGTCCGCGCTTATCGCCTGACCTTTTCCTCCTACGTCGGCCATGGCTGCCGCTATCAGCCGACCTGTTCGGCCTACGCGCTGGAAGCCTTGCAAAAGCATGGCGGGATCAAGGGCAGCTGGCTGGCAGCGCGGCGGATCGCCCGCTGCCACCCTTGGGGCAAGTCCGGGATTGATAACGTACCTGACTAGGGTCTGAGGAGTATCAGCATTATTAACCGGCGACATCCACATCAACTTGCCTCAAGTTAACGTAAAAATGCTATTATCTGTGCAACACTTTGGCCAGGCTTTCTACTTAGAGTAGGAATACCGATTCCCTTTCTGTCGCAATGGGCTATATTCCCGCCCAAAGCGCCGGGAAAGGCGCAACATTGAGACAGACATTCACGAGTAGCCGGGATCAGGCCCCACATCAGTCGCGCGTTACCCTGTCTCTTAAGAGCAGAGGCAATGGGTTTGAAGAAGGCAGAGCAGAAGTTCTTTAACAAAACGATGCGAAATTTCGCGTCCCTCCGTAACCCCGGGTTTGATCCACATCCCGATCCGGACGCGCCCGCGTTTCCAACCGACTGGTTCGATCTGGAATCGGATGTACTGGCCGATTTGGGTGCCATGTATTACCTGTCGTCGCTGTCTAAATTCAATCGGGACCGCAGCCTGGCGTCGATGACAGCGCAGCTGGAGCCACCCCTGCGGCTGCGCCAATACCTGATTTTCCGCTCCAAGGGTTATCCCCGCGCCTTTATCACCTGGGCAGGCATGAGCCCCGATGACGAGCGCGGCTTTGCTGTCAACCACCGCCCCATCGAACCGCATCAATGGAACAGCGGCACCTCGAAATGGCTGATCGATTTTGTTGCCCCGTTTGGCCAAATTGACCAGATCGTGCCGATGCTGACCCGAAACCCCAAGGAAACAAGAGTCCGCACGCTTTGGCATAACCGCACCGAAACCCGCCGTCGGATTGTTGAGTGGAGTCGCCCGAAACCGGAGGACCCAGTCACAGTTCGCTCCTATGGCGTCGGACAATTCGCAAGAATACTGGGTGAGAATTAGACCATGGGCACACCCACCATCGGCGGTGACACCACGGGCACCGTGGAAGAAGACAGCGGCGATATCATCACCGGTGACCTTGATGATATCGGCTTTCTGACCGGGAACTCTGATGACACCTGGTCGATCACTATCACCGCACTTTACGGCACGGTGACAATCGATCCGTCAACCGGCACCTGGTCTTATGATCTGGATGATACCCATCCGGCGGTTGATGCGCTTGATGCCGGCGAAACGCTGGACGACACATTTACCGTGCTGATGGTGGATTCTGACACCCGCAGCGACACCCAGGTTGTTACCATTACCATTACCGGGGTTCCCTGTTTCGTTGCTGGCACGATGATCGAAACAAGAAAGGGTCCGGTTCCGGTGGAAAACATCAAGGCGGGGGATCGGGTTGATACTCTGGACAGCGGATTGCAACCGGTTATCTGGGCCGGATCGCGGAAACTGAGCTCCGAAGATTTCGCTGCGAACCCAAAACTCCGCCCGATCTGCATCAGCGCCGGATCATTGGGGTACGGCCTGCCCGAAGAGGACCTGATGGTGTCACCCCAGCATCGGATTTTCATCGAATCAAGAATGGTTGAACAGGTTTTCAACGAACGGCAAATCCTCGTGCCTGCCAAAAAACTGATCGGGACGCCCGGAATATATCAGGTGGAAGACCCCGCTGCGGTAACTTACCACCACCTGCTCTTGTCAGAGCACCAGATTGTCTTTTCCAATGGTGCACCAACCGAGAGCCTGTTTGTGGGACCTGAGGCCGTCAAGTCCCTGAGCCTACGGGCTCAGGCTGAAATTTCCGCCCTTTTCCCCGAGATACTGCGCGGTGAGCAGCCTTTTACTCCGGCAAGACCCTTTTTTGATACCAACAAGAATATTCGCAAATTCTCCCGGCGGCTGACGAAAAAATCAAGAAAGAGTCTGTCTCTCGCGCAATAGAACGATTTGCAACAGGCGTAGTTGGCGCAAAGGAGCCCGGGCCCCACCTTCGTCAAACCCTGATCAACCACCCCGTTTCAACGCGCTTTTTTCTTTCCCGGAATCAATTCCCGTGTTATCGGCCTCGGTAGGGCGATGGCGTCGCCCCCGCTTTTGCGCTTTCAACCAGTCCTGAACGCCGGGATTGTTTGCAGGAGGCTCAAGCTGCCTCCTGTTTAAGGAGGCTAAAATGTTCCACCATCCCTCTATCGAACGCCCCGAGTTCTTCACCTTTGCCAATGGTGAAAAGGCTCCTTTGCAGTTCTCACAATCCGAATACGATGCCCGTCTCGACAATCTGCGTGCCATCATCGCTGCCGAGGGTCTTGATGCCATCATCCTGACTTCGATGCATGGCGTCGCCTACTACTCGGGCTTTTTGTACTGCTCATTCGGGCGGTCCTATGCCTGTGTCGTGACGGCTGACAATGCCACCACAATTTCCGCCAATATCGACGGCGGCCAACCGGCGCGTCGTTCGGCCTGCAACAACATCGTTTACACCGACTGGAAGCGAAACAACTACTGGCGTGCGGTCCGCGAGGCAGCCGGTGCCGGTGCAACCCGCTTTGGCATTGAAGGCGACCACATGACCCTGGCCGCCCAGAACACCCTGCGCGAGTTTTTGGATGTCGAAGCCACCGTCGACGTTGCGCCCGCATCCATGCGTCAGAGAATGATGAAGTCTCCTTCCGAAATCGCCCTGATCAAGGAAGGTGCCCGCATTGCGGATCACGGCGGCGAAGCCGTGCGCGACGCCATCCGCATCGGCACCCGGGAAATCGACGTAGCAATGGCTGGCCGTGACGCGATGGAACTGGAAATCTCCCGCTCCTTCCCGGACAGCGAAATCCGCGACTCCTGGGTGTGGTTTCAGTCGGGCCTGAACACCGATGGCGCCCACAACCCGGTCACCACACGCGCGCTGCAAGAACACGACATCCTGTCGCTCAACACGTTCCCGATGATTTCGAGCTATTACACCGCGCTCGAACGCACCCTGTTTATCGGTGAGCCGGATGCCGCCTCGCTGAAAATCTGGGAAGCCAACGTCGGCGCGCACGAGCTGGGCCTGAGCCTAATCAAACCAGGCGCAAGCTGTGCGGACATCTGTGCCGAGATCAACGATTTCTTCGCCGAACGCGGCCTGTTGCAATACCGCTCATTTGGTTACGGTCACTCGTTCGGCGTTCTGTCCCACTACTACGGTCGTGAGGCTGGTCTGGAGCTGCGCGAAGACATCGACACCGTGCTGGAGCCGGGCCACGTCGTTTCCATGGAACCGATGCTGACCATCCCGGAAGGCATGCCCGGCGCCGGTGGCTACCGCGAGCACGACATTCTGGTTGTGGATGATGAGGGTGCTGAGAACATCACCAAGTTCCCGTATGGGCCAGAACATAATATCGTTGCGGCTTAAGACGGTGCTGTCCCGGTTCTGATCCGGGACCTTTTACTTCTGAACGCCCCGGATCAGGTCCGGGGCAGCAAACTACGCCAAGCCGTGGCAAAACCTGCCCGGGGGATGGCGGTTGCGACGGTTTGACTTGCAGTTAATGCCAGCAAAGAACGCAAAAGTCCTCTGCCCAATACCGAGATCAGTCGAAAAGCCAGCCCGCCGGGACGGGCAGGCTTTGGCGCGGCGGCCTGCGGCCTTTGCTCCACGCCAAAGGACACCGTCCTTAAACCGAGGCGCGTGCAAACCTTCCCAAATTCCCACATCCAGGCTATAGAGCCGCCAGACCCGCCAAAGGCTGCCCCCATGCTCGATACCCCCACCGATATCCACCCACTGTTTTACGGTGCGCCATCGACCACCGAATTCAAGAAGCTGCGCAAGCGCATCATCCGCCAGACCCGCGAGGCCGTCGAGCAATACGGCATGATCGAACGCGGTGCCAAATGGCTGGTCTGCCTTTCCGGCGGCAAAGACAGCTACACGCTGCTGGCGGCCCTGCACGAACTGCAGTGGCGCGGTATGCTGCCGGTGGAGATCCTGGCCTGCAACCTCGATCAGGGGCAGCCGAATTTCCCGGCCACGGTGCTGCCGGAGTTTCTGGAGCGCATGGGCGTGGCGCACCGGATCGAGTATCAGGACACCTATTCCATCGTGAAGGAAAAGGTACCGAGCACCCGCACCTATTGCGCCATGTGCTCCCGCCTGCGCCGCGGTAACCTTTATCGGATCGCGCGCGAAGAGGGCTGTTCGGCGGTGGTGCTGGGGCATCACAGGGATGATATCCTTGAAACCTTCATGATGAACCTGTTCCACGGCGGGCGGCTGGCAACGATGCCGCCAAAACTGGTCAATGAAGGGGGCGATTTATTCGTCTATCGACCGCTGTCTTTTGTTGCCGAGGCCGATTGCGAAAAATTCAGCCGCGTGATGAACTATCCAATCATCCCCTGCGATCTCTGTGGCTCACAGGACGGGCTGCAACGCCAGCAGGTGAAGGCGATCCTGGACGGTTGGGAGAAGAATTCACCGGGTCGCCGGCAGGTGATGTTCCGCAGCCTGATGAATGCGAGGCCGAGCCATTTGCTCGACAGCGGGTTGTTTGATTTTGCGGGGTTGGAGCGCGGGAATTCTGCAGATATTGATGCTAACTAATTGAAATTTTTAAGGTATTTCGGTCCCTCTTTTTTTGAGGACGCGATTAAACTGCCGTTCTATCGATCCACCCAAGCCCGTGGTAACCTAAGCCATGTTTCGCTTGATTCTTGTCTTATGCCTTTCCGCAACCAGCCTTGCCGCCCAAAGGCTGACGTTCGATCACAACGGCATCGAGCGGCACTATTACCTGCACATTCCCGAAGACCTGCCAGCCAATGCCCCGCTGGTACTTGCACTGCATTGGCTGAACGGCAACGCGCAACAGTTCAGTTCCGCGACCACGCTGAATCACCTCGCAGACAGCGAAGGGTTCGCCGCGCTCTATCCAGAAGGCCTGCCGGTAGAGGGCCGATACATTTCCCACTGGAATGCGGGGTTTGATTTTTCCGAGGTGGATGACCTGGGATATCTGACCGCCTTGGTTGCTGATGTTCAGCAATCTCAGGGGCTGGACGCTGCCCGCACCTTCGTATTTGGCATGTCCAACGGGGGCTATATGACTTATGCGCTCGCCTGCCGGGCCACCGGACTGTTTGCAGCTTTTGCCAATGTTACCGGAACCATGGGACGGCAAGACCGGGATACATGCGCGCCTGACTTTCCGACGTCAATCCTGCATATCCACGGAACAAACGACCAGGTTATCCGTTACGACGGCGTTCCCATCGGCAACGAAGGTTGGGGTGGTGGTGGATCAGTGCCAGAGGTAGTGGATTTCTGGGTGCAACATATCGGGGCCGATGCGGTAGACGCGCATGAAACCCAACCGAAAACTGAAATTTTCGCTTACGCCAATGCTGAAAGCGGGCACCGCGTTCGCCACTACAGGATCAACGGGTTTGGCCACAACTGGCCCAACAGGGCTAATGCTGGTTTTCCCACCATGGAGATCATCTGGCAGTTTTTTGCAACATCACCGCCGCTTACGCCTTGAAAACCATTTCGTTGTCCCCAGACATCCGGTTCCGGTTTAGAATCCCCGAAAAAGGTTACGCTCACTGCGGAGCGGCCAGAAACCGGTCGCAGGTGAGTTGCTGCGAAGCTTGCGAATTTCGCCAGAACAGCCAATGAGTGGCAAACTTTGCTGTGGGAAATCAACCCCCACAATCAGGCCGATTCATTCGGCCCTGTCTTCGCTCTCATCTCGTATCCCTTCAAGGTTGACGATGAGCCAAAAAACCCTCGCTTAGCAAAACATACCAATCTGTCTCAATGGCCGTGACGGGTTAGAGCGGGTATGATTGCATGCCGCGTGATGAAATGGACCTGAACAACCCACTTTTTTAAACCTCACCGCTCAGCAAATCGCCAAGCCCCGCTTTCCAGCCCGTCAATCGTCCAATTGCCAACCCGATACCGGATCAGCCGCAGCGTGGGGTGGCCAACCGCTGCGGTCATCCTGCGCACCTGACGGTTACGCCCCTCTGAAATGGTGATCTCGAGCCAGCAATCGGGCACCGACTTGCGATATCGTACAGGTGGATTGCGGGGCCAAAGCTCTGCGGGCTCCTCCATCCGCCGGACTTTTGCCGGGGCCGTCATCCCGTCTTTCAAAGACACGCCGTCGCGCAGCGCCTGCAAGTTGGCCTCATCCGGACTTCCCTCAACCTGCACCCAGTAACATTTTGGGGTCTTGTGCTTCGGGCTGGCGATCCTGTTCTGCAGCTTCCCGTCGTCGGTCAGCACCAACAGCCCCTCACTGTCTTTGTCGAGCCGCCCGGCGGCATATACCCCCGGTACGTCGATAAACTGCGAAAGTGTGCGCGATTTGCTGCTGGCTGTGCTGGAATCAGTGAATTGCGACAGCACACCGAATGGCTTATTGAACAAGAGGGTTTTGGGCATCTGCGGTTCTTGGCTGTCTCAATCCGAAGGTGGGCCGATTTCCGGCGTAGATTACCACCTAAATGATAACCGCAAAAGTGCTCAATCCACCCTAATTCCCTTGACCTTTGCCCCCCATTTCTATTGAACCCTCCCAGACTTCTCATCGCATCAAGGCCGGTCATGGACGATCAGACAAAGAACCTTATTCTTGCAACTGCGCTCAGCATGCTTGTCATCTTTGGCTGGATGGCTTTTTTCCCACCGCAGGACTTGGTGCAGCCGGAACAGACTGCCGATCAAACGGCAGGCACGGGCACAGGGGATACGGCCGTTCCGTCAAACGACACCGCGCTTCCGGCGACGCCCACTGAGTTGTTGTCCCCGGACGAGATCCGCGCGGCAACGCTGGCCAAAACCGAGCGGATTGAGATCAAAACCGGGCGGGTGACCGGCTCGTTTTCGCTGCGCGGCGCATTGCTCGATGATCTGTCGCTGAATGATTACAACGTCAGACTCAACGACGAATCCGAAAAAGTCACCCTGTTGTCTCCGGTTCAACCCGAAAGCGGCTATTGGGCCTTCCACGCATGGTGGTCCCCCAGCAAATCCGTGGAAGCAGACAAACTGCCCTCCGCGGTCACCGAATGGACGGTCAAAAGCGGCAGCGTACTGACCGAGACAACACCGGTCACGCTAGCTTGGGATAATGGACAAGGGCTTGTTTTCGAGCGAAAAATCTCGATTGACGAGAATTACCTGTTCACTGTTGAACAATCAGTTCAGAACAACACCGGTGGTGCCGTAGACCTTGCCGCCTATGCTGCGCTGACCCGCAAGGGCGACCCTGATATCAAAGGTTTCTTTATCCTGCATGAAGGCGCGATATCTTCTGTTGATGGCGAGTTGATCCAGAAACCCTATAAAAAAGTCCGCAAGTTCGAAGATGAGAAAAACCCCGGCACCCATTCCGAGGATTACGCCATCACCGAAGATGGCTGGGTTGGATTTACTGACCACTTTTGGATGACCAACATCATCCCTCGATCTGAAAAATCCTTCAATTCGACAACACAATATTCCGACAAGGCAAACCGCTATCAGACCGATGTGCGTTTTCCGGCCAAAATCATCCCGGCAGGTGGAAACTATACCGTGGTAACCTCGATTTTCGCTGGCGCCAAGGAATACGACGCCATCAATTCTTACGAGCAGGCACTCGGCATTCCCCAGTTCATCGACTCCATCGACTGGGGCTGGTACTTTTTCCTGACCAAGCCGATTTTCTGGTTGCTCCACAACTTGAACAGCATCATCGGCAACATGGGCTGGTCGATCATCGGCCTGACCCTGGTAATCAAAGCACTATTGTTCCCGCTGGCCTATAAATCTTTCGTCTCCATGGCCCGGATGAAAGAACTGCAGCCGGAAATGGAGAAGCTGAAGGAAAAGGCCGGCGACGACCGCCAGAAGATGCAGCAGGAGATGATGAAGCTCTACAAAGAGAAAAAGGTGAACCCGGCCGCCGGGTGTCTACCTATCCTCTTGCAGATTCCGATCTTCTTCTCGCTCTACAAGGTTATCTTTGTCACTATCGAGTTGCGCCACGCACCCTGGATCGGCTGGATCAAGGACCTTTCTTCGCCTGATCCCAGTTCTCTGCTGAACCTGTTCGGCCTGCTACCCTACGCCCCCCCCGGACCAGAGAGCCTCCTCGTCATCTTCTCCATCGGTGTGCTGCCAATCCTGATGGGCATCACCATGTGGATGCAGCAAAAACTGAACCCGGCCCCGACCGACCCGACCCAGGCGATGATCTTTGCCTGGATGCCCTGGGTGTTCATGTTCATGCTCGGCCGTTTTGCAGTTGGTCTGGTGATCTACTGGGTTGCCAACAACACCATCACCTTTACCCAGCAGTACATAATTATGCGCTCGCAAGGGGTGAAACCGGATGTGTTCGGCAACATCAAGTCCGGTTTCAAGCGAGGTAAGGCAGCCGACAAATGACCATCGCGGTCACCGAGCTGTTCCGTCACCCGATCAAGGGCCACGGGCGCGAGGCATTGGACTCGGTGACGCTTGAGGCCGGCAAAACCATGCCCGGCGACCGGGTCTGGGCGATTGCCAACCAGATGTGCAAGGTCGCAGCTGACAAACCCGAATGGGCGGTGCCCGCCAACTGGTCGCGGGGTTCGAAATGCCCTGGCCTGATGGCGATCAATGCCAAGCTGGATGAAGAAACGGGAACAGTTTTGCTCAGCCATTTTGCGCAGGGTGAAATTACCGTGCGCCCGGATGATCCGGCGGACGCGCAGCGACTGGTCGACTGGACCGCTCCCTTGATGCCAGAAGGCCAGATGACATCGCATTTCGTGGTCCGCGCACCCGGGCGTGGGATGACCGATGCACCCTACCCGTCAATCTCGATCAACACACATAACTCGCTGCGCGCCTTGTCACAGGCCGCCGGAACCAAACTGTCGCCCCTGCGCTGGCGCGGCAATATCTGGCTAGAGGCTGAGGGCCCGTGGCAGGAGTTTGAGTGGATCGGCAAAACCATCCGCATCGGCACCGTGGAACTGGCGGTGCGTGAGCCGATCCTGCGCTGTACTGCCACGATGGCGAACCCGGACACCGGCGCGCGCGACGTGGACACTCTCAAAACTCTGCGTGACACCTGGGATCATCAGGATTTCGGCGTTTACGCCGAAGTGGCTAAAGGTGGTGAAATAGGGATCGGCGACACCGCCGAGCTGATCTGATGGCTGGCATTTTCTCCCTTGCGGAAAAACCAGAAGTCGAAGCCGCCGAAAAAGGCCGCAAGCTGTTCGCCGGGCAGACCGACTTCCTCAAAGGCGTGGTTGCCATGTCTGGCCTGCCGCCAGCAGACCGGCTGGAAGTCTGTTTTGCGGGCCGTTCCAACGTCGGCAAATCGAGCCTGATCAACGCGCTCACCGGACGCAAGGCCTTGGCACGCACCTCAAACACCCCGGGTCGCACCCAGGAAATCAACTTCTTCACGCTGGGAGCAGAGCACTACCTTGTCGACGTCCCCGGCTATGGCTTTGCCAACGCTCCCATCGCTGTCGTGGAAAAATGGCAGCGTCTGCTGAAAAACTACCTCTCAGGGCGCCCCTCATTGCGCCGCGTCTTCCTGCTGATCGACGCCCGCCACGGGCCCAAGAAGGTGGATCAGGAGATTATGGACCTCCTGGACCGCTCCGCAGTGACCTTTCAGGTGGTGATGACCAAATGCGACAAGCTGAAGGCCGCGGAACTGGACCAAGTGACCGAACAAACGATTGAGGCGATTGCCCGCCACCCGGCGGCCTATCCGGCGCTGGTGCAAACGTCGTCAGCGAAGGGCGAGGGACTGGACACGCTCAGGGCGATTGTGGCGGAAATTGGGTGAGGGCTTTGGCGCCGTTGAGCCTTGGGAGGGGAACGGTGACCAGTCGTTATGCGTTTTTTTGAACAAGATTAAACGCACAACCCATTAGGGCGTTGTGCCCATAATCTGTTTCAGATTAAGAGCATGGCGCTCTAGGTGGTGGGTTCAGTTCATGTTTCGCTTCGGCAGTTCCGGGCCCTCAGTGCCTGCTGAGCGTGGCCATTGCCAGGGCGTTTTGGATATCATCCCGAGTCATCAACCCTTCTTCGACCGCCTGATCGGCCAGCGGTATGCCATTTAAGACAGATGCCTTTACCAGCTCTGACACCCGCGCATAGCCAAGCTGCCGCAGGAACACGGTTGAAATTGCGGTCGAGGACACCAGATTGGCGTAGGAGCGGTCTTGCGCCACTGCCAAACCCTCAATGCATTTGGTCCGGAAAATCGTGCAGCCGTTGGTGAGCAATTCGATGGCGTCGAACAATGCGTGGGCCATCACCGGTTCAAAATGGTTGATCTCCATCTGTCCACTGAGCGCGGCAATGGAAACCGTAGCATCGTGGCCATGCACCATAAATGCAACCTGCTGCACCATCATGCAAATCACCGGATTGACCTTGCCGGCCATGATCGAAGAACCGGGCTGGACCGAAGGCAAGAAAACCTCGCCCAGGCCCGAATTGCCGCCGCTGCCAAGGATAACCAGATCGCTGGCGATCTTGCCCATAACTTCGGACAGTATTTTCAACTCACTGGAAAAGCGGGAGAACCCGTCAGCCGCCTGCATTGCATCGAAATAGTCATCCGGCAAGGTTATCGTGAAACCAAACTCCTGGGTCAATGTTGCGGCTATTTGGCCGCGATATCCATCCGCAACCCCCAGACCCGTACCGATCGCGGTGCCTCCCATCGGCACGGTACACAGGCCTTCCCGCGCCTTATTCACGTGCCCCATCGCACGTTCGAGATTGGCAGCATAACCATCAAACAGCTGGCCATAGGTCATCGGCTGCGCCGCCTGCATACAGGTGCGTCCCAAGCGCAGAGCGTGGCGGTATTCCTCTGCCTTGGCCCGAAAAACCTGAACCAGTGCCTCACCAGCCTCTATCAGCGGCTCCGCGGCCGTGACACAGGCGAGTTTCACTCCGGTCGGGATGGTGTCATTGGTTGATTGGCTCATGTTGACGTGGTCGTTCGGGTTGACGGACGCGAAAGACCCCAACGGATCCCCGAGGATTTGCCCGGCACGACTGGCGATGACTTCGTTGAAATTCATGTTGGTCGAAGTGCCGCCGGAACCCTCGGCAAGTGCGACGATGAAGTTTTCATGATGCTGCCCGGCGATGATCTCGTCACAGGCGGTTGAAATTGCCCCGGCCACTTCTGCGTCAATTGCATCAACCAACCGATTGGCCCACGCCGCTGCCTTTTTTACCTTTGCCATGGCGCGAATGAAATTAGGATAGGCGCTAATAGGCAAGCCAATGAGGTGAAAATTCCCTGCCCCGCGAACTGTGTTCGAACTGTAAAGTGCACCGTCCGGGATGCTGACCGCACCCAAGCTGTCTTGGTCTTCGCGCATTGTACTACCTTTGAGAGTGTGGGTGTTTGTTGAGTGCAATCAGAGAATCTGACCGAGAAACTCAACCGTTCTCGGGTCTTTGGCATCGTCAAAGAACGTCGCCGGTGGTCCGTGCTCCACGATTACACCTCGGTCGGTGAAATAGATGTGGTCCGCAACCTCGCGGGCAAATCCCATTTCGTGGGTCACGAGAACACAGGTCATGCCTTCGGCCGCCAACTCTTTAATCGTCACCAGAACCTCTTTCACCGTTTCGGGATCAAGCGCTGCGGTGACCTCGTCAAACAACATGACATCTGGATTCATCGCCAGTGATCGCGCGATGGCAACCCGCTGTTGCTGGCCACCCGACAATTCACCGGGATAGCTGTCTTCCTTACCTTCAAGACGCACTTTTTTTATCAAAACACGCGCGCGCGCCTCTACTTCTGCCTTGTCCTGTTTCAAAACAAGTACGGGTGCCATCATGATGTTCTGCAGCGCGGTTTTATGTGGGAAAAGATTATACTGCTGGAAAACCATCCCGACCTTTTTACGCAGTTCCAACTGATCAAGGTTGGGGTCGTGAACCTCCTGGCCCTCGACGGTGATCGAACCGTCCTGAATGTCGTTCAGGGCATTAATGCAGCGGATCAGCGTCGATTTACCGGACCCCGACGGGCCGATGATGCAGATGACTTCGCCCTTCATTACGTCCAGACTTACACCTTTCAGAACCTCTAGAGAGCCAAAGGATTTGTGGACGTTTTTGATGGAAACAATTGGTTGATCTTTGGTCCAGGACACGAGGGCTCTCCTTCAGAGATTAACAGAGAAGCGCTTTTCCAACCGGACGGTAAACCGGGCGATGGGATAGCTGTAGAGAAAGAAGATGACAAGAACGAAGCCATAAAACGGGATCAGAAGTTCGGGCCGGTTGTCTTCGGCCTCGATCGCCTGGCGGGTTAGGTTCAGAACCTCTTCTACGCCAAGGATTGAAACGATCGGCGTTGCCATTGTTAAAATCGCGTACCAATTCATCCAAGGTGGGATCATCCGTTTGAAACATTGTGGCAGAATAATACGAAACAGCGTCTGGCGCCGTGAAAATGCCAGGCTTTCTGACGCTTCCCACTGGGCTGTTGGTACCGAATTGACGGCGCCCCGGACGATTTCAGAGATATTCGCCATCACGGGAAGCGACAGCCCGATAACCGCTTTCATCCAATCTGGCACCGGGATGATTGTGTCACCGATTGTAAACTCGAACGGGAACGACAACATCACGATGAACAGCAGTACCAGCCAGGGCGAATTGCGGAATACCTGGGTTACGAACCAACTGGCCCGCGCCACCACATAGGTTGGCGACAACTGACCCAGCCCCAGCAGAATACCAAGCACAGTTCCAACAAGCATTGTCATGAAACTGATCAGGATAGTAAAAACAAACCCTCTAGTCAGCAGAAACGGCATCCATCGCCACAAGGCATCAAATGAATCCGCCATGGTATACTCAGACCCTTGCGCCAGCGCGTAAAACGGCCAAAGCAAAGCTACGCTCAGTATGATGACCGGAAACCAGAGCGATTGGCCTGCTAACCAGTGACTGAAGCCCAGTTCCTGCGGCGCCCGGTATTTCGCTTTGTATGAAAGCAGCACAGGCAGGTCGGTCACAGCAGCGGAGGTAATGCCGGGGATGTGTTTTTTCATTGCTCTAGCCTCCATATCCAGGGACACGCATCTCGCGTTCCCATTTGTTCATGCCCAGAACCACAACGCCAACCAGGGCAAGATAGGAAACAAACAACACCACCATCATCGGGTTTTGAGCAGACGGGAAATCGTTCCAGATCGTTATGGATTCGTACAGTAACTCTGGCACAGCGATGACAAAGGCCTGTGTTGTCGTTTTAACAAGATTGACGAGGTTGTTGTTCAGAGACGGGATCGATACGCGTAGCGCCAGCGGGAACACGATATACCGATATATTTGCAGGCGGGTGTAGCCAAGGGCGCTCGCGGCCTCCTGTGTGGATTTTGGTACGGATTCAATACCAGCGCGGAAAATTTCAACATTGAAGGCCCCGGCAAAAAACGACAGCGAGATCATCGCCCAGCCCACGTTTGAGATTATCGGGATTTCAAGCCATCCGTCCGGGCTGTAAGTTGGGGTAAACCGGCCCAACGCAAAGTAAAAGAAAAGCAGCTGCACAAAGGGCGGCGTGTTGCGAAAAAACTGGATGTAACCGGAAACGATGCCGCGAACAATCTTGCTTTGCGCGCCCTGCATGGCGGCGCCGACAACGCCGATAATCACACTGAAGATCACACAGGCAACTGACAACCAGATGGTCATCCAAAGGCCGCTGACAACTTTGCCAAACTGCCGCTCATCATAGAAGAAAATGAAGTTCCAGGTTGGGTGATTATCCGCAACGGTTCGGAAAAATTCCTGAAAACTTTCCAGCATAACCACCCTCCTGAAGTCCCATCGTGCCGGGTGCCCCGCCAAGGGCATCCGGCATGTTTGTTTTATTCTGCAAGCCAGTCTTTGTAGCGGTCATTTTGGGCTTTCAGATAGGACGTCGACTGGATGCCCCATTTCTCTTCCAGCGCCAGCAAAGCGCCGTCTTTGTGCCAGTTATACTGCATGCCAGACATGAAGCGTCCAAACACGCAGTTTTGCTCGGCTTTTGGAACAGCCAGTGCCCAGGGGTTGTCGTCCTCGGTTGGCATGGGCATGCTGAACCCTTCCCAGGACCCGGAAACCAGATCGGCCATGATCGAGCTGTCGTCATAAACAAAGGCGACACATTTCTTGTCACGCAGCGCCTGTTTCGCTTCGGCGTTGCCCGTAAAGGCTATCACATTTGCGCCATAGCGTTCTTCGACGATCTGGTTGTAAAAGGCGCCCTGTTTGCCACAGACGGGCCGGTCGCGCAGTTGCTCCCATTCGGTAAAGTTCAAAGCGTCCGGCGCGAGGATGTTGGTGCCCGAGGTATAGTAGTTTGGGCCAACAATACCGACGATTTCGCGCCGGTCGGCACGATCTGACATGGTGGCTATCATCAGGTCGATTTTGCCCTGCTCAAGGAATTGCATGCGGTTCGAAGATTGAACGGCAACCAGTTCGACATCCACGCCCATTGTCGCTGCGACCTCATTGGCCATATCGATTTCCATGCCCACAAGGTTGCCGTCAGTGTCGCGGAAACCCCAGGGTTTGTAGTCAGCTTTGACGCCAACAACCAGTTTTCCGCGTTCCACCACCTTGTTCCAGGTGTCGTTGGTGCAGTCCGCAGCAGATGCCGCGACTGAAGACAGTGCAAGGGCCATTGCTGTCGTAGAAGCCAGTAGTTTTTTCATGATAGTCTCCTCTGTTGGTTTTTGGTCGTTTGATGTGCGCCGAACAAGTCGGCAGCCAGGTTAAGAACGCTTTCGTCAAAGATGTTTTTCACATCTGCCAGACATCTGGCAAAAGTCAGGCACTCCCGAAATTTTTGGATGAAATCAATGTCATTCAGGGGGCGGCCGGGCATGCCGTAAGCCTCACCACAAAATCCAGTTCGTTGTTCTCCGTTCTTAAGAACAACCCGCACTCGCGCACTTTCCGGAAAGCGTTCGCGCATTTCTTCGGTTGAAAGGTCATCATCCACTGAAATCTGAACTTTTTGCATAAGCCGTTTTATTGCTGGGGCCTGTAGGGTCTTACAGTTCAGATCGCCAAGCCGCACTGAGCCGTGCAACGCAGCACAAGCTGCTGCAAATGGCAGGCTGAACTGGGCCTCAGACGGGGTCGTTGGGGCATCGTGCATCAGGCTGATCCGAACAAGTTTCGGAACGTCCAGATGGATGGCCTCGATATCGTCGGGTGACAGATCTGACTCAAACGTGTGACGTGCAACCTCGTCTATAGCCACATGCGCAGCCGAACAGACAGGATAGCGTTTCACCAGCAATCCTGGGGTATCCAAACGCCACTGCACACCCAGCGTTTCTATCGCGTCTTGCTGTTCAACATCGTTGTTCAGAAGGTGAAAGAACCCATTTTCACCGTGAAAACTAGTTGCGGGGCCACTCAGACCGGCCTTTGCAAAACGGGCGAATTGAATGGCTCTTTGCGCGGTTTCACCAACCAGAAATGATTTTGCATTGGTTCCAAACACCGATTTACCGCCCCCAGCCGCTGCCCCGGCCAGCCCGATTGCCTGTGCGGTTTGATCTTCAGTGCACCTCATCAGCCATGCGGCGGCAGCCGTGGCCCCAACAAGCCCAAG
>JAAEUI010000117.1 GCA_024227475.1 Paracoccaceae bacterium | reverse complement strand
GCGTTGGTAAAACCGTTCTGATCATGGAACTGATCAACAACATCGCCAAGGTGCACGCCGGTTTCTCGGTGTTCGCTGGAGTTTGTGAGCGGACCCGTGAAGGCAACGACCTGTATCACGAAATGATCGAAGGCGGCGTTATCGTTCCTGACGACCTGGAGAAATCCAAAGTGGCGCTGGTTTACGGTCAGATGAACGAACCTCCGGGAGCCCGGATGCGTGTTGCCCTGTCCGGCCTGACCGTAGCCGAACAGTTCCGCGACCAGTCAGGTACCGACGTTCTGTTCTTTGTCGACAACATCTTCCGCTTTACCCAAGCGGGTTCCGAGGTGTCGGCACTTCTGGGCCGTATCCCCTCTGCTGTGGGCTATCAGCCGACGCTGGCCACCGACATGGGCGCCATGCAGGAGCGGATTACATCGACCAAAGCCGGTTCGATCACCTCCGTTCAGGCGATCTATGTGCCTGCGGATGATCTTACCGACCCGGCCCCTGCCACATCGTTTGCGCACCTTGATGCGACAACCGTTCTGTCGCGTGCGATTTCCGAGCTGGGCATCTATCCGGCGGTTGACCCGCTGGACTCCACTTCGCGGATCATGGACCCGCAGGTTGTGGGTGAAGAACACTACAATGTTGCCCGTGATGTGCAGGGTGTTCTGCAACGCTACAAATCGCTGCAGGATATCATCGCCATCCTTGGCATGGACGAACTGAGCGAAGAGGACAAACTGGCCGTTTCGCGTGCCCGGAAAATCCAGCGCTTCCTGAGCCAGCCGTTTGACGTGGCGAAAGTGTTCACCGGGTCTGACGGTGTTCAGGTTCCGATCGAGGAAACCATCTCATCGTTCAAAGCGGTTGTGGCCGGTGAATACGACCACCTGCCTGAGGCAGCCTTCTATATGGTTGGCGGTATCGACGACGTGATCGCCAAGGCTGAGAAACTGGCCGCGGCAGCAGCTTAAATTCGAGGAGGCCCAGATGGCCAATACGATGCAATTTGATCTGGTATCGCCCGAGCGCAAGCTGGCGTCACTGGAAGCCTCCGAGGTGGAAATCCCGGGGTCTGAAGGTGACTTTACCGCCATGCCTGATCACGCTCCGGTGCTGACAACCCTGCGCCCCGGCGTTCTGAAGGTGAAGGCGGGTTCGGATGTGTCCGAATATGTTGTCACCGGCGGGTTTGTTGAGGTGTCCGGCACAGCGACTTCGGTCCTGGCGGAACAGGCGATGCCCAAAGGCGAAGTGACCCGCGAGATTGTTGAAGGTCTGGTGGCAGAGGCGGAAGAGGCTGCGGCCAATCTGGCTGGCCCGGAACTGGATCTGGCCAACAAGCGCGTTGCTGATACCAAGGGTCTGCTGGAATTGGTCTGATCCGTCCTGCAAACTGAAGAAGTTCTGGAGAACCCTGCCTATCCGGCGGGGTTTTCTTGTTTGATGCGGTGTAATAGCGTTTGTCGCGAGGTGGGGTGAAGATGAAGAAACTCAATTCAGCACTGGTGGGCGTTGACCAAGGCTCGGTTCAACTGTTCTCGGATTTCGAGGACGGTGGTGAAATGTGGACGGGGACCGGGGAGCGCGAACGGGTGGAGCCGGTGGTGTTTTCCGAACCCTTCAAGAGTGCGCCGTCGGTGTTTGTGACATTGGAAATGCTGGACGTGAACCACAAGTCCAACCACCGGGTTGAGACCGTGGCGCAGAATATCACTGAGGCGGGGTTTGAGGTGTCGTTCAAAACCTGGGGCGATACGCGCGTGGCCCGGGCCGTTGCAGTTTGGATGGCGATTGGCGAGGTTGGTGGTGATGATGATTGGGAGGTTGATTAGGGCGTAGCATCGTCACCCCCCAGTTCGTCCAGGCGTTCTCCAAGTGAGAAAAAGACTGCTGAGATCGAGCCGCTGAAACCTCACCCGAACTTGCTGTAATACCCGTCATAAATCGGCCCCAGTGTATCCTCGTCAAACAGTGAGGAAACGCTGGTGCCGTTGGCGATATTCAGGATCGCCTGGGCCAGCATAGGCGCGGTTGGGACGCTGCGGATTTTTTTGCAGGCGGCGACTTCGGGGGTGGCTTCGATTGAATCGGTGATCACCAGATGTTTCATCGAGGATTTTGAAATCCGTTCGACCGCCGGGCCTGACAGCACCCCGTGTGTGATATAGGAATGTACCTCTGTCGCACCCTTTTCGATCAGTGTATCGGCGGCTTTACACAGGGTGCCGGCGGTGTCGCAGATGTCGTCAACGATAATGCACTTCCGACCGGAAACATCGCCGATCACTGTCATTTCCGCCACTTCACCCGGCGCATTGCGGCGTTTGTCGACGATGGCCATGTCAGCGCCGATGCGCTTGGCCAGTTCCCGGGCGCGGGCGGTGCCGCCGACATCCGGAGAAATCACCATGACATCGTCAAGCTTGTCGAAATTTTGCTTCACATCCAGCGCGAACACCGGCGCGGCATAAAGGTTGTCCACCGGGATATCGAAGAAACCCTGTATCTGGGTGGCGTGCAAATCCATGGTCAGCACCCGCTCGATCCCGGCCTCGGCAATCAGGTTGGCGACCAGCTTGGCGGAAATCGGGGTGCGTGCCTTGGTGCGGCGGTCTTGCCGGGCGTAACCGAAATAGGGGATCACCGCGGTGATGCGAGCAGCCGACGAGCGGCGCAGCGCGTCGGCCATGATCAGCAGTTCCATCAAGTTGTCATTGGCCGGGTTCGAGGTCGATTGCAGGATAAACATGTCTTCGCCGCGCACGTTCTCGAACACCTCAACGAAAATCTCCTGATCGTTGAACCGTTCGACCCGGGCCTCCACCGGTTTGACCGATTTTCCCCGATGCATCGACATGCGGCGCGCAATGGCTTCGGCCAGGGCCTTGTTGGAATTGCCCGAAATGAGTTTCGGTTCAAT
Organism: Paracoccaceae bacterium; assembly: GCA_024227475.1. Classification (GTDB taxonomy): domain Bacteria; phylum Pseudomonadota; class Alphaproteobacteria; order Rhodobacterales; family Rhodobacteraceae; genus Amylibacter. The sequence continues at coordinate 4,112 of JAAEUI010000117.1, read as the reverse complement.
AATCGTGCTCATGGCCCTGTCCTGATCCCCGGTGCCACATTCGAAAATGTGACAGATATATGATGCGAACCGCATAGCAAAGAGGGGCGCGTTTGCATAGACTAAAGGGGTGCGAACGCGCGGAATCAGGGAGCCACCAATGACCAATATCGACTATTTCTTGTTTACCATGTCACCTTTCACCTATCTGGCGGGGAATCGGCTGGAGGCAATCGCCCAAAAACACGGGTGCAGCGTGACCTACAAGCCGTTTGCACTGATCAAAGTGTTCGAACAGACTGGCGGCACGCCCCCGGCACAGCGCCACGAATCGCGCAAGGCCTATCGGATGCAGGAACTGGCGCGGGTGGCCACCAAAACCGGTATGCCGATCAACCTGCGACCGGCGCACTGGCCAACCAATCCGGCCCCCAGTTGTTATGCGCTTATCGCGGCGCAAGCAGCTGGTGGCGGTGATCTGGATGGGCTGACGCGGGCAATCCTGCGGGCCTGCTGGGCTGAGGAAAAGGACATTGCCGAGGATGCGGTGATCCGGGCCTGTCTGGAGGAAAACGGCTTTGATCCCGAGTTGGCGATGAGCGGGCTTTTGAGCGGGGCTCAGGAGTTTGAGGCCAATACCGAGGAGGCCGTGCAGCGCAATGTATTCGGAGCGCCGAGTTATCTGGTGGATGATCAGGTGTTCTGGGGGCAGGACCGGCTGGAATACCTGGATGATTACCTGGCGGAGCGGCGGTAAGCCGAATCTGGTTTTGGCTTTTATGGGTCTGTGACTTAGCCCTTCACCAATTCCACAAACCGGTCGATTTCTTCTTGCGACGTGGACCAGCTGCAGACCATTCTGCTGGCCAGCATTTCGTCTGCAGGGCCGGCCTTTGGGTGCTCGCCCAGCCATTCTTCGTAAACCGCGCCGCCTTGTTTTGCCCGGTCATGGGCCCTCCGCGGCCAGGTGCCAAACAGCATATTGGCTTGCCGCGGGTGAAGGGGGCGATAATCGGTTGCGGCCATCATCTGTTGTTCGAGATAGGCCCCCGCGTTGTTGGCCTGTCCTGCCAAGCGCTGCCACAGATCGTTGGTCAGATAGGCCTCCATCTGGGCCGACAGGTAGCGGTGTTTGGAGAACAGATGCCCGCCGCGTTTGCGGCGCAGTTCGAATTCCCAGGCCTTTGCCGGGTCAAAGATGATCACCGCCTCAACCCCCATCAGCCCGTTCTTGGTGCCGCCAAAACTGACCACGTCAATGCCGGCCCTCCAACTCATTTCCGCCGGGGTGCATCCCAGGGCCACCATGGCGTTGACGAAACGCGCGCCGTCCAGATGGGTGCCGATCCCCCGGTCATGGGCGATGGTGGCCAGCGTGGTAATTTCGGCGGGTGTATAGACTGTGCCCAACTCGGTGACATTGGTAATCGACAGGGCACCCTGCTGCACGTTGTGAACCCCGAGCCATTTGCTTTCGCTGAGGGTTGTTTCAAAGGCGGCGGCATCGATCCGGCCGTTTTCGCCGTCGAGCAGGGTTAGTTTGGCCCCACCGGTAAAAAACTCAGGCGCGCCGCATTCATCGACTTCTGCATGGGCCTGGCGGTGGCAGAAAATGGTTTGCCAGGGCGCTGCGAGGACAGAAAGGGAGAGAGCGTTTGCCGTGGTGCCGGTGGCAACAAGATAGACCGAGGCCTCCGGCGCTTCGAACAAGTCGCGGACCTGAGCCGTTACCCGGTCCATGATTTCATCTGTGCCGTAGGAGGAGGCATATCCTTCGTTGGCCCTGACCAGAGCATCCATAACCTCTGGCGCAACCGGGGCGGCATTGTCTGATGCGAACATCATTACAGAAATCCTTCCAAAACGTGATCCTCAAGGTCCTGTTCATCGACCTCATATTCGGCACACACCCGGCCTCTTACGCTCATGCCCGCAGCATCCGTGCTGCGCAGATCCCCGGTTAACAGCGGATGCCAGTCCGGCAGGGGTTTGCTTTCCTGCAGCAGGCGGTAGGTGCAGGTCTTTGGCATCCAGTGGGCGTTGCGTTCGATATTCTCCGGGGTCAGCACCACACAGCCAGCGACCAGTTGCTTGCGCAAGGGATAATTGCCACATGAGCAGGTGTCGGCGTCAAACAGGCGGCAGGCGACATCGGTGTAATGCACTGCACCGGTGTCTTCGTCCTCCAGCTTGAGCACGCAGCATTTGCCGCAACCATCGCACAGCGCCTCCCATTCCTGCCGGTTGAGGTCGACAAGCGGTTTCTTCTTCCAGAAGCGGCGGCGGAGGCCGGTGCGATCGATTACTGAATCCATGGCTGCATGTTTGGACCAGAACCGAGCGGGCGAAAAGCGAAATTGCATCATGAGCCGCTGGCAGGTAGCATTTTGCACAGGAGCAGGAGAGCAGGCATGCGTGAAACGGAGCTGTATGCGCCGATCAAGGTCTATCTGGAACGGCAGGGTTATGAAGTAAAATCAGAAGTTCGCGATTGCGACGTGGTTGCGGTGCGCGGGGATGAGGACCCGGTCATTGTCGAGCTGAAACTGTCGTTGTCGCTGGCGTTGCTGATGCAGGGCGTAAACCGGCAGGCGATGACCGATGCAGTCTATGTGGCAGTGCCGGCGGGCAAGGGGCGGCGTTGGCTAGGACAGGTGAAGGATGCAGTGAAACTGTGCCGTCGTCTTGGGCTTGGGTTGATTTCGGTTCGCTTGCAAGGGGAGGCCGTGCAGGTGCATGTCGATCCCGGCCCTTATCAGCCACGCAAGGTGAAAAAGCGCAAGGAGGCGTTGCTCCGGGAATTCGAACGGCGCGTAGGGGATCCCAATACCGGTGGGCAGACCCGGCCCAAAGTGGTGACAGCTTACCGCCAGGACGCGCTTCGGATCGCGGCATATCTGGGGGAAAACGGAACCGGGAAACCGGCGCAGATGGCGCGGCAACTGGAGGTGCCGGGGGCGGGGGCGATCCTGCAGAAGGATCACTATGGCTGGTTTGAGCGGGTGGAACGCGGGGTCTATGAATTGCGAGAGCAGGGTGTGGAGGCGCTGGAGACATACGCAGATGTGCTCGAAGGTCTGAAAACGGGGTAGGCCGGGTTTCAGTTCGGCATGTTTTGGCGCTGTGCCGGGCTGAGGCCCGGCCTACAAAAGATTGTCCAATATTTTCCGGCATTGTGCACAGTCCTCGTGCATCTGCTCCACCAGCGCCTCAAGCGTGTCGAACTTTTCTTCCGGGCGCAGGTAATGGAACAGTGCGACCGAAACTTCCGCCTCATACAGATCGCCTTCGAAATCCAGTAGGTAAACTTCAAGGTTGGGTGCGTTCACGCCAAAAGTCGGGCGCTCGCCAATAGATGCTGCGCCCTGATAGATGCCCTGATGCGGCCCGGTTAAAACGTCTACCATCACAGCGTAGACGCCAAATTTCGGCAGGTGAAGGCCGGTGAGCGGCAGGTTGACGGTGGGAAACCCGAGGTCGCGCCCGCGTTTTTCGCCGTGGATAACCTTCGCTTCGATCCGGTGCCAGTGGCCCAGCACCCGGGCGGCGTCCTCCGGTCGGCCCTCGCGCAGCGCGGTGCGGATGGCGGTGGAGGAATAATCCCCCTGAGCGTCGTTGATCTGGGGTGCGATGGTGACGCCAAAGCCATGGGTCTGGCCGAGCTTTTGCAACAGTTCCACGTCGCCCGTGCGCCCATTGCCAAAGCGGAAATCCGCCCCGACGACAACGTGGCGCACACCCAGTGCGTTGCGCAGCACGTTGCGCACGAAGTTGATGTCCGACATGGAGGCGAGTTCTTCGTCAAACGGGATTTCGTAGAGTTGCGCAACTTCAAGCTTGTCAAACCGGTGGGCGCGGGCCTCGGCCGACATCAGGCGGAACGCCGGGCCGTCGGGCTGAAAGAAGCTGCGGGGATGCGGCTCAAACGTCACCACGCCAAGCGGCGCTTCAAGATCAGCGGCAGCGGCGCGCGCCAGTGCCAACACCGATTGATGGCCCAGATGCACACCGTCAAAATTGCCCATGGCAACGGCTGCCCCTTTGGCGCTGTCTTCCAGGGACCATATTTCGGTGTGTCGTTGCATTGTCTGCCCTTTGAGGGGCGGAAGCGCCCGTTAGCCCATGCGGCTTGG
>JAAEUI010000116.1 GCA_024227475.1 Paracoccaceae bacterium | reverse complement strand
GGACCCCCTTCGGGGGAGGCTGCTTGCCCTGAAAGGGCTGTATATTGTAGCCCAGGGTCAGCGCCGCGCCACCCTGGGTTCGGAATGCTGTTCCTGCCCCCGGCCTGAAGGCCGGGGTTAATGAGAAGAAACATTCACATCGCATTACATAAAGCTGAAGGAGGTAACATAATGACAAAACAGACACAGAGTCAAGAAACCGAAACTGCCGTTATTCCGATTGCAAAGGTACAAACAAACATTGCCGGACTGGATGATATTTTGGACGGGGGGCTGGCTGAGGGGCGCACGACGCTGGTGGCGGGCGGTCCGGGGTGCGGCAAAAGTATTTTGGGGTTGGAGTTTTTGTATCGCGGGGCGCTGGCCGGGGAACCGGGCATCTTCGTGACGTTTGAGGAGCGCGCTGACGCCGTGCGCAAAAACGCGCTGACGTTGGGATTCCAATTGGCGCCGCTTGAGCAGGCGAACACATTCTTTGTCATGGAGGTTCGGCTGGACCCGGACGCGCTGGTGGCCGGCGACTTCAATCTCAAGGGGCTGCTCGCCATGCTGGAGGCCAAAGCCGCGAACATGGGGACGAAACGCATGGTCATTGACGCGGTGGACGTGCTGCTGCGTATCTTCGACGATCCGCTGCGCGAGCGCAATGAACTGTACGTCCTGCACGATTGGCTGAATACGCATGAGATGACGACTGTTCTGACAGTGAAGTCGACAAAAAATAAGACGCTGCTGCCCACCTACTATGAGTTTCTCGATTTCATGGCGGATTGCGTCATCCGGCTCGACCAGCGCGTCACGGAACAGATTACGACCCGCCGGCTACGGGTGATCAAATATCGCGGTTCTAACTTCAACCGCAATGAGTTCCCATACGTCATCAGCGCGCGAGGGCTGAACATTATTTCGATCACGGCGGGCACATTGCAACATAAAGCTCCCAGCGCCAAAATATCCAGCGGTCAGCCCCGGCTCGACGCGATGTTAGGCGGCGGCTACCAGCGTGGCACGTGCATCCTGATCTCCGGAACCGCCGGCACCGGCAAGACGACGATCGCCTGTACCTTCGCCCGGGCGGCTTGC
>JAAEUI010000115.1 GCA_024227475.1 Paracoccaceae bacterium | reverse complement strand
CTTTGACACACACCTTGCCGTGGCGCTGGCACATGCGTTGTTCAATATCCCGCTCGCGGTGTGGATTTTGGAAGGCTTTATGGGCGGCGTGCCCAAAGAGCTGGACGAAACCGCCTATGTTGACGGCTATTCCTTCCCCCGATTCTTTGTGAAAATCTTCCTGCCGTCTATCAAGGCGGGCGTGGGCGTGACCGCGTTCTTTTGTTTTATGTTCTCATGGGTGGAATTGCTTCTGGCCAAAACGCTGACAGCCGTCGCCGCCAAGCCAATAGCAGCTACCATGACCAAGACCGCATCAAGCGCTGGATACGAGTTGGGGCTGCTGGCAGCGGCTGGCGCGCTGACCATCATACCGGGTGCCATCGTGATCTACTTTGTTCGCAACCATATTGCCAAGGGCTTTGCCCTGGGGAGGGTCTGATGCTGAGCTGGATGGCGTGGACGTGGCCGACGGCCCTTGTGTTCATCGGTATTTTTTCCGCAATGGGGGTCCTGACGGTGCTGGAAATCCGCAACCCTGGCGGCGATGAAAGGCTGGGTGTCTTGGGTCTTGTCACAACCCGGGGCGACAGGTTGTTCATAACGCTGCTGGGGACGGTCTATATCTTTCTGGCCTGGCTTGGCATATTTGGGTTGCCGCTGTGGGTGCCATTGGGGCTGGGAATTGCCTGGGGCGTGTTTTGTTTCTGGAAGGTCTGATACATTATGTCCAAAACCCGCCTGCTTGCGATTGATCAGGGAACCACGTCCAGTCGGGCGATCTTATTTGATGCCAGCTTGAATGTGATGTCTTTCGCGCAAGAGGAATTCCCGCAACATTTCCCACAATCCGGCTGGGTCGAGCACGACCCGGAAGACATCTGGTCCTCAACCGCTGCAATGTGTCGCCAGGCGATTGAACGCGACCACGCATCCAGCAGTGATATCGCTGCTATCGGCATCACTAATCAGCGCGAAACGACGATCGTCTGGGACAAGGCAACCGGGCGCGCAATCTACAACGCCATAGTTTGGCAAGACCGAAGGACCGCGGATTACTGCCGCGAACTGAAAAACGCCGGCCACGAGCCGATGGTGACCGAAAAAACCGGCCTGCTGCTGGACCCGTATTTCTCTGCGACCAAGCTGAAATGGATCCTGGATAATATTTACGGCGCCCGTGCGCGGGCAGCAAAAGGCGAATTGCTTTTTGGCACGGTTGACAGTTTTCTTATCTGGCACTTGACCGGCGGCAAAAGTCACGTGACTGACGCCACGAACGCTGCCCGCACGATGCTTTATGACATTCGCAAAGGATGCTGGAGCAGCACAATTTGCAACCTTTTGGACATCCCGATGCAGATGCTGCCCGAGGTCAAAGACAGCGCCGCCGAATTTGGGGTTACACGGGCAGATCTGTTTGGCAGCGAAATCCCGATCCTTGGGGTGGCCGGCGACCAGCAGGCGGCGACCATCGGGCAGGCCTGTTTTGAACCCGGCATGATAAAATCAACCTATGGCACTGGATGTTTTGTTCTGATCAACACCGGGGATGTGCCAGTCTATTCCAAGCACCGTTTGCTGACCACAATTGCCTACCAACTGGACGGCAAACCGATTTATGCGCTGGAAGGATCGATTTTTATTGCCGGCGCTGTAGTGCAGTGGCTGCGTGACGGTCTTAAAATCATCCGCAACGCCGACGAAACCCAAGGGCTGGCCGAAACCGCCGATGAAACAGAAAATGTCATTCTGGTGCCTGCATTTACCGGTCTTGGCGCGCCTTATTGGAATGCAGAATGCCGGGGTGCGATGTTCGGGATAACGCGCAACACCGGGCCCGCCGAGATTGCCAAGGCTGCCCTCAACAGTGTCGCGTTCCAGACCCACGACCTGATCGAGGCGATTGCCGAGGACTGGACTGACAGCGACCTGTCAGTGTTGCGGGTGGACGGCGGCATGACCAAAAGCGACTGGACGATGCAGGCGCTGGCCGATCAGTTATCAATTCCGATTGATCGCCCTGAAAACACCGAAACGACGGCGTTGGGTGCGGCCTATCTGGCCGGGCTGCGCGCTGGTCTGTGCCCGCCACCCGAAGAATTTTCTCGCCAATGGGCGCTGGAAACCAGGTTTACTCCAAAGATCAGCGCTGAAGTTGCCGCAACACGCCATGCAGAATGGAAGAGAGCCGTTCAATCGCTGATATCCTAACAGGGTTCGCGCGGATCAGTCAGGAACGGTCGGATGGCATGATCCAATAAGTTATATCTGCGTTTGTCATTTAATTACAATTGCTTGAAAGCGTTCATCAAAGTTTCTTCGGACCTCCAAATGGGTCAAGTTTGAATCTCAAACGAAATCAGAAACGCAAAATCGCCGGGTTCTCGAGTTGGTGATTCAGGTTCGCTCTACTTCAGCCTGAATCTAAAACGCTCCATCGGCCCTTCGGTCCGAGGGGTCGGTGAGCGCCATCAAGTGCCCCAAAACTGACAACCGTGCCATTGTGTGTTAATTATGGCCGGGCAAAGGAGAGACTTGTGTCAGCTGGCATTTCACGCGACGAAGCCAAGAATTGGTGGCACCGTTGCGTAAGTTGTTCGGAATCTTCGGTGACATTAGTCAACCGTGAGGCCAGCGTGGAAGAGCCAATGCTCGAGCAGGCCATGCACCTTTTTTCGGGCGGGTTCATGCACCAGGGTCACGCGTGTGGGCATCTCTGGGGAGCGACCCTGAGTGCTGGCATCAGGGCTGCCGAGACATTCAGCGGGGCTGACGCAAGATCAGCTGCAGCACTCGACGCGACCTGCCGTCTCGTCGGTGCGCTGTCAGAAGACGATTGGGCATTTACCTGCCGACAAAACACCGGGTTCGATTTCGCCTCGCTTTCTGGCCGCTTAAAATATCTCAGGTCTGACAAACCGAGGGCCTGCGGACGCAAGGCGTTGGCTTGGCCTTCATCAGCGAACACCGTGATCGACTCCGCGATTGCAAACTTTGATCCAAGGTCTGTGGCAACTCCCTGTGCAAATTGTGCGGTAAACTGCATGTCCAAAGTTGCGTCGGTGACAGGCATTGGGAAAGACGAGTCGGCGCAGGTCGCGGGGTTCGCGGGAGGCTTGGGCCTGTCGGGCAATGTGTGCGGCGCCTTGTCTGTCGGCGTATTCGCGCTCTCAGTCCGGTACTACCAGGATCGCAACCCTGAGAAACGCGACTCCAAATTCCACGCGGCGATGCAGGAACTGAACCTGTTGAACGGCGGTTTGCGAAAACTACCTTCTCGTCTGCTTCAAGACTTCAAATCCCAATTCGGCAGCGAACTGTGCAAGGACATAGTTGGGCGCAAGTTCGACGATACTGCTGACCACATGCAATTTGTTGCCGACGGCGGGTGCAAGGACGTTGTTCAATTTGTGGCCGACTGGTTGCTTGAGAGAAGCGGCGTCTTTCAGAATGAGTAAGTCCGCCGCTTGCAATATTGATCTGCCTAGGGTCCTGACCCTAGATTAAAACCTGTGCCCGTCTTCAGTCCCAGACGTCTTTTGGCACCTTCAGTGCTTCAACCGGCTCTCCGCCGACCAGATGTTCGTCGATGATCCGGTTCACGTCGCTAAGCTGTACTTTGCCGTACATCACACCTTCCGGATAAACCAGCATGATCGGCCCATGTTCACAGGATCCCATACAGCTGGTGGTGTTGAATTTGATTTTCCCCCAAAGGCCACGCTCGGAGAACTCCTTGGAAAAAGCCTGTATCAGCGGGGTAGAGCCGCGGGCGGTGCAGGACCCCTTCGGGTCATCCGCATCGCGGGAATGGGCGCATATAAGCACGTGTTTTTCGGGTCGGGCCATGAGATTCTCCAGGGTCAAATTCGATTACGCCTACATGCCAGATATTCAGCCAGTGCGAAATGGCGAATTTCCGTGCTGACTTATTAGTATCCAAAACGCTCCGCTGACCCCGGGGGGGAGGCGATGATCGAGGTGGCATGAAGCCCAACCCGGATACTTTAATCGCCCCATCTCACACCAGCTTAGTGGGGGGCGTCTCCCAAATCCTCACCGCATTCTGTCCAGAAGCAAACTTGTTTCGCTGTTCAGCACGCCCGATATCTCGCGCACCTCGCGCAGCACCCGGTCGAATTCCACCAAGGTGCCGGTGCGGACTTCGGCAACCAGATCCCATGAGCCGTTGGTAGAATAAAGCGCAGTGATTTCCGGAATACGACGCAGGGCGCGGGTGACAGAGCGCGACAGGCTGCCTTGCAACTCTACGGTCATGATGGCGCGGATGTCGTCGTCATCTTCGGTGTCGGTCACAATCGTGAACCTGCGGATAACACCGCTGGAGGTCAGCCTGTCAAGCCGTTGCTTAACGGTCGCACGGGACAAGGATAAACGATGCGCCAGTTCAGTGACCGAGGCGCGGGCGTTTTCCTTCAACTCTGAAAGGATGGCACGGTCTGTTTCGTCTCTGATGGGCATTTGTTTCTCATTTTGTGCAAGTTGGCCATCATTATGGTAGGTTAAATTATCTAAATGAGCAATATTCCATCTATTTCATTACATTTCTTTCCCCGATAACACAGGAAATTCAAACATTGCGGAGGTTGAAATGACCCAATCCTGTCACATCTTCGGTGCCCCGGTTCAGAGCGGCGCCGGCAGGTCCGGCTGCATTATGGGGCCGGACGCATTTCGCACCGCCGGCCTGCCAGAATCGCTCGCGGATCTTGGCTGGCTCGTCACCGATCTCGGCGATGTTGAAATGGAAGAGGTGATCGCGCCAGAGTGTGCCAACCCGGCAGTGCATCACCTCGCGGAAACAATCGGTTGGACCCAGGCGTTGAATAAAGCCGCCTACGATGCGGCCCAAGCCAGTGATCTTCCAATCTTCATGGGTGGCGATCACAGCCTGTCGTGCGGCACTGTCCTGGGTGTCGCCAACTATGCCGCTACTCAGAACCGGCCCCTGTTCGTGCTCTGGCTTGATGCTCACCCCGATATTCACTCACCGCTGACCACCGACAGCGGCAACCTGCATGGTACTCCGCTAGGCTATTTTACCGGGCAGCCGGGTTTTGACGGCTGGCCTGAGGTCTCCCATCCGGTGGATACAAGGAACATCTGCATGCTGGGGCTGCGCTCGGTTGACAATGCCGAGCGTAGAAAACTGGCCGAACTCGGGGTCGATGCCCACGACATGCGCTCGCTGGATGAAAACGGTGTTGCGGCCCCACTGCGGGCGTTTCTGGAGCGGGTTGTGGCGGCGAACGGCATGCTGCATGTCTCGCTGGATGTCGATTTCCTGGAGCCGGGCATTGCACCGGCTGTGGGTACAACCGTTCCCGGTGGTGCCACTTTCCGCGAGGCGCATCTGATCATGGAGATGTTGCATGACAGCGGTCTCGTCACCTCAATTGATCTGGTCGAGCTGAACCCGTTTCTGGATGACCGGGGCAAAACAGCGATGCTGATGACCGACCTTTGTGCCAGCCTGTTTGGCCGCCGCGTTCTTGACCGTGTAACCGGAGCTTACTGAAATGACCGCGCAAACCGCCCCACAGCCCTCGCGCCTCGCCATGGTGCCTTTTGTTTCCGTCGCCCATATGATGGATCTGGTCAACCAGCGCGGCATTGAAACCGTGCTGCGCGAATTGGCCGACGTGATTGAGGCAGATTTCAAACGCTGGCCGGAATTTGACAAAACCGCCCGGGTTGCCTCGCACTCCGACGAAGGAGTGATCGAGCTGATGCCGACGGCAGATGCGGACAATTACGGCTTTAAATACGTCAATGGTCACCCCAAGAACATGAAAGAAGGTTATCAGACCGTCACCGCTTTTGGCGTTCTGTCAAGCGTGGCCAACGGCTATCCGATTCTTCTTTCGGAAATGACTGTTCTGACGGCGTTGCGCACGGCGGCAACGTCGGCATTGGTAGGCAAATACCTCGCTCCGAAAGGCGCAGGAACAATGGCGATGTTCGGCAACGGAGCCCAGTGTGAATTCCAGGCCATAGCGTTTAAAACGCTGGTCGGGATCGACACTGTGCGGCTTTATGATATTGACCCGGCAGCGACCGAAAAAGCAGCAAGGAACCTTGAAGGTTCCGGCCTGAAGGTCATCAAATGCTCCTCTGGTGAAGAAGTGGTTGAGGGCGCTGAAATCATCACCACCTGCACCGCTGACAAGCAATATGCCACCATCCTGACCGACAACATGGTTGGCTCAGGCGTGCATATCAACGCGATTGGTGGCGATTGTCCGGGCAAGACCGAACTGCACCGCGATATCCTGCTGCGGTCTGACATCTTCGTCGAATACCCGCCACAAACCTGGGTTGAGGGTGAGATTCAGCAACTTGAAAAGGGCCATCCACTGACCGAGCTCTGGCAGGTGATGCGCGGCGAGGCGGAAGGGCGGCGCGATGCCCGCCAGATCACCCTGTTTGACTCAGTTGGCTTTGCCATCGAGGATTTCTCGGCCCTGCGCTACATTCATACGCAGGTTAAAGACGGCGCACCGCACGCGCTTTTGGATATGTTGGCCGACCCCGACGATCCGCGTGATCTGTTTGGCATGGTGAAGCGGGCGGCAGTTTAACGAAAAAACACAGGAAACTGTTACGCGTGGTTCCAGTCGTTCGGGTCGTCAGAGTTGCCGGGTGACAGGCCGACAACATCACCCTGCGTTGAGCAACCCAACCCCAGAACCGTGCGGTTGGCATAGCTGAAATAGGCCGTAACCTGATTAATCTCAAGGATCTGTCCGTCGTCAAACCCCGCGTCTCGTAATGCCTGGATATCGCTTTGCCGAACCATCGCAGGGTTGCGCGTCAGCGTTTCGGCATAGCGCATCGCAAGGATTTGACGCGCCTCCAACGGCGCCGTTTCGGGTGTTCGCGCGTCAATCGCGGCCCGAATTCCCACCGCTTTGGAATCATCCTTCAACAGGCGTTTCAGCCCGCAGAAATGATGATCCACGCAATAAGCGCACTGGTTCAGCGAACTGACCCAGACGCCCAGCACCTCCAGGAACCACTTTGGCACCGTATTGCCGGAGTGATGCAACACGTATTTGTACAGCGCCATATGCCCTTCCATCGAGTGGGGACGCAGGGAATGTGACATCATGATGTTGTCGACGTTGTTGTCAGGTCCTTTGACGCGGTCATACAGCATCCTGAGTCTGCCATTGGACGCCTCATAGGGGACAGTTTTTATCCAAGTCATCGCGTTTCCGTCAAGTTTACCAGGCAAAAGTTACGGCAGGCGTATCGCTCCGTCCAGCCGGATGGTCTCGCCGTTGAGATAGGCATTTTCCACAATCGTCTGCGCCAGATGGGCGAATTCCGCCGGGTCACCCAGCCGTTTTGGGAAAGTCACGTCTTTGGCCAACGCCACCTGCACGTCTTCGGGCAATCCGGCCATCATCGGGGTCAGGAACAGCCCCGGCGCGATGGCGCAGCAGCGGATGCCGTCGCGCGACAGGTCCCGGGCAACCGGCAGGGACAGGGCTGCTACCGCGCCTTTGGAAGAAGCATAGGCAGCCTGGCCCTTCTGCCCGTCAAATGCAGCGATGGAAGCGGTGTTGACGATCACGCCGCGTTCACCGTTCTGGTTAGCCTCGTTCTTGGCCATTTCCTCCGCGGCCAGCCGCAGCACGTTGAACGTGCCGATCTGATTGACGCTGATCACCTTTGAATAAAGGTCGAGCGGATGAGCGCCCTCGCGGCCCAGAGTTTTGGCGGCAGGCGCAATGCCGGCACAGTTGACGCAGATCGACAGGTTGCCGAATTTTTCGACAACTGCGGTGATGCCCTTAGCGACGCTGTCTTCCTGGGTGACATCGACGGGGACGAAGATGGCTGCATTGCCAAATTCTTCTGCAAGTTCCTCCCCCCGCGCTGCGTTCATGTCAAAAATGGCAACCTTGGCACCGGCAGCGACAAACGCCCGGACCGTTGCTTCTCCCAATCCCGACGCGCCGCCGGTAACGACGGCTACTGAACCGGATAGCTGCATGTCGTGTCTCCTCAGAACTAATTGAACGCACGTTCACCTAGCGCAGGATATTGCCTGTGGCAACCGCCACGTCAGAATTCGGATATCTTACGCAGCTTGTTCAGCAGATTGATCAACTGCGGTTTGCCAAAGCTTTCTTCCAGGCTGTCATACACATTTTTGGCGGCAGGCGCGATTTTACCGATAACCGCGTCACCACCTGAGGCCAGATGCACCACCTGTTTGCGTTTGTCGGTGGCGTGTTTTTCGCGCCGGATCAGCTTGCGTTTTTCCAACGCGGCGAGGATGCGCGTCAGGCTCGGCGTCAAAACCACACAGCGCTCTCCCAGTTCGGTCGGTTCCAGCGGTCCGCTTTCCTGCAACACCCTGAGCACCCGCCATTGCTGTTCGGTGATGTCGTGTTCCTGCAGGATGGGCCGGATATGGCGCAGCACCGCTTCGCGCGCGCGCAGCAGCATGATGGGGAGGGATTCATCGGTTTTGGCGAAAAATTTGTTCATCTTGGCTCTTTAGCGTTCGGCTCTGGAGAATTATTGGCTAACATGTTCAATAACTCAAGGGGTGCGCCCGAAATTCGGAGGAAAGTTCATGCTGCAAAGTGACTTACTGGCCATGGCCAAGCGGGCCACAACGCTTGATCTGTTCCTGATTTCCTTTTTCCTGTTGCCGTTCATTGCCCGCGAATGGCTTGGGGTGATGGTTGAACTGGGCTGGCAGGGACGCGAACAGTATCTGGGTCTTGCGGTTCTGTTAGGGGCTTACTTGGCTTGCCTTTGGCTTATCGCGCGGCGCAATCGCGCCGAACGCGATGCAGAAACCCTCAAAGACATGATTGTGAGCTATCTGAAGGGGCGTGACTTCACCATGATGTCCTTTGATCGGGTGCGTAAAAAATTCAACGCAGAGCATGACGACGATGCTTTGGAAGGGCTGATTGCGCGATTTCCCGGTGAACTGCGGCACGCAAAAATTATCTCAGACAAGGGCACGCCGGAGGAGAAAAAACTGCCCGGCGTCGCCCGTCTCGTAGTGGAAGGTAAGGGTGCTTAACCCCGCCCCAGATGTATCGCAAACCTCTCGCGGATCGCCGCATCGGTGATCGGATCGAACCTCGCGGCTGACCGCTGCGCCAGGATTTCCTCCTTTCGCGCGGTCGCCTTGTCCAGCAGATCGGGCTTGTCCCGTTCCGCCCATTCTTTGGGAGAGGTGCGGCTCCCCAGCGTCGGATAGACATAGTCCTTCTGCATCCGGCTGAGCGTTGCTTCGGTACCCAGATAATGCCCGGGGCCGCCCAGGCAGACCTCGGCGATCTGATCCAGCGCCAGCGTTTCGTCTGTCACCTCGATCCCACGCACGCAGCGCAGCGCCTGACCAATGATGTCGTCGCTCAGGATCAGGCTTTCGTGGCAGAACCCAAGCAGAGAGGCGTGCATACCGGCGGATTCATAGACCATGTTGAGCCCTGATAAGCCTGCCATCACGTTCGAGCACATCTGTTCCCATCCGGCCTGCATATCCGGCAGTTTGCTGTCGGAAGCGCCTCCGGTCGCCCCCCCGGGCAGGCCATAGAACTTGTGCATCTGGGCGCAACCGGCTGTCAGCAGCGCCTGTTCGCCGGAACCCACGGACATGGCGCCGGTGCGCAGGTCGAGGCCAAAGGGCCAAGTGCCGATGATCGCCGGGTGCCCCGGTTTCACGGCGTTGACATAGACCAGACCGGCCAGGCATTCCGCCACCGCCTGAACGATGGCACCCGCCACAGTGGGCGGTGCTGTCGCACCGGCCATTCCTGCAGACAACAGCAAAACCGGCATGCCGCCTTTGATGCAAAGCTCCATCACCTCGCAGCTTTCAGTGGCGAATTTCATCGGCGGCACCACAAAGCAGTTGGAGTTCGATAAAAACGGACGCTCGCGCCATTTGTCCTCACCCCCTGCGATCATGTGCAGCATTTCCAGCGCCGGGGCGACGAAATCCGGTTCGCCAAAGGAGGTCCCGATGTGTTTGGTGGAACCTGAGCAGCAGGCGTAGATGGTGTTCAGATCCATTTCGCGGTTGTCCGCGATATCCCGGCAGACCATTGGGCGCTGGATAAAATGGATGTTGTCGAGTGTGTTGCAGATACGTGCCGCGTCGTGCAGGTCCTGCACTGTAGAATCGCGGTATTCGCGGCCATGCACGTCGACCATATGCACAGCAGCCCCGGCAGTGCCGTAATGTACGCGGTTGCCTGACACGTCCAGATCGTTCTTACCGTCCCGGCTGAACAAAGTGACCGAGCGGTTGGCCATCGCCAGCGTGTCTTCAACCAGCGCGCGGGGAAACCGGAGGCGACCGTCGTCGCCAAGGATGCAGCCCGCAGCGGTCAGATAATCGACCCCGCTTTGCGGTGCGTCAGCAA
The DNA here is from genome assembly GCA_024227475.1 of Paracoccaceae bacterium. Taxonomy (GTDB): domain Bacteria; phylum Pseudomonadota; class Alphaproteobacteria; order Rhodobacterales; family Rhodobacteraceae; genus Amylibacter. The sequence continues at coordinate 7,057 of JAAEUI010000115.1, read as the reverse complement.
GGCCGATGGTTTCCAGTGCGTCCAAAGCTGCGCTATGGATGCGCTGAACCTGGGCTTCGCTGAGCGGTTTATAAGTTCCACCCTCCATTCCGGCGCGAACCGGGCGGACATCATCAGTAAGCGGTGCAGCGCGCAGTGCCTGTCGGGCTGCGCGGCCACCGGATCGACGGGATTGAGATGGGGACATGGAAGGTCTTTCTGTCTGAAATGGGTTGAAGGGTGGGTTCAGCCCAAACAAGGCGACCCCCGCGCCGCACGCCCGCGACCCGCACCGATGGTGCACGAAATCAGGGCTGTCATCCAGTTCAGTTTGATCATGTCAGTTCCAGCAGTTGCGGTTGCCAAGATGCTATTCAAACCTGCTGCATCTTGTCAATTTGCGGCCTGCGCGTCGTTTTCAGACCTTTGCGGCGCAAAAAATGAAAAATCCAACCTGATTTTCAGGGTCACTCTGAACCACAACGGCGTTCAGACCCCATAAAGGTCCTTAAGTGTTGCGCCGACGGCAGCTTTGGCGGTGTTAAGCAACGGGTCCCCATGCGCGCTCAGCAGATGGCTGAACTCCATTTCCATCAGCCTGGCAAAATCACTGGCTTCCGGTTTTGCCGAGTTACGCCAGCCCGGCCCTACGTTGGCCGGGCGAAAGAATCCCATTTCTTGCATCATCGCAGTTGAAGGCTCGTCAAACCAATCGTCCGGTCCAGCCCAGTTTTGCAAGCTATCGCAACTCACCAGTACCCCGCCTGACCGGTCAAGCCGTAGAATAGCTTCCGGCGTTGAGGCCGTTTCAAAGGCGAACACCGAGCCATCGGTGAAGGGAGTGTCGCCGTTTGTTGAAAGGTCTTTATCGCTGGTTACTCCACGCTCGTGTGGTGTGCCGGGCAGGGCCCACATCGCAGCATCATATCGGTCGGCGTAAAACGCGTCATCCCGGTCGTGAAATCCGCCGAGCCGGACAATGTTTTTTACTGTGTCCAGTGCATCCAGCTGCGCCAAACCGGCTTCGTCCAGTCGCATGGTGTTGACCAGCGTCAGGTCTTTGCCATCCCGGATCACGACCATATTGCGGCTGAATTGCAGGGTATTACCGCCGAAATCCGGCCGGGACTGGCCCGCCACAAAGAAAAAGCCGGGCAGCACTTCACTCAGCTCGCCATGTGGAAGTTGGGGTGGAAAATCGGGCATCGTGTCCTCCGGATTGGGGTCTAATCGATATTAAACTAGGTCACAGACCCATAAAAGGCACCGTTACCTCACCAACTTCCGCTTGCGCCACCGCCGCTTGACGAACCGCCTCCAAAAGAGCTGCCACTTGATGACGAGGAGCTGGATTTGCTTTTCTTTGGATGATCACTTTTTCCGAATACGCGTGCTTGCAGTTCTGACAACTGTAATCAACCCGCGCGATCCCTTCAGAGGAGGTCGTTGCAGACGTGATGACCGTGCGGTTGGAATCAAGCGTTCTAAAGCTGCAGTTCTTGCAGGCGGAATAGAACGAAAACCAGTTGCGGTAGCCGATGATTTCAGCGTGATCGTCCTCGATGCAATACCAGACGTCGTAATCCTTGGATTTCAGCGCCTCTTCAACCTGTTGTCCCTGGGACAGGTAAAAATCGTCCTTGGTCTCGTTCAGTCGGCGCATTTTCCGGTTGCACAAGTTGCATTTGCGCGGGCGTCGACGCAGGTGGCGGCGTATCCCAAACCCGCCTCCGGCCAAACCGAGCGCGCCGAGAATCCAGCTCACCCAGCCACCGGATGTCGCGACATCCACAGCATTGCCGCCTTCCAGCCGCAGGCGTGATGCAAACGTGGGCTTTCCGGTATCCGTGAACACCAGATTTGTGCGTTTGATGGTTTCCAGCACCCCGGCTTCGATCCCGGCGGCGTATTCATCGCGGCGAAAATAGGGGATGAAATGATGGTCGATGACCCGTTTCACCCGGTCATCAAAGATGGCCGGATAGCCTGCCCCGAGCTCGATTCGCATATCCCGGTCGGCTCGCGCGACCAGAACCATGATCCCGTCATTGCGGCTCGCATCTCCCACGCCCCAATAATTGAACAGCCCGGTCGCAAATTCCTCGATCGAGGCGGCGTTACCATAGTCGTTGCGGCTTTGGATCGTCACAACCGTCATTTCGACACCGCGGTCTTCTTTGACCTGCCGCAGCGCGGTTTCGATCCGGGCTTCGGTGTCCGGGTCGATCAGATCGGCAAAATCATTGACGAAAACCGAAGCGTAGTCCGGGTAATTCTGTGCCTTGGCTGGCTGTAGCGACGCGATCGCCATGAACACCGTGACCATGATTAACCGCATGGAAAACCCCTCCGAAAACCTGGGGAAACTATTCACCGGTTGCACGGGCTGATCAAGCTTTGCGTTCCTGCTCGACAATCCAAACCCGTGCGCTATACCCGAATAAACCCAAAAGACCGGGAAATGGCCGTGGGATCACTGTTAGCCTCGATGGAAAAAGCCGCCACCAAGCTGCGCCGCAAACGCGTGTCGCGCCAGGTGTTCGAGGCTTTTGGCGGCATGGTGCGATATGGGCCGTTTGCCGGTCTGAAACTGGGCGGTGACGCGAATACCTCTTCAGGCAACCTTGGGGCCAAGGTCTGCGGTCTCTATGAACAGACGCTTCTGAACCGGCTTAAGGAGCTGGGCCCGTTTCAGGACGTCGTGAACTTTGGCGCAGCCGACGGCTATTTCTCGATAGGGCTATTGATCGCCGGGCAGGCAAAACGCTCCATCTGTTTTGAGATGACCGAACAGGGACAGGCAGCCATCGCCAGAAACGCAGCAGAAAACGGCGTGCAGGACGCGGTGGAAATCCGCGGTATCGCCGACGACAAAGCTGGCCCACAACTGCGCGAGCTTGGCTTTGATGCGGATGGCGGGCTGGTCCTGTGCGATATCGAAGGGGCGGAGTTTTTTGTCTTGTCAGAAATTGTGCTGAACGACCTCAAAGGCGCGGTTCTGGTGGTTGAACTCCATGACCGGCTGTTGCCCGAAGGCCTGGCGTTGCGCGAGGCGTTGATCGCTCGGCTGCCCGAAGGTGCAAACCACGAAGTCCTGATATCCGGCCCTCCGGACTGGCGCGGCATTCCGGAAATCGAAACCATGTCGGATTATGACCGAGCGCTGGTGTCAACCGACGGGCGCAAAGTGCTGGGGGAATGGCTGATCGTCTCCTATTGAGCCAGCTCAGTAATCACGTCATAAGCCATCATCACATCGTCCCGCGTGCAGTCAAACTGCCCGGCCTGAAAGCGGATAACGTATTTGCCGTTGTGTAGGGTCTGGGTCAGGTAAATCCGCCCGTCGTTGTTGATCCGCACCAGTAGCTCTGCGGTTTTTTCATCCGGATCAGCATCTTGCGGCGTGTATTGAAAGGTAAACAGCGAAAACCGCATGCCGGTGATAATGGTGAAATCAGGATGCCCAGCCAGTTTATCGTGTAGTTCGGTTGCCCAGGCGATGTGGTTGCGGATGCGCCCACGCAGCCCTTCGAGACCGTAGGCACGGATCAGAAACCAGATTTTCAGCGCGCGAAAGCGGCGGCCCAGCGGCACAGTCCATTCGTTGAAATTTGTGATTTCGTCATGGCCCTGAGTCTCCAGATAACTCGGCCGCAAAGCCATGGCACTGAGTTGCGGCGTCGGATCGGCCAGAAACTGCACCGAACAATCAAACTGCGCCCCAAGCCACTTGTGCGGGTTGAATACAATACTGTCGCAACGCTCCGCTCCGGCCCAGATATGGCGCAGTTCGGGGCAGATCATGGCGGACCCCGCCCAGGCCGCATCCAGATGAGTGTAAAGCCCTTCGGCTTTGGCAATACCAAGCAGCGGGGGCAGGTCATCACAGGCCCCCATTGACGTGCCACCGGTACAAAGGACGATACCGGCAGGCAGCAACCCAGCAGCCCGGTCAGCATCAATTGCCGCCTGCAAGGCGCTCGCGCGCATGGAAAAATCCCCGTCGGTCTCAATCTTCACCAGATTGTCCTGGCCGATCCCGGCCACCCAGCAGGCTTTGTCGACCGAGGAATGCACCTGCGCGGACGTATAGACCCGCACCCGCTCGCGCCCGGCGAGCCCGGTCTGGTTGCCGCTGTTGCCAAGCGCCTGTTCCCGCATCGTCAGAACCGCCGAGAGCGTGGCAGAGGAGGCGCTGTCCTGAATGACACCGGTCATGCCATCGGGCAACCCCAAGGCCTGCCGCAGCCAGTCCACCATCACCTGTTCGATTTCGGTGGCGGCAGGCGAGGTCTGCCACAGCATACATTGTGCCGCCATAGCGTTGGTCAACTGGTCCGCAATCATCGAAGCGGGCGCGGCGTTGGCCGGGAAATAGGCAAAGAAACGCGGGTGCTGCCAATGGGTCATGCCTTCGGGCACGATGCGTTCAAAATCCTCCAGGATGGTTTCCATGTCCGTGGCCTGTTCGGGCGGTGCAATGGGCAACCGCGCCGCGATCTCTCCCGGGGCGGTTTGCGCCCGCACCGGCTGATCCCGCAGCGTTTCGAAATAGGTCCGGACCCACTGGCTGGCGCGCTCGCTCCATTTGGAATAATCGTGGTATTTCATCTCGATCTCATATTTGTCCTTATTAGCCCCCACCGCTTTCTTCAAAAGAAAGCGGATCGAAATCTTTTCAAGATTTCGCCGACGAGTCCGGCTGCAGCAGTGCCTCCAGATCCTTCCCGGGCATTGCATCCGCCAACGCGCTGAAATCGCCATCCTCAAGAATCGGTTTTGCACCTTCAACTATTGCGCTGTGCACAAACCTTGCCAGAGCCGACCCAAGCGAAATTCGCGCGACACCCATGTCGGCATAATCCTGGCGTGACACCTGAGTGTAAAGCGGCCCCGCTGCGAGAGCGTTCACCGGCTTTTTGATTTCGCTGCAAATCCGGCGCAGATCGTCTACGGTTTTGGGCAGCGGCGCATAGAGACAATCAGCGCCCGTAGCCTCAAACGCCTTCAGCCGTCGCAGGGCCTCGTCGATATCATATTGCCTGTTCATGATCCCATCCGCCCGGGCCACCAACACTAAATCGCGGGGCAGGGCCCGGGTGGCGGCAACCGCTGCCTTGATCCGTTCGACCGCCAGATCAAAGTCATATGGGGCGGATGTCGGAAAGCTGGTATCCTCAATCGAACAGCCGGCCAAACCGGCCTCGCAGGCCAGTCGTACGGTCTCGGCGACCACTTCAGGCGCATCGCCATAGCCGTTTTCGAAATCCCCCGATACTGGCAGCGGTGTCGCTGCCACCAGATCAGCGGCATGGGCCAGCGCCTGATCGCGGGTCACATGGCCCATGTCGGGCAAGCCAAGCGTAAAGGCATGGCCTGAAGACGTCGTTCCCAGCGCCTGCGCGCCAAGGGCGGCCAGAACCTTGGCGCTGCCGATATCCCAGGCGTTGGCCAGAATGAACGGGTTTCCCTTCTGGTGCAGGGCGCGAAAGGCCGGACCTGGGTCATGGCGGGGCATGGGAAATCTCCTTATTCAACCTGTTTTTCGGTAAAGGATACGATACGGCGCAACGCATCAACAAACAGATCATCGTCAATGGTCATGGCCACGCGGACATGCCCCGCCGTGCTGGCTCCGAAACTCTCTCCCGGCATGACCGCGATGTTTTCTTCATCCAGCAAACGATGGGCAAAACCCTGCCCTGACAGGCCGGTGGCGCGGATATCGAGCATCAGGTACATCGCACCCTGCGACGGGATCAGGCGGATAGCGTTCGATCCGGCCAGCACCTCCCGCGCCAGGCCCCGGCGATGGCGGAAGACTTCGGCCACTGACACCTCGATCCCGTCGCCTTGTGTCAGGGCAAAATACGCGGCCTCCTGAATGAAACCCGGCACCCCATAGGTGGTAACTGTCGACAGGTTGATCAGGTTTTTGATCACATGTTCGGGGCCGATGATCCAGCCGACGCGAAACCCGGTCATGGCGTAGCTTTTGGACATCGAACCGACCACCAGCGTGCGCTCAATCATGCCGGGCAGGGCTCGGGGTGAAAAATGTTCACCTTCCCAGACCTGGGTGTCATAGACCTCGTCAGACACCAGCGTAATATCGTGGCGCTTGCAAACCCGGGCAATGCCCTCAAGTGTTTCGCGGCTATAAACCACGCCGCTTGGATTGTTCGGCGTGTTGATCAGCAGGGATTTCGCGCCCTCCGCCCTTTTTTCGATTTCGCCCGGCTCGGGTTGAAAATTCAGCGAAGACCGGGTTGGAACCGCCACCGCTCTGGCCCCGGTAGCCCGGATACCCCCGGGGTAGGTGGCGTAATAAGGGTCACAATAGAGCGCCACATCGCCTTCATCATGCAGCGCCACATTACAGGCAAACAACGCTGCCTGTCCGCCAGTTGTCACCAGCACGTTTTCGTATGTGGTTGGAACGCCCGTCTGTTTTTCGACCCGCGCGGCAATCGCCTCCCGCAACCCGCGCCAGCCGGGCACAATCGCATACCCGGTATTGCCAGCACGTGCGCTTGCATCCATGGCACTGATGATCGACGGGTCGGTCTTCTTGTCATGCTCGCCTATCGTCAGTTCCAGCACGTCGACACCGGAGTTTTTCATTTCTCGCGCCTGGTAAAACACCTCCCAGCCGTCGGAGCCGCCTTGGGTAATATTCAATAGTCGGTTGGAAAGTTTCATCGCCACACCCCGTTGATTCTGCGCTGATTCCCACCCGAGGAGGCGACCAGTTTTTCAGCGCTTTGGCAAGGGACAGTCGAACGGATCCAGGGTTGCCTGCAGTTTTTTGGTCAGCGACCTGTGCACCGTGAGGTAGGAGCTGCGCAGCCGCTCGGCCAGCTCCGGGCTCTCCATCGCCCCGAAGCGAATGAAAACCCAGCCGCCACGCGGCAAATAGGGCGCTTTTTCCGCCCGCCCCACCTCGATCAGCATCTGCGCGGTGCCGCTGTCGGCGCATTTCAAAGTCACACCTTCGTTTTGGGTGCCCATGATGGCATAGGATTTGCCGCCGACTTTCCACACGTCATGGCCTCCGCCCCAGGGGTCGGAAACCTCG
>JAAEUI010000114.1 GCA_024227475.1 Paracoccaceae bacterium | reverse complement strand
GGCCGGGCTGCGCAATGACATGAGGGCAATGGGAATGACCCGAGCCGCGAATGTGTATGAGCCCGGAGACCACATCGCCAGCCCGATGGAGGGGATGGGGGGACTGAGTAGCGGGCGGTTTGGCGATCCGGCCCCCTTCGACAAGCAAATTACATTCTTCAACTACCACATCGGCCCGTGGGCTGAGCATTTTTTCACAGATTTGGAGGGTTCTCAGAACTCGGTTTTCTATGCGTCAGTCGGGGCAACCGGAAGCGCGTTTATGCAAATCGAGAAAGAGGCGTTTCAAATGAGCGCGGGATGAACCCGCAACAAACTGGCCGGTCCGAACTGATCGGTCGCAAGGAGGAGGAAGACAGATGCGCAAGAAATCAGACAGCGACCAATCCAGTCGTCGTGATTTCCTGAAGCTTGCATCAGTTTCGGCTCCGGCGGCGGTTGCGGTAGCAACGCTTTCGGCTGGCGAAGCGGAAGCGGCGTCACCGGAAGATGTGGGAAACGGGATGCAAGACACCCCACACACCCGCAAGTACTTCGATACGGCTCGCTTTTAGGCGGTTCAGATGATCCAGTGAACCAACGGTTGCGAATGGCCCTGCGGTTCCCATCACGAAGACACCCAGCAAACCGGGATTGATCCCGGATCCAGCAAGGGAGAATACCATGCTCAGGAAGAAGACCAATGGGGTAGCGAGACGCCCCCAACGGACCAGTCTCCTGTCTACTATTTCAGAAAAATCTGTTGACCGGCGCGCATTTCTGCGCGGATCAGGCCTCGCCATTGGCGGTTTGGCTGCGATTGGCGCAACCGGTGGAACCGTTACCAAGGCCACTGCACAAGAGGCGGTGACGGGCGCGGTGGAAACCATCAAGTCGGTGTGTACGCACTGCTCGGTGGGATGTACCGTTATTGCCGAAGTGAATAACGGCGTCTGGATTGGCCAGGAACCTGGCTGGGACAGCCCGTTCAACCTTGGCGCCCATTGTGCCAAAGGGGCATCGGTGCGTGAACACGCACATGGCGAACGCCGCCTGAAATATCCAATGAAGAAAGAAGGCGGCGAGTGGAAGCGGATCAGCTGGGAACAGGCGATCGACGAGATCGGCGACGGCATGATGCAGATCCGCGATGAAAGCGGCCCTGACAGCGTTTACTGGCTGGGTTCGGCCAAATTTAGCAACGAACAGTCATATTTGTTCCGCAAATTCGCGGCTTACTGGGGCACCAACAACGTTGACCACCAGGCCCGGATTTGCCACTCAACCACAGTCGCTGGCGTTGCGAACACATGGGGCTACGGCGCCATGACCAACAGCTACAACGACATCCACAATTCCAAGGC
>JAAEUI010000113.1 GCA_024227475.1 Paracoccaceae bacterium | reverse complement strand
GGCCATGTGTTTGCCGAGACGCTGGTGGAGCATAACCGGAACGTCGCGAACTGGCGCAAAATCGAGGCTGAGCGGCGGCGCCAACAGGGGAATAATTAGAGTGCCGGGTGATTATTAATCTTGTAAGCGTAAGAATTAAAATCGAAAAATCAAAGTCGATAGGAGATTTTGAGCCACACGTTTGCAAGTTTGAGGGCGGTTGTTTTGGTATTTTTCAAACGGAATAACGAAACTCAAAATACAACCTAAAAGATTATTCTTGACATTACATACTCCCTTAGGTATAACCCATGTCAAGCTGGAAGAAGTGGGTAAACGGCACGGGTCGAAGGACTCCGGGCCGTTTTTTCTTTCTAACCGGACGGATAAATTTCCGTCGGAGCGCAAATATTAATGAAAATTGAGGATCCCCAAGGGGAATTTGACCTGCTCAAAGAGGTAGCGCAGGCAAGGCGGTTGCTTTCGGTAACCAAAGACCGGGTGCTTGGAGAGCTTGAGAAGCTCAATGCTGGCAAGCTTTCAAAAGAACAGGCGCAAAACCTGAAAAATGCATCTGGGAATTACCACAACGCATTGGCGATTCTGGCCAAACACGAGGCAGAAATTGGAAAATACAGCAGTTCAATCAGAGGCGTTTTGCAGGGCGGAGCGCTCGACCTTGACGGAGCAAGAACCGAAATCCTTGAGCGCATTACTCGCTTCCGCCAGCGAAGAGGAGGTTGAGGAATTTCTCGATGATCTAAGCGAAAATGCACTCGCAGCTTTGCCCTGGATGTTCGAGTTCTGGGCGCTGGAGCATCAGCGCGCGCCGAAAGGTGACTGGGCGACATGGGTTGTCATGGGTGGCCGGGGGGCTGGGAAGACCCGGGCCGGAGCAGAGTGGGTGCGCCAGCAGGTTGAAGGGTCACGCCCCTCGGACAAAGGGAAATGCCGGCGGGTGGCGCTGGTGGGAGAAACCGTCGAGCAGGTGCGCGAAGTGATGATTTTTGGCGACAGCGGCATTATCGCCTGCTGCCCGCCGGACCGGAAACCGGAATGGCATGCCACACGTAAGGTGCTGGTCTGGCCGAACGGTGCTGAAGCCTGGGTCATGTCAGCCAGCAACCCAGAGGCATTGCGAGGGCCGCAATTTGACTGCGCCTGGGTGGATGAACTTGCCAAATGGAAGAAAGCGCGGGAGTGTTGGGACATGCTGCAATTTGCGCTGCGTCTGGGCGAACGACCGCAACAAATGGTGACAACGACGCCGCGCAGCATTGCGGTGTTGCGAGAGATTCTGGAGGCGCGGAACACGGTTGTGACCACGGCTCCGACCAGCGCCAACAAAATTAATCTGGCACGCAGTTTTCTGGATAAAGTGTATTGCGAATATGCCGGAAGCCGGATGGGACGGCAGGAGCTTGACGGCGAGCTGCTGGAGGATGTTGAGGGTGCGTTGTGGCAACTGAGAGTATTTGATCAGGCTCGGTTGGAAGAACGACCTGCACTGGACCGGATTGTGGTCGCGGTTGATCCACCTGCCAGTAGCAAAGTGACGTCGGATGCCTGTGGTATCGTTGTTGCCGGGGTGAAGATGCAGGGACCGCCCCAGGACTGGCGGGCCTATGTTCTGGCTGATCTGAGTGTGCAGGGCGCGACGCCCAATGTCTGGGCGCGGGCTGTGGTTACAGCGGCGGAACGGTTTGAGGCGGACCGGGTGGTTGCCGAGGTCAACCAGGGGGGGAAGATGGTCGAGAGCGTTTTGCGCCAACAGTCGGGCCTGTTGCCCTACCGGGCGGTGCGCGCCAAGCGAGGCAAGGTGACCCGGGCCGAGCCGGTGGCTGCGCTTTATGAGCAGGGGCGTGTGGCGCATGTTGGGGAGATGCGGGACCTGGAAGATCAGATGTGCGAGATGACGCTGGCCGGCTTCAAAGGAGTGGGCAGCCCGGACCGGGTCGATGCTTTGGTCTGGGCGCTGACGGATCTGATGATTGATCCAAGTGCTGCCTATCAACGGCCACAGGTGCGTGGTTTGTGAGAGGTTAAGGCCCCTGTTTTCGCGGGGATGGCGTTGAAAAAGAAATACAAAATCAGGAGCGAGATCAGATGGTTCTGCAGTTTTTGCGGGGGGCATCCAAGCGTGATGTGCCAGAACAGAAAGCCTCGGCAACCGGGCCGGTGATTGCGGTTCACGGGGCCGGGCGAGCGGTATGGTCGGGGCGGGATGTGGCATCCTTGACCCGAAACGGGTTTACCGGCAACCCGGTCGGGTTTCGCTGTGTGAAGATGATTGCGGAGGCGGCGGCGGCGGTGCCGTTGGTCTTGCAGGACGTGAAGAAGCGTTACGACGTGCATCCGGTTTTGGAATTGCTGGCCCAGCCCAACCCGATGCAGGGCCGCGCTGATTTTCTGGAAGGTTTCTTTGGCCAGTTGCTGCTTAGCGGTGATGGTTATCTGGAGGCCGCAGGGCAGGATGTGAAAGGTGCACCTAAGGAGCTGTATGTCCTGCGGTCGGACCGGATGAAAGTGGTTCCGGGGGCCGACGGCTGGCCGATGGCCTATGAATATTGCGTGGGCGCAAAGAAACACCGGTTCGATATGACCGTTGAGGCACCACCGATCTGCCATGTTAGGGCGTTTCATCCGCAGGATGATCATTATGGGCTGTCACCAATGCAGGCGGCGGCGAGTGCGGTGGATGTGCATAATGCGGCGAGCAAATGGAGCAAGGCGCTGCTGGATAATGCAGCACGGCCTTCGGGTGCGATTGTTTATCGGGGAGTGGACGGGCAGGGGACGCTGCAGCACGATCAATATACCCGGCTGATTGATGAGATTGAGATGAATCACCAGGGTGCTCGCAATGCCGGGCGACCGATGTTGCTGGAAGGTGGGCTGGATTGGAAGCCGATGGGGTTTTCGCCGTCTGACATGGAATTTCTAAAGACGAAAGAGGGCGCTGCGCGGGAAATTGCGCTAGCGTTCGGGGTGCCGCCGATGTTGCTCGGATTGCCCGGAGACGCGACTTACGCCAACTATGCGGAGGCGAACCGAGCGTTTTACCGGCTGACGGTTATTCCCCTGGTCGCAAAAGTTATGGCGGCGATTTCTGCTTGGTTGCCAGACCATTATGAAGCAAAGCTGATGCTGAAACCGGACCTGGATGACGTGCCGGCACTGGCCATAGAGCGCGAAGCCCAGTGGAGCCGTGTGGCGACTGCCGCGTTTTTAAGCAATGCCGAAAAACGCCAAATGCTTGGATTGCCGGCGGGTGTCGATGCGTAAGCGGTCTGGCGGTGGATCGCGTTATCTGTACGAACCGTTTGAAGCGGCGGCACGACTGGAAACCCATGAGCGGGTGACGGATGAACGCTGGCGGTCTTTGGAGAAGAGGCTGGCGACCATCGAAGCAGCCTTGGAAAGGTTGGAAAAGCGGCTTTGGCTGGCGGTTTATGGTGTGGCTGCAGTTGTGTTGGCACGCGCTGCACAGACTTTTTTCGGGATCGCCGGTGGGTGACCCAAAAGAAATGCGCCAATCCGGAGTGGGATCGTGCTGATTATTGTGCTTTCAAAATAATTCAGGAGATGAATAGCGAGATGACTTATCACCAAAGCGGGTCGCCGCTGGAAACAAAATTTTGCAGGTTTGACAGCGAGATAGCAGTTAAGCCGGAAGGAGCGATCAGCGGTTATGCCTCGGTGTTCGGAACGCCGGACCAGGGCGGGGACGTTGTAAACAAAGGAGCCTATGCGCCCTCTTTGGCTACGCTCGCCAAAACCGGGCGGTCGGTAAAAATGTTATGGCAGCATGATCCGGGGCGACCTATCGGCGTGTGGGATGAAGTGCGCGAGGACACCAAGGGGTTGTTTGTGAAAGGGCGCATTCTGGCGGAAGTGCAAGCAGGTGCCGAGGCGCTGGCGCTGATAAATGCAGGGGCGATCGACGGCTTGTCGATTGGATACCGCACAGTGCGGGCGGAGAAATCCAGTGATGGCGCGAGGCTGTTGCATGAACTCGATCTTTGGGAGGTCTCGCTCGTTACATTCCCGATGCTGCCCGAGGCCAGGGTCGGGAGCGACGAAGAAGAAGCGCTGGCGGGTGACCTGGTGGCGATGATTGGAGCGGCGAGCGCCAGTATCAAGGAATAGAGACGCGGCGGGTCGGGTGTAGCAGACGCCCGGCAAGCCTGCGAAAAGGAAGGTCTGCTGCTTTGGGCGTTGAGCAATTTTACCCCGTAGTTGGTGAAGATAGCGGCGAAAATCGAAAGCTTAACTCCGCGTCCGGCACCGGTCCCAACCAGATCGGATGCCTGCGCCTTTGGAGCGTTTGCGTTTGTCTTGAATCACAAAGTGGACACAAATGGCTGCCATTTCAATAACTTAAACCGACACTTTGCGTCTTAACTGAAACGGTTGAGACGCAAAGTGCTCTAGACAGGATTGATTGATGAACACGAAAGAAACCAAAAACCAGCCAGGCCGTCGCGGGCCTGCTGGGACCTCTTCAATTGAGGTAAAGGCCGCGATGGAGGGGTTTTTGCAGGATATCTCGGAGATGAACCAGGAATTTAGATCCACCATTCAGGAACAGGAAAGCCGATTGAACATGCTAGAACGAAAAACCTCAGTGACCAACCGACCCGCCCTTTCAGCCGTTGCTGAAGTGGAAGTTCCACATAAAAAGGCTTTTGCGGCCTATCTTCGCTCCGGTGATGATGATGCGATGCGTGCCCTTGGTCTGGAAGAGAAGGCGTTGAGTACTGCGGTTTCGGCGGATGGTGGATACCTGGTGGATCCGCAGACAGCTGAACAGATAGCCGGGGTTTTGTATTCAGCTGCTTCCATCCGGGCGATTGCAAATGTGGTGGCAGTGGAAGCTACGGCGTATGACGTTTTGGTTGATCACACTGAAATGGGCGCGGGCTGGGCGACAGAAACCGCGACGACCACCGAGACGGGAACACCGCAGTTTGACCGGATTTCGATCCCGTTGCATGAGCTGTCAGCCTTGCCGAAATCGTCGCAACGCCTGCTGGATGACTCGGCTTTTGACGTCGAGGGCTGGCTGGCGACGCGGATTGCGGAGAAATTTGCCCGCGCCGAGGGAGGCGCATTTATCAATGGAGACGGGCTCGATAAGCCAATGGGATTTCTGGCTCACACCGCAGTCGCGGAAGGCGCCTGGAGCTGGGGCAGCATCGGTTACACCGTGACCGGGGCGGATGGCGATTTTGCCAGCACGGACCCGGCAGATGCGATTGTCGATCTGGTTTATTCTCTGACGGCGCAGTATCGGACCAATGCAAGTTTCGTGATGAATTCGAAAACTGCCGGCACAGTACGCAAGATGAAGGATGCGGACGGGCGGTTCCTGTGGTCGGATGGACTGGCGGCAGGAGAACCCGCGCGGTTGATGGGCTATCGGGTGCTTGTTGCTGAAGACATGCCGGATGTGGCGTCGGATGGGATGGCGATTGCCTTTGGCGATTTCAACGCCGGATATACGGTGGCGGAACGCCCAGACCTGCGGATATTGCGCGATCCGTTCAGCGCCAAACCGAACGTGCTGTTTTATGCCACCAAACGAGTGGGCGGAGATGTGACCGACTTTGCGGCAATCAAGTTGCTGAAATTCGGCACGGTCTGACTTTTACAGGAAGCTCTTTTCCCAAATTTCAATGAAATCCCCCTTCGGGTGGGTGTCGGGCGCGGCAGTGTTGCGCCCGGTTTAGGGCCCATAACCGGGCTCTGGCGCTCTTCTGCACTGTCCAGCTGCTCCCCTCCGTCCGAACAGTGCGGAAGGCGCCATCTTACTTCAAATTCAGGGAGGTTAATCAGGATGATACTGACAGAGTTGACAACTGTTCCAACGGCGAGCCTGCCAGTTACGCTGCTGACCCAGCATTTGCGGCTGGGGACCGGGTTTGCTGAAGACGGGATGCAGGATGAATTGCTGGAGGCCTATTTGCGGGCAGCCATTTCAGTTGTTGAAGGGCGCACCGAATTAGTGTTGCTGCAAAAGACATTCAACTGGGGTCTAACGGCCTGGCGTCACTATGATCGGCAGGTGCTGCCGGTGCGCCCGATCAATGTGATCAGCGAGGTGAAGCTTGTGGATCAAGCTGCCGGGGAAACCGTTGTCAGTGCGCTGGAATACCGGTTGTGCCCGGATGATCAGGCGCCCTCGATTGCGGCCACCGGGCTGGCATTGCCGGTGATCCCGACGCATGGGTCGGTGGAATTAACCTTTGACGCGGGATATGGCGCCGATTGGGATGATGTGCCACCTGACCTTGGCCGGGCGGTTCTGATGTTGGCAGCGGATTATTATGACAATCGTGCAAGTCAGGATGTAGCCAGGCTGCCTTCTGGAATTCTGGCGCTGCTGGCACGGTTTCGGCCCCTGCGGGTTTTTGGAGGCACGTGATGGGGCGAAATGCACACAGGAGCGGGTTTTCTCTTAATCGGCGGCTGGAGCTGGAGGCAGTGACACGTAACCCCGATCTAGCTGGTGGATATGTAGAGAGCTGGGCCCTGGTCGGTACCCTTTGGGGGGCAGTTGATGCCCGGACGGCCAACAGCGGTTTGGCAGCGGGTGGGGAACTGGCCAGAGTGCGGTACCGCATTGTTGTACGGGCGGCACTGCAGGGGGCCACCACACGACCCGTGCCCGGGCAGCGTTTTCGAGACCAAAACCGGCTGTTTTTGATTGATGCCGTCAGCGAGCAGGATCCGATTGGCCTGTATCTGGAGTGTTGGGCGCATGAGGAGGAACTGGAATGAGCTATGCTCTGGCTTTTGGCCTGCAACAGGCGGTGTTTGCCGCGCTGAGCGGCGACGCGGCAGTAACTGCGCTGGTTGGGACGGATATTTTCGATGCGCCGCCACGCGGCAAGGTTCCGGCCTTGTTTGTGCTGCTGGGAGAGGAAACGACACGAGACCGATCGAGCAAAACCAGCACCGGCGCCATGCATGACTTCAGCGTTCAGGTCGTGACCGACACGGCAGGGTTTTCCAAAGCAAAGGAGCTTGCCGCTGCGATTTGCGATGCTTTGATAGATGCCGACGTTACGCTGGTACGGGGCAAGCTGGTTGGTCTGCACTTTCGCAAAGCCCGGGCTGTGCGGGGAAAGTCACCCGAGAAGCGGCGGATTATCCTGACGTTTCGCGCGTTTGCAGAAGACGACTGAGGCCAGCTTATCGGTTGGCCCTTTTTGATAAACGACTGATTTGGAGAGAATAAATGGTTGCCCAAAACGGCAAGGACCTGTTGGTCAAGATTGATATGGATGGCGTCGGCGCCTTCGCGACTTTCGCCGGTCTGCGGGCGTCGCGGATTTCGTTTAACACGGAAACGGTTGATGTGACGTCGATGGAAAGTGCTGAGGGTTGGCGAGAGTTGCTGATTGGTGGCGGAGTGAAAACTGCCGCGATCAGCGGTGCAGGTGTGTTTCGCGATGATGCAACGGATGCCCGGGCGCGGCAGATTTTCTTTGACGGGGATGTCGAGGACTATCAGGTAATTCTTCCAGATTTCGGGACCGTTGAAGGCCCGTTCCAGATCACATCGATCGAATATGCAGGGCAGTATGATGGTGAGGCGACCTGTGAGGTTTCCCTGGCGTCGGCCGGGCTTCTGACCTTCACGGCAATCTGATGACCAATCCGTACCGGGGAGAGGTCAGCATGATTGTCAACGGGGTGGCGATGCCGATGCGTCTGACGCTGGGGGCGCTGGCAGAATTGGAAGCGCGGCTCGAAAGCGACAGCCTGCAAAGTTTGATCGAACGGTTTGAATCCGGGGATTTTCGGGCGTCTGATCTGGTGGCCCTTCTGGCTGCGGGTTTGCGCGCAGCAGGATGGGATGGCGATGAGGCCGAACTGGCGCAAGCGGACATAGGTGATGGGCCAATCGGGGCGGCGAAGGCCGCAGGGCGGTTGCTGAGACTGGCCTTCAGCCTGCCCGAGCGATGAAGGTCATGGACTGGAACGCGCTTTTGAGAGTGGGGTTGCACGAGTTGAAGTTAAACCCGGAAGTGTTCTGGGGCCTGACACCGGTGGAACTGGTGATCATGGCGACCGGGGTTGAAAACAGCCAGCCGGCACTGGGCCGCGTTGGGTTGGAGGCCTTAAGCGCCCGGTTTCCGGACAATTGAATGGAGTGAACATGGCGGAATTATTATCCGATCTTGAGCAACTGGACAGTCAGATTGATGCGTTGGAGGGCAGTATCGCCTCCACCAGCGTGATGACAGCGAGTTTTCAGGCAGAACTGCGCGGGATGCAGACGAGTATTTCACTGGCTGAGCGAGAGGCACGTGGGTTTTCACGCGCGCTGAGCCGCGGGTTGCGCGCGGCGTTTGGCGATGTGATTTTTGAGGGCGCAAAACTGTCGGACGTTTTGAAAAACGTTGCGCAGTCGATGATTCAGAGCACCTTTAATCAGGCGGTTTCACCGGTGACGGACGCGCTGGCTGGTGTGGTTGGCGGAATTTTTGGCGGGTTGTTCCCGCGCGTGCAAGGCAGCGCCGTCCCTGGCGCGCAGGTTTCGGCGTATGCAAATGGAGGGGGTGGGGTACCTTCGACCGGGTTTGGTCCGCTTGCAGGGAATGCCGGGTCGGGAGCCAGGGCTGCGGCCGGTGGCAATATCACGGTAAACATGAATGTCAAAACACCGGATGCCGAGAGCTTTCGCAAGTCGCAAACCCAGATTGCGGCGGGGCTGTCTCGGGCTATTCAGCGTGGCAACCGTAATCAATAGGAGGGGAGCATGAACTTTCACGAAGACAGGTATCCGGCCTCGCTTTCATTAGGTGCCGTTGGCGGACCCGAGCGGCGGACAGAGATTGTGACGCTGAACAGCGGGCATGAACAGCGCAATACGCCATGGGAACATTCGCGTCGTCGGTATGATGCCGGGATGGCGATGCGCTCGCTTGACGATCTGGCGGCGGTGATTGCGTTCTATGAGGCGCGGCGCGGGCCGCTGTTTGGGTTTCGCTGGAAAGACTGGGCGGACTTCAAAAGTTGCCTGCCATCGGTGGAACCGGAGCCGCTTGATCAGGAAATTGGCGTTGGTGATGGCACAATCACCGTGTTTCAGCTTTCCAAGACCTACCAATCTGGTGGTGAAGGCTACACGCGCCCAATTGCCAAACCGGTTTCTGGAAGTCTGCGCGTTGCCGTTGATGGTGGCGAAGTGACTGAAGGGGTGGACTTTGACTGCGACTACTTAACCGGTGCGGTAACGTTTTATGCGGCTCCGGCAAGCGGCCTCGGGGTGACAGCGGGTTATGACTTTGACGTGCCGGTTCGTTTTGAGGCGGATCGTCTGGACGTGAGCGTTGCGAGCTTCAATGCCGGAGAAATCCCCAACGTTCCGGTTATTGAGGTGCGTGTCTGATGCGAGTGATTGATAGCAATTTGCAGGCGCATCTGGATGGCGGCGCAACGTCAATGTGCCGGGCCTGGATTGTGCGGCGTCAGGATGGTGTAGAGCATGGGTTTACCGATCACGACGTCAATCTGACCGTCGACGGGGTTGTCTGTGAGGCAGCCTCAGGAATGGACGCAACTGCGCTGGAAAGCTCAACTGGGCTGGCCGTGGATAATTCGCAGGCTGTGGGCGCGCTGAGTTCGGTTGGGGTGACGGATGCCGACATGGAAGCCGGGAAATTCGATGCCGCCGAAGTGTGGCACTATCTGGTTCACTGGCAGGACCCAACACAGTTCATTTTGCAGTTTCGTGGAACGCTGGGCGAGATCAAGCGCGGTGGAGGGGTGTTTGAAGCGGAGCTGCGCGGCTTGTCTGAGGCGCTGAACAAGCCGGTTGGGCGGGCATATTTGCGACAGTGTGACCGGGTTTTGGGAGATGCAAAATGTGGCTTTGATCTGTTTATACCGGGCTTTTTTGCGGAAGAGGCGGTGGATCAATTCACCGGCAATCGGGTGGTCGAACTCACAAATCTGGCTGGCTTTGAGGACGGGTGGTTTGTGAACGGAAAAGTCACCTGGCTGACCGGGCAAAACGCTGGCGCAGAGGGGCTGGTGCGAGCCGATGAGCTTAGCGGAATGCGGCGGGTCGTTGAGTTGTGGGAAGAAACCAGATTACCGATCGCGATTGGCGATACACTGCGGCTTCATGCGGGATGCGACAAGCAGGCCGTAACCTGCAAGGACAAGTTTCATAATTTCATCAATTTCCGCGGATTCCCACATATGCCCGGTGAAGACTGGAGCGTGTCCTACCCGGTTTCGGGAACCGAATTGGACGGCAGCAGCAGGGAATAAGCCAAGTGAAAACTGATGAAAATGTGACCCGCGCCGCACGGGAATGGATCGGCACGCCGTATCGCCACCAGTGCAGCATGATTGGTCAGGGGGCGGATTGTCTGGGGTTGATCAGAGGTGTTTGGCGAACCGTAGCCGGTCGGGAGCCGGAGGTGGTTCCCGCCTATTCGGCTGACTGGTCTGAGGCCTCGGGTGAAGAGCGCCTTTGGGCTGCGGCCCTGCGCTGTATGGAGCCGGTGAAAATACATCCCGAACAAGCGGGTCAGGTTGTGCTGTTTCGGATGTATGCGCGTGCTGTTGCCAAACACGTGGCAATTCTGGGCGGCAAAAGCGTCGGCTATCCTACAATAATTCATGCTTATTCGGGCGTTGGCGTGGTTGAAACACCGCTCACACCGTCCTGGCGCCGCCGTATTGTGGCGCAATTTAAATTTCCCAAGAGGAGGGGCTGATGGCCACAATTCTTCTATCCGCCGCCGGAGCCGCCGTCGGCAGCACGATTGGCGGAACCGTACTGGGGTTGACCGGTGCGGTAATCGGGAAAGCCGTTGGGGCATCCCTTGGTGGCATCATTGATCAGAAAATCATGGGGACCGGTTCGCGGGTCATCAACTTGGGTCGCCTCGAGACTTTTCGTTTGCAGGGCGCCAGAGAGGGGGCGGCGATGCCCCGGACTATGGGGCGGATGCGTATCGCCGGGCAGTTGATATGGTCGAGCAAATTCAAAGAACAGGTCACGACATCAACAAGTGGTGGCAAGGCCACATCAAGGCCGAAAGTTACGACAAACAAGTTCAGCTATTCCATCAGTCTGGCAATTGCTCTGGGCGAGGGTGTGGTGGACCGGATCGGGCGGGTTTGGGCGGACGGTCAGGAGATCGCCTCGGATGACCTTAACCTGACTTTATATCCCGGTGATGAAACGCAACTTCCGGATCCGACGATTTCTGCACTCGAAGGGGTTGAAAATACGCCGCTTTATCGGGGGACGGCCTATGTCGTCATTGAAGGTTTGGATCTGGAGCCGTTTGGAAACCGGATTCCGCAATTTAATTTTGAGGTATTCCGGCGGGCGCAGCCGGTGTTGGTTTCTAATGCTGATCCAAGTTTGGACATTATGGGAGCGTGCCTGATACCCGGTACTGGGGAATATGCGCTGGCCACAACGCCGGTGCATTATCCGGGGGAATTCGGGGCGCATGAATCGGCAAATGTCCATTCCGGGCGCGGCGAAACAGATGTGGTTGCGGCGTTAGATGATCTGCAATCGGATTTGCCAAATTGTGGTTCAATTTCGCTTGTGGTTAGCTGGTTTGGTGACAATCTGCGCTGTGGTGACTGTACACTGCGCCCGAAAGTTGAGCAAAATCAAGTTGATGGGGTTCCGATCGCCTGGGCTGTGGCCGGGGAGGACCGCCAGGCGGCTTATCAGGTGAGTTTTCTTGACGGGCGACCCGTGTTTGGCGGATCGCCTGCGGATGTGTCGGTGATTGAGGCAATTCAGAAGGTTCACGAGCAGGATAAAGACGTGGTGTTTTACCCCTTCATATTGATGGATATTCAGGCGGGTAACGGACTGGGTGATCCCTGGTCGGGTGATCCGGATCAACCGGTTATGCCTTGGCGGGGAAGGATCACGACAACCGAGGCGCCGGGGCAGCCGGGTTCCAGCGACGGTACTGCAGCGGCGGCGAGCGAGGTTTCTGCCTTTATGGGAACGGCGCAGGTTATTGACTTTGCAATCGTAAACGGGCAGGTGGCGTACAGCGGGCCGACGGAATGGTCGTACCGGCGGTTTGTCCTGCACTACGCGTTCTTGTGTGTCGCCGCCGGAGGGGTTGAAGGATTTAACATTGGGTCAGAAATGCGGGCTCTGACCCAAATCCGCGACGGCATTGGAAGTTTTCCTGCCGTCGCGGCCCTCCAGCAGCTGGCGCAGGATGTGCGGAGCGTTGTTGGGCCAACTACAAAAATCGGTTATGCGGCTGATTGGTCTGAATTTTTTGGATATCACCCCGAGGATGGGTCTGGGGATGTCTTTTTTCATCTCGATCCGCTGTGGGCTGAGAATGACATCGATTTTGTGGGGATCGACAATTACATGCCGCTGTCTGACTGGCGCGATTCTGATGGCCATCTGGATGAAGTCGCCGGATCGATTTATGCGCTGGATTATCTGCGGAGCAATGTGGCCGGGGGTGAGGGATTTGACTGGTACTATCCTGATGCAGCAGCGCGCGATGTGCAGAACCGGGTTGCCATTACCGACGGGGCGTATGGCGAGCCGTGGGTGTTTCGCTACAAGGATCTGAAGAACTGGTGGTTGAACCCGCATCACAACAGGGTCGGTGGGATTCGTGATGTCGCGCAAACGGCCTGGGTTGCGGAAGGCAAGCCAATTCATTTCTCTGAGCTGGGATGCCCGGCTGTGGATAAGGCGACCAACCAGCCAAATGTTTTTTATGATCCCAAATCTTCAGAGTCGGCCTTGCCATACCATTCAAATGGCGGTGAGGATTCCTTCATTCAAAAGCAGTATCTGCGGGCCGTTTTTGACCATTGGCAGGATGCGGCGAATAATCCAACATCTGCCATCTATGGTGAATCGATGGTGGATCTGTCCCAGGCGCATGTCTGGGCGTGGGATGCCCGGCCGTGGCCACAATTTCCTGGCAATTCAGATGTTTGGAGTGATGGGGAGAACCATGCACTGGGGCATTGGTTGACCGGGCGGATTACAAATCCTTCACTGGCGGCGGTTGTTGCAGAGGTCTGCGAATACGCGCAAGTCAAGGACTTTGACGTAACCGAGCTTTATGGTGATACCGCCGGGTTTGGTCTGCGATCCTTGGAAACCGGCCGGCAGAGTCTGCAGCCGTTAATGATGGCCTATGATTTTTCCTGCAGTGAAATCTCCGGTTCTTTAAAGTTTTTCAATCGCCGTGAGGGTGAGGAGCTGTTGTTGGAGGCTGAAAACCTGGCGGTTGCCGGCGACAATCCGTCCCTGGCCAAGACACGGCAGCCTGAGGCTGAGCTGTCCGGGCGGGTACGTGTGAGGTTTTGGGATGAGGCGCGGGATTATCAGACCGGAACCGCCGAACATACCATGGCAAGTGACGGGCAGGCTCTGACGGCGCAGGTCGAGTTGCCGGTGGTCGCAAAGACCTCCGCAGCTGTCAATATGGTTTCGCGCTGGCTGAATGACGCACGGATCGCCCGGGATGAGATCAAACTCGCGTTGCCGCCATCAATGCAGACGGTAACCGTTGGTGACATAGTCAAGCTTGATGAAAACGGCAGTCAGACGACCTTTCGCGTTGAACGGATTGAGGAACAGGGCGTGCGGGGTGTCGAGGCGGACCGCATAGAGCGCAAATTGCTCAATCAGAAATTGGTGCCAGAAACCGTCGGAGTGGGAGCGACACTGGTTGTTTCGCTGCCGGTTGAGGCTATCTTTTTGGATCTGCCACTGCTGCTGGATGACCAAAACCCGGTTGCACCCTACATTGCGGTTGCCGCTTCTCCCTGGCCGGGTGGTGTGGCTGTTTATGGTGCAGCAGCCGACGATGGTTATGAGCTTAATGCTATCGTTGAACGGGCGGCGGTGGTTGGTGTGACAACAACGAATTTCGAACGCGCTGGTTTTGGACGGTGGGCTGAAGCGCAAAGCCTGGGGGTTCGATTTTCCGCAGGCGGCGTCGAAAGTAAGTCCGAGTTAGAGGTGTTGAACGGGGCGAATGCACTTGCTTTGGGGGATGGGACAGGTGAGTGGGAAATCCTGCAGTTTCGTGATGCAGCGCTGCAGCCTAACGGCGAATACCTCTTGGCGGGGTTCCTACGCGGGCAATTGGGAACGGATGCGCATATCCCGAGCGTTTGGATGGCAGGTACGAAAGTGGTTGTTCTGGACGAAAGTCTGAGCCCAATCGGCACGGCTGAGGCGGATCGTGGGCTGGAAAGGCATTTTCGGGTTGGACCGTTAAACCGGGGTGTTTCGGACGCCAGCTTTGCTCACAGTGTGGAGACATTTATCGGTGTGGGTCTCAGGCCCTATGCGCCGGTCCATCTGCGACAGGAAATGACACCGGCAGGTGACCTCGAGCTCAGCTGGTTCCGCAGGGCAAGAGATGGTGGTGACAGTTGGCAAGGCTACGAAGTTCCGCTTAACGAGACAGTTGAGGCCTATCAGATTGAGGTAATGGATGGTGGTGAAACGCTGCGATCAGAGGTGGTGAACGTACCCGCGTGGACCTATGCAGCGGGTGAAATAGCGATTGACAATCCGGGACCGGCCGCTGTTGTTGAGATTGCGCAAATTTCTGAGAAGTTTGGCCCCGGATCAGTTGCGGTGATGGCGCTAAGCGTTTGAAATATATTATCTTTAAATAAATGTTGCACCGAAAATCCAGCCCAGCGGGGCAGCGGATCGTCTGATCACATTTCTGCCCTTACCAAAGCCCGGTTTAGCCACCGCGGGCGCAAGTGATACATGTTGGAAGCGAGGGGTCGTGCTTGAGGCGTTTGAGCGCAATGTCTTCTCCACAATCAACACACCAGCCGAACTCGCCCTGATCCATGCGCGCCAAAGCAGCTTTGGCCCGGGCGATTTCGGCCAGCCGACGCTGGTGGGTGGCGTTGGCCATTGCCTGTTGTTGCATAGCGTCCATGCGGCTGAGACGACCAACTGATTGCTGGTCGAGCACTACTGTTGAGCGGTTGTCTGTGGAAGCCACATCGTCCTTTTCCAATTCCATGATGAAATCGAGAAGCTGGCTGCGAAAGGCGGAGAGTTCAGTTTCGGTGATCATACTCTTCATTTTTTAGAATTTGTTTTGCCCATGTCAATTCCGTACTATGTTTATTATAAGTCCGCGACAAACATGGATTGTAAAAATGGCAAAGCAATTACAAAAACTGGCGGAACTGGATCCGGTCTGGTCCCAGATTCGCAAGGAAGCCCACGAACTGGTGGAAGAAGAGCCGATTCTTGGCGGTTTAATTCACTCTGGCGTTCTGCATCACGCTTCGCTTGAAAAGACCCTGAGCTATCGGATGTCGCTGAAGCTGGCGTCCGATGAGATGCCGACGCAGATACTCCGGGAGCTGGTTGACGAGGCCTATGCCAATGATCCGGCCCTCGGGGAGGCTGCACGGGCCGATATCGTTGCGGTTTTTGAGCGCGATCCAGCTTGCCACAGGATGATTCAACCGGTCTTATTTTTCAAGGGTTATCAAGCTGTTCAGGCCAATCGCGTGGCGAACTGGTTGTGGCGTCATGATCGCCCGGCCATGGCGTATTTCGTGCAGATGCGGGCTTCAGAAGTTTTCGGTGTGGATATCCACCCCGGCGCAAGGATCGGCAAAGGCATCATGATCGACCATGCTCATTCGATTGTTATCGGCGAAACTGCCGTGGTTGGCGATAATGTTTCGATGCTGCATTCCGTTACCCTGGGCGGCACTGGCAAAGCTGATGGGGACCGTCATCCGAAAATTGAAAATGGTGTGCTGATCGGGGCCGGGGCCAAGGTTCTCGGCAACATCCGGATCGGGTATTGCACCCGCATAGCAGCGGGTTCGGTTGTGTTGCAGGATATTCCACCGTGCAAGACAGTTGCAGGCGTACCAGCCAGGATCGTTGGCGAAGCTGGATGTTCCCAGCCGTCGCAGACGATGGACCAGATTCTGACCGAAAGCTGAGTAATCCACAGACAATAGAGAGCCCCTCTCACTAAGGTGAGGGGGGCTATTTTTTTGTCAAACCAGCATTGAAATCGGGTTTTCCAGGTATCGAGTGAAGGCGGACAGGAATTCTGCGCCAAGGGCACCGTCAATGACCCGGTGGTCGACCGAAAGGGTCACGGACATTACTGTAGCGGATGTTACCTTTCCGTCCTCGCCGATCACAGGTTTTTTCATGCCTGCGCCAACTGCGAGGATAGAACCGTGTGGTGGATTGATGACCGCGTCGAAGTTTTCAATCCCGAACATGCCGAGATTTGAAATCGCGAAGCTGCCGCCCTGATATTCGTGGGGGGCCAGTTTGCGATCGCGCGCGCGGGTTGCAAGATCTTTCATCGTTGTGGAGATCAGCGACAGGGGCAGAACTTCGGCGTCCCTGATCACTGGTGTGAACAGGCCGCCCTCAATGGCAACCGCCACGGCTACGTCGGACGCCTGCAATTGCAGAATTCTGTCACCGGCCCAGACCGCGTTACAGGCGGGCACGTCTTGCAGGGCCTTGGCACTGGCTTTGATGATGAAGTCATTGACCGAAAGTTTACCCCCGGTTTCAGCCAGTCCTGTGTTGATTTCACTCCGAAATTTCAACAGGTTATCGAGTTTGATCGAGCGGCGCAGATAGAAATGCGGGATGGTTTGCTTGGCTTCGCTCAGGCGCGCGGCGATGATTTTACGCATGCCATCAAGTGCGATTTCCTCGTAATCCCGATCCTCATACATTTTTTTGATTGTTTCAGCGCCGGGTGATGCCGCCATTTGTGGTGCAGGAGCCTCTGTCGGTGCAGCTTTGGGCTGGGGCTGACTGGTTTCAACGTCGACTTTAACGATGCGACCCTGCGGACCGCTGCCTTTGATCTGGCTGAGATCCAGACCTTTCTGCGCTGCAATGCGGCGGGCTAGCGGAGAAGCAAAAACCCGGTCTCCTGAGGCCGCCTTTGGTGCGGCGGGTGTGGGCTGTGTCGTCGGCGCCACCGCTTCGGTCGGGGAAGCAGTTGCTGGCTCCTCAGTTACTGCGGCAGGCGCCGCTGTCGGTATCGCGGAGGCATCCTCCCCTTCTTCCAGAAGGACGGCGATCGGGGTGTTTACCTTCACGCCTTCACTGCCGTCGGCCACCAGCAACTGGCCAATGACACCCTCGTCCACGGCTTCAAATTCCATGGTCGCCTTGTCGGTTTCAATCTCGGCCAGAAGATCGCCGGATTCAACTGTGTCGCCCTCTTTGACCAGCCATTTTGCGAGCGTGCCTTCCTCCATTGTCGGGGAAAGTGCGGGCATGAGTATGTTGGTTGCCATTGTTATCCCCTATCGGTAAGTCACTGATTTCACGGCCTCTACCACGTCATCCGTGGTTACCAGCGCGAGTTTTTCTAGGTTGGCGGCGTAGGGCATCGGAACATCTTTGCCGGTGCAGTTGATGACTGGGGCATCAAGGTAATCAAACGCCTCCTGCATCAGGATCGACGAGATGTAGGAACCGATCGAACAGACCGGGAAACCTTCCTCCACAGTCACACAGCGGTTGGTTTTCATCACCGAGTTGACCACTGTCTGGCTGTCGAGCGGACGTAGGGTCCTCAGATCGATCACTTCAGCGGAAATACCGTCTTCGGCAAGCCGGTCGGCGGCTTCAAGCGCGTATTGCATGCCGATGCCGAAACTGACGATGGTAACATCATCCCCTGAGCGCCAGATTTTGGCTTTGCCGATGGGCACGGTGAAATCGTCGAGATCAGGGACATCAAAGCTGCGTCCGTAGAGGATTTCGTTTTCCAGGAACACCACCGGATTGGGGTCGCGGATCGCTGACTTCAGCAAACCTTTAGCGTCTGCGGCGGAATAGGGCATGCAGACCTTCAAGCCGGGAATCTGGGCGTACCAGGTGGCGTAGTCCTGCGAGTGTTGCGCTCCGACACGGGCCGCCGCACCATTTGCGCCGCGAAACACCATTTGCGCGCCCATCTGCCCGCCAGACATATAGCGGGTTTTTGCGGCAGAGTTCAAAATATGATCAATGGCTTGCATGGCAAAGTTAAAGGTCATGAATTCTACGATCGGGCGCAGGCCAGCGAAGGCTGCACCCGTTGCGATACCGGTAAATCCGTGCTCGGTTATTGGCGTATCAATGACCCGCTTGGCACCAAATTCATCCAACAGGCCCTGACTGACTTTGTACGCGCCCTGATATTCGGCAACTTCCTCGCCCATCAGGAACACCTTGTCATCCAGGCGCATTTCCTCGGCCATGGCATCGCGCAGCGCCTCGCGCACCGGGATTGAGGTGAATGTAGTGCCTTCAGGGATGTCTTCCATCGGGACCTCGACAACGGCAATAGGCTGTGCTGCGGGTGCCAGAGCAGGGGCCTCAGCGGTGGTGTCTTCTGCCGGTGGTGCGGATCCTGCCGCTTCGGCGGCAGATGCATCTTCGCCGTCTTCCAGCAACACCGCTATTGGTGTGTTCACCGCGACATTCTCGCTGCCTTCGGCCACCAGGATTTTGCCGACGACACCTTCGTCAACCGCTTCAAACTCCATGGTGGCTTTGTCGGTTTCAATCTCGGCCATGATGTCGCCGCTGGCAACAGTATCGCCCTCCTTGACCAGCCATTTTGCCAGTGTGCCTTCTTCCATGGTTGGCGAGAGGGCAGGCATAAGGATTTGAATAGTCATTAGGTTCTCTCCTTACGCGTAAATGTCTGTGTAGAGCTCTTCGAGCGCCGGTTCCGGGCTCTCAGAGGCAAAATCAGCTGCTTCGCTGACCAGTTTCTTGATTTCTTTGTCGATGGCTTTGAGGTCCTCGGGCGTTGCGTGTTTGCCCTGGGTCAGCATGTCTCGCACGTGATCTATCGGGTCTTTTTCGTCTTTCATTTTCTGGACCTCTTCGCGGGTGCGGTATTTTGCCGGGTCGGACATGGAGTGGCCGCGATAGCGGTAGGTTTTCATTTCTAGAATGTACGGGCCAGCACCGGAGCGGCAATGCGCAACAGCCTTTTCGCCGGCGGCCTTGACGGCCAGCACATCCATGCCGTCGACCGCTTCGCCCGGAATGCCAAAGGCAGCCCCGCGGGTGTAAAGCTCGGGGGTGGAGGACGCGCGTTTCAGGGAAGTGCCCATGGCATACTGGTTGTTTTCAATCACAAAAATACAAGGCAGCTTCCACAGGCTGGCCATGTTCATTGTTTCGTAAACCTGGCCCTGATTGGATGCTCCATCGCCGAAATAGGCAAAGGAGACCCGATCGTTGCCCTGATACCAGTTGGCAAAAGCCAGGCCTGCGCCGATCGGGACCTGTGCGCCAACAATGCCGTGGCCGCCAAAGAAATTCTTTTCGGCCGAGAACATGTGCATTGAGCCGCCTTTGCCGCGCGAGTAGCCACCCTCGCGCCCGGTAAGCTCGGCCATAACACCTTTTGGATCCATCCCGCAGGCCAGCATATGGCCGTGGTCGCGGTACGAAGTGACCCTCTGGTCGCCTTCCTCAGCACTTGCCTCGAGCCCGACAACGACGGCTTCCTGTCCGATATAGAGGTGGCAGAACCCGCCAATCAGGCCCATCCCGTATAATTGGCCCGCCTTCTCTTCGAAGCGACGGATGGTTAGCATTTCGCGGTAATAATGGAGGAGTTCTTCGGCGGAGGAGTTTGCCTTTTTAGGCCTGGCAGCCCTTTTTGCAGTGGCCATTTGTCTGTCACCTCAAAAGTAGTTTAATATTAAACTATATAATACAGAACCTTTTGAGAGAGTGCACGCGGTTTTTTTAATGCGAGCTATCAGAGATGTGTCGACGAGATAGGCTATTGGAATATTTACTTATTTTCCATTTTCTTCAGTTTAACCCGCAAGTTGTCACATTTTCTGATTTGGTTTTGATGTTGCCGACGCAGCTTTTTTGCCTCGGCTTTCAGCTTTCTAACGTGGGCTTTGCCCTCTTTTTGCAGTTGCTTGTCCACCTGCAGCCCTTCTGTTCGGTCTTCGACCGTGTATTCGTGCTTCCCGAGTTGTTTTTGTAGCTGTTTCCGGCCGCTGTCAGTCAAGGGCTTCCCGGCGTGATCAACGCCTTTTTTCAACTGATTTTTGGTAATTTTTACGTTGTTTTTGGCTGAGGCCAACTGGGCTTTATCTTCCTTGACCATATTATTCCAACCCACCTGGTTCTTTTCGGCTTCTTTGACCCTTTTGCTCATCCGCACATTATCTTTTTCCAGGCTCTTTTGTTCTGCAGCGCAATCTTTCAACTGCTTTCTGGTCATGTTGAGTTGTTTGACCAGATCAACAGATTCCTCGACCACATCGGTTTGACTGCCGTCAGCCAGAGCCGTTTCTTGCGTGCCGAGCTGAAAAAGGGTCAGTGCCAGTACTACCAGAATGGATTTTCCAATTGGTTTGGGTGATCTAATCATGAAGTCTTCCCCGAATTTCTCTGTTTGTGCAGAAGTATGAAAATAATGCTATGGATTGGCCGGTTGTTCGTCAAATGTTGTGGCAAACAGAAAAAGGCCGCTGTCTTGGGAACAGCGGCCTGAATTGTGCACCAAATCTACTCAGGGTTACCGGATGATGATTTCATCACCTCTGGCCATGCCAAGAACCTTACGTGCCCGCTCGTCCAAAAGATCCAGATCAAGGTAATCATCTGACAGACGGCGGGTCTTGTTTTTTAATATTGCGTGGTCCGCATGGAGTTGTGCCAGTTGCGTGTTCAAAGCTGCTGCATCTGCTTCGATCTGCACCCGGCGGAGGTGGCCAAAGTCGCCTTGCACAGCCGCAAACGTAAAATAGGCTGTTAGGCCAAACGCGGTGACGAAGAACATCACCGTGCCGATAGTTGCGCTTGTTTTACCTGGCTGTCGCAAAATGCCTACCTCATGACCCGCTCTTATGGCGGTTAAAACGAATCATTGCACAGGTGATTCGATTTGTGAATCCCTAAAACGAATCATTATTGAGTTATTTGGCAGGCTTTATTGTGGGCTGAGCCGGAGAAACCACAACATTTTGTATTCATAGGGATATTTCGTCAAAGGCCGCTGTTAGCGTTGAGAAGTCGTCAATGGCTCCGATGCTCGCCAAGCTGACCAGTTAAAGGCCAGGCTCCGGCGCAGAAAACTCAAATAGGGCAGAACAGCAGTGGCGGGAACTTTTGTTCCGTATTGCAGGTTTTTCGTGGCTTGATCAGAGTCAGCCCGCGTTAGACGCCTCTGCAATGCTACCGATGGTATCGGCGATCATGCTGTTGAATGCGTCGTCAGACTGAGCCGTGTTCAACCCCTCAGTCAACGCACGGGAGAAACTGGCAACCATGCCGGTATTCTGTGCCAGCCGCCGATTTGCTTCTTCCCGGCTGTACCCGCCGGAAAGGGCCACAACCCGCATCACTTTGGGATGATCCACCAAGGGTTTATAAAGGTTGGCGCGTTCGGGAAGGGTGAGCTTCAGCATGATTTGCTGGCCGTCGGCAAGACCATCAAGTTGTCCGGTGATTTCCGCGAGCAGGATGTCTTCGGCTGCAGCCTTGTCTGAAATTGAAATGGTAATCTCAGGCTCGATAATTGGCGTCAGCCCATGCTCAAGGATTTGTTTCCCGATCTCGAATTGCTGGGCCACATTAGCGGCGATGCCAGTTGGAGAAGCCGCGTTGATGACAGAGCGCATTTTGGTGCCGAATATGCCAGCCTTTACCGCTCGCTCCAGGGTCGCATCCAGCCCGTCAATGGGTTTCATCAACTGCGTGCCGTCCTCTTCCGCAGCCAGGCCCTTGTCGATTTTCAGGAAGGGAACCACACCGCGCTCCTCCCACATATAGGTCGCTGTTGGCACACCGTTGATTTCCCGATCCATGGTCATTTCAAACAGAATGGCACCAATCACCTGATCTCCCTTAAATGTCGGGGCGGTGGCAATGCGCGACCGCATGGCATGGATCAGGTCAAACATCTCCGCCTCGCCCGAATAGGCGTCTTCTTCAACTCCGTAAAGCCGCAGCGCCTTGGGTGTGGACCCTCCTGACTGGTCGAGAGCGGCGATAAAGCCTGCCCCGGATTGCATCTGTTGAGTTTGAGCTGCATTTGGCATATTCGGACCTGTTGGTTTTTTGAAATAGGTTTGGAACTGTTTGTGTTTTAGGGCAGGAACTAGCCTGCTTCAAGCGCGGCGACACCAGGCAGGGTTTTGCCTTCCATCCATTCCAGGAATGCGCCGCCCGCGGTTGATATATAGGAGAACCCGTCAGCAGCGCCAGATTTTTTCAAGGCGGCAACCGTGTCTCCGCCCCCGGCGACACTGAGCAGCCGACCCGCCTGGGTCAGTTCTGAAACGTGCAGAGCCACGGCATCCGTGGCGGCGTTGAATGGGGGGATTTCGAAAGCTCCGAGCGGCCCGTTCCAGATCACGGTCTTGACCGTTTCGAGGTATTTGTTGATCTCCTCAACAGATTTTGGCCCGGCATCAAGAATCATGCAGTCCTGCGGACAGTCGTCGGCGTTCCGCACCTTGTTTTCGGCAAAGGCCTTGAATTCGCGGGAGACGACGATGTCGACCGGCAGGAGAATGTCACAGTTCGCAGCTTTGGCCTTTGCCAGGATGTCCAGCGCGGTATCCTGCATGGTGTGTTCGCAGAGCGACTGGCCAACCTGATATCCCTGTGCCGCCAGAAAGGTGTTGGCCATGCCGCCGCCGATCACAATTGCATCCATCGGCTTGATCAGATTGGTCAGCAGTTCCAGTTTGGACGAGACTTTTGCCCCTCCCACCACAGCCAGAACCGGGCGTTCCGGCTGGCCCAGGGCGTTTTCCAGAGCCGACAGTTCTTCCTGCATCAACCGACCCGCACAACTGGGCAGCAACCGCGCGAGGGCTTCAACCGAGGCGTGGGCGCGGTGGGCTGTTGAAAACGTGTCAGAGACAAACGCATCACCCAATTGCGCCAGCTCAGCTGCGAACTCGGGGTCGTTTGCCTGTTCCCCTGCGTGAAATCGGGTGTTTTCCAGGAGCAAAACATCGCCATCGGGCATTGTATCAACCGCCTCCTGGGCGACCCTGCCAATGCAGGAACTGGCGAAATGCACCCGATGGCCGAGGACCTCAGCCAAGGCCGGGATCACCTGTTGCGTGGACATGGCCAGATCAAACCCGCGTGTCGGACGCCCGAAATGCGAAAGCAAAATTGGCTTGCCACCCTTGTTGATCACTTCCTTTACGGTGGGAGCGATCCGGTCCAGCCGGGTGATGTCCGTTACTTTGCCATTTTCGACAGGCACATTCACATCGACACGGATCAGGACTTTTTTACCGTCCAGATCCATGTCATCGAGCGTATTCCATTTCATCTGCTCATCCTTCAGCGCCAGAATGCCAGCCATTCAACGGCACGCGACAATTGTTTGCCCCAGAAAATTATGTATCCGCCGCCGTTTGCAATCAGGTCAACCATGATGGCCAGTACCAACACGATACCAAAGTAAATTGCAAAGCGATTATTCATGTGGTTTGTGGTCCGCCTTTTTACAGAAGTTTGCCCATGGCCACTGCGGTATCCGCCATGCGACAGGAGAATCCCCATTCATTATCGTACCAGCTTAGTACTCGCACCAGATTGCCCCCCATCACCGTAGTTTGCAATGAGGCGAAATTCGACGAGTGGGTGTTGTGGTTGTAGTCTATGGAAACCGTCGGTTCATCAACAAACTCTACAACGCCTTTCATCGCACCGTTTGCCGCTACGCGGACGGCTTCGTTGACCTCTTCAATGCTGGTGTCGCGTTTGGGGATGAAGTTGAGGTCCACTGCCGAAACATTTGGCGTGGGAACGCGGATGGCCGAGCCGTCAAGCTTGCCCGCCAGTTCCGGCAGCACCAGTCCGACGGCTTTGGCCGCGCCGGTTGTGGTTGGGATCATCGACATGGCGGCAGCGCGGGCGCGATAGAGATCCTTGTGGCGACGATCCAGCGTCGGCTGGTCGCCGGTATAGGCGTGGATTGTGGTCATGAAACCTTTGTCGATACCTATCGCGTCATTCATGATCTTTGCGATCGGGGCCAGACAGTTGGTGGTGCAGGAGGCGTTGGAAATCACCAGATCGTCTTCGGTGATCGCGTCATGGTTTACGCCGTAGACAATGGTTTTGTCGGCGTTCTTGGCCGGCGCAGAAACCAGCACCCGCTTAGCGCCGCGTTCCAGATGCACCGCTGATGCGTCACGCGAGTTGAACTTGCCGGAACACTCCAGAACGATGTCCACGCCTTCCCAGTCCAACTCGGTCGGCTCATAAGTCGAGAACATCCGCATCGAGCCTTGTCCAACATCCAGCGAGCCGTTGTCGATCTTGATCTCGCCTGCAAAGCGCCCGTGAACCGAGTCGTATTTCAGCAGGTGGGCAATCGTTTCCAGCGGGCCAGTTGCATTCATCGCCACCACTTCAATGTCGTCACGGCCACTTTCAATAATATGTGAAAGCGTAGCCCGGCCGATGCGGCCAAACCCGTTGATTGCGACTTTTACAGCCATGCGCATTCTCCTTGAAAAACCCAGTGCCGTTCCGGAACTGCCAGTGTTGGCAGTCCCTTAAAAGACGTTCGCCCGGTTGGAAAGGCCGGGCGAACAAATGAATCTGAATGTTAGCGATAAAGCCAAAGCGTTAACGTTATCCTGCGTCGAATTGGCATCACAGCAGGTTCTTTACCTTCTCCGCAACCGCGTCGGCGGTGATCCCGAAATTGGCGTAAAGCTCGCCAGCGGGCGCTGAAGCCCCAAACGAATCCATGCCAACGAAATCGGCTTTGTTGGATTTGCCGCGCTCGCCGGTCAGCCATTTGTCCCAGCCAAAGCGCATTGCTGCCTCGATGCCGACACGAACCGGGCCGCCGGGAAGAACTTTGCGACGGTAGCTTTCCTCCTGGGCCTCAAACAGCTCCCAACAGGGCATTGAAACCACACGGGTGCCAATGCCCTGTGCTTCCAGTTTGGTTTTTGCATCCAGAGCAATTTCGACTTCGGACCCGGTTGCCAGCAGGATTGCCTGCCTTTTGCCATCCGCCTCGGCCAGCACATAGGCGCCTTGGGCCGTCAGGTTCCTGTTCATGTGTTTGGTGCGCACAGTGCGCAGCCCCTGACGCGTCAGAGACAGGACCGATGGCGTGCTTTGGCTGCTGAAGGCAAGTTCCCAGGTTTCCGCAGTTTCCACGCCGTCGGCCGGGCGGAAGACCCAGGTGTTTGGCGTTGCCCGCGAGATTGCCAGATGTTCAACCGGCTGGTGCGTCGGGCCATCTTCGCCAAGCCCGATGCTGTCATGCGTCATGACGAAAACAGTGGGTATCTGCATCAGTGCCGCGAGGCGCATTGAGGGGCGCGCATAGTCGGTGAAACACATGAAAGTGCCGCCATAGGGGCGGATACCGCCGTGCAGGACCATGCCGTTCATTGCCGCGGCCATACCGTGTTCACGGATACCATAGCTGACGTGGCGACCATTGCGGTTGTTCGGCTCAAAGGTGCCAAGCTCTGCTGTCAGGGTGTTGTTAGATCCCGTCAGGTCCGCCGAACCGCCGATGGTTTCCTTCATGATCGGGTTGATCACTTCCAGCGCCATCTGGCTCGACTGTCGGGTAGCCTTTTGGGGTTGCTCTTCGCTGATCCGCCGTTTCAGTTGTTTGACAACAGCAGACAGGCGTTTGTGCGGAATGCCAGCCTGGACGCGGGCAAACTCGGCCTGCCGTCTTTCGGACTGCTCGGCCAGTACTTCTTCCCATGCAGCGCGGGTTTCTGCGCCCCGGCTGCCAATTGCTTCCCATGCGGATTTGACATCCCCGGGGATTTCAAAGGCGGGGTAGGGCCAGTCATAAAATTCGCGCATCTGCGCCAGTTGCGCGTCCTTTATCGCATAACCGTGGCCTTTGCTGGTGTCTGCAACACCGTCAACCCCAAGCGCGATGGTCGTCTTACAGGCGATCATGGAAGGCAGGCGGTTGGCCTTGGCAGCAGTGAGGGCAGCATCGATTGCGTCGGGGTCATGGCCATCACATTCAAACACCGACCAACCGGCAGCCTTGAACCGTTTCTTCTGATCGGTGACGTCCGAGATATCTATCGTGCCGTCAATCGAGATATTGTTGTCATCCCACAGAACGATCAGCTTGCCGAGTTTCTGTTTGCCTGCCAGGCCGATGGCCTCGTGGCTGACGCCTTCCATCAGGCAGCCGTCACCGGCAATGACATAAGTGTGGTGATCAACCAGTTTGCGGTTAAACCGGGCCGCCAGCGCTTGTTCGGCCATGGCCATACCAACGGCATTTGCAATGCCCTGACCCAATGGGCCGGTCGTGGTCTCGATACCCTTGGCATGCCCGTATTCCGGGTGGCCGGCGGTTTT
The DNA here is from genome assembly GCA_024227475.1 of Paracoccaceae bacterium. Classification (GTDB taxonomy): domain Bacteria; phylum Pseudomonadota; class Alphaproteobacteria; order Rhodobacterales; family Rhodobacteraceae; genus Amylibacter. The sequence continues at coordinate 6,671 of JAAEUI010000113.1, read as the reverse complement.
TGCACCCCACTGGCGGAAGTTGCGGATCTGCTCAATTGTCATGTCCTGATAGCCGGTCAGATGCAGCAGGCCATAGAGCAGCATGGAGCCATGCCCGGCAGAAAGGACGAAACGATCTCGGTCCGGCCAGTCAGGGTTGGAGGCGTCAAATTTCAGGTGCTTTTCAAACAGGACTGCGGCAACATCCGCCATGCCAATCGGCATGCCCTGATGCCCAGAGGCCGCGGCATGCACAGCATCCGCTGCCAGGATGCGCAAAGCTGCGGCATTCTTCCAATGCTGTGGATGGTTTTCTTTAAGCCCAGAGATGTCCACGCTAGTGCCCCTTTTCCGTTTTTTCAGGTGGTTTTCACCGCCCCTGATAACAATTCACCGGTTGTGGTCAAGCGCATCGCAATGGATTGCTGCCACCTATCAGGTGTTTACACGAGCTTTCTTTTGCAGCAATTTGTTTTTGCATGAATAAAATGCACAATGAAAAAAAGAAAAATGATTCGACCATGGGTGTCGCTGAGCAGTGGGTGAGAGGATGAACGATTTTTCCAATCTTGAGGACCGGCTTGATCGGGCTTTGAAAACTCTGGGTGAAGGCGGGCGTGCCTCTGCCAAACAACAAGAAGAGATGAACGCATTACAAACGCAAGTCTCGGATTTGCAAGGTAAACTTACTGCGGCGCGGGCGGAGCAGGAAACGGCTAACACTCAGCTCGACAAAGCCAGAGCACGTGTAAAATCGCTGAAAGAGGCCAAGGGGAAGAGCCAGAAAGAAGCCAGGGAAAGCACTTCGGCGCTAGAAAAGCAAATCTCCACTATGAAGTCCTCGCAGGAGAAAGCGCTGGAGAAATTGGACAAAGCGCACCTGTTCAGCCAACGGTTGAAAGAGCAGATTGCAGAGTTGCGCAAGAAAAATGAAGAAATGGTCGGCGATCCATCGCTGATCAACACCGGTCTGGAGCAGGAACTGACGCAGTTGAAGGAGCAACGCAACGTTGATCTGGAAGAGGTGAATATGATCCTGTCGCGGCTGACCCCGCTGGTGGAGGGCAATTGAAATGGCTGAAGTAAAGATCGCAATCGGCGGACGGGAATTTGAAGTTGCCTGCCGCAGCGGTGAAGAACATTTTCTGAAGTCTGCAGCGGCGATGCTGGACAATGAAGCGGCGGCGCTGAACAAGGCGCTGGGGCGGATGCCGGAATCGCGGATGCTGCTGATGGCCGGGCTGATGCTGGCCGACAAAACGGCCAGCCTGGAAGATCAACTCAAGAACGGTACAAAAGCGGGTGAGGATCCGGCGGTCGCAAAACGTGCGCAAAAAGCCGAGAATCAGCTGGGCAAAGCCCAGGCCGCGCTGGCCGAGGCCAAGGCGCAACTGGCTGAGGCTGAAGCTGCGCTGGCCAAAAAGGAAGAAGCGGCAGGTCTGGCGCAGGAGACGAGCGAGGCTGCGGTTGAAATGATGAACCGGATGGTCAGCAACGCCGAAGCGGCAGCCGAAGACATGAAAAAGGCCGGGTGACCCGGCCCGAAGCGTTTCTACATTAACTTCAGACAAGTTGATGTAGAAATCGCAGGTCTATGGGTCTGTGACCTAACCGTTGGCCTCGCGGATTTTTTCTGCGGCTTCTTTGTCAAAGGACACGTCATTGTTGGAAAACAGGGTGTCCAGCTCGCCTGAAAGGGTCATCTCGGTGATAATGTCACAGCCACCAACGAACTCGCCTTTAACGTAGAGCTGCGGAATGGTCGGCCAGTCGGAAAAATCCTTGATCCCCTGACGGATATTTTCGTCCGCCAGAACGTCCACATCGGCGTAGTCTACGCCCATGTAGTTCAGCACACCCGCCACCCGGGATGAAAACCCGCATTGTGGCATGCTGGATGTGCCTTTCATGAACAGAACAACGTCGTTGCTGGTCACGGTTTCCTGGATTTGTGCGTTTGCGTCGGTCATGTTGTTGGTCCTTGTCAGCGATCGAAGGGGTTTTACGGTTAGATATAGAACGCGGTGAAAATTGACAATGGGGAGCTGCTGCCGGTTCAGGGCAACTTTTTCGCAGCATCCGGCACAAAGATCTCGGCGTATTTCTGCGGATCCTTGGGAATGCTTGTGGTGTTTGAATGATCGCTGCCAGGACCGGTGTGAATCGAGGTGTCGAGAAGCTTGTGATCACTCTCTATCTGCCAACGGGGTTTCTTCTTTGGTCTTTTTGCCTGACCTGAATTCGGGTCTGTGCCGTGATTTTCCCTGATCATCCGGAGAAGTTTCAAAACCACCATAACCAAAACAACCAGGCCGGTAAGGAACACAAAGCCCAGGATCAGCAGGACATTGTACTCCGGCGACAGCATCAGGCCGGTGCTTTGGTTGTCAGCGCCAGTGCATGAAGTTCGCCGCTCGGACCGTCCATTTTGCCTTTCAGCGCGGCATAGACCATCCGTTGTTGTTGCACCCGGTTTTTGCCGCGAAATTCCTCGGCGGTCACTTCGGCGGCATAATGGTTTCCGTCGCCAGCCAGATCGGTGATGGTAACTGTGGCGGTCGGAAACGCCTCGGTGATCAGATGTTCGATATCGGCGGCTTGCATGGCCATGGTTGGGCGACTCCTCTGTGCAGGGTCCGAATTTAATGTGGTCGGGGCCGCGGTGCAAGCTGCAACAGTGTCATTCTGTCTGCAACTGCTGAACAAAGAATGAAGCCGGTCTCGCCGCCTCCGGGGTTTCCATGGCAAAAGCAGAAGCGCGGGTTGTGCCAGAGTCCGCTTCAAAAGGAGGGCGAGCAAGCATTATTTCACGGTAAGCCCGCGTATGGGAGCGCTATGCTCTTAATCTGAAATAGATTATGTGCATGGCGCCGATCCAAGGCTGTGATGTTGCAGCGTTACGAGGTTCGTTGGTGATTCCAACAAACCTCGTAACGCTCTACAGTGGTTTTCGTTGAACCTGAATCAGGTTTGGTGAAAAACGTCCCGACAAGAAATTGATGTTGCTGCGTTTCCCGAAAACCTGATGTCTCAGGTTTTTCGCGAAACGCATTAGGAGCGTCAGATCAGGCTACTTTGGCAGGCAGGCCGCCATCAAAAGCGCCGCGCAGATCGTCCAACGACACTTTGGCTTCGCCAAGCCTAAGGGCCTCGCCTTCAACCCAGCCGACAACCTGCGCCGGAACCCCCATTTTCAGCGCCAGATTGAGCGCCGGTTCGGCATCTTCGCAGGCCAGAATGTAGCGCGCCTGATCTTCTCCAAAGAACCAGCCGGTATCGCCTTCCTTGACGGCGATACCCAGCCCGGAAGCCAGCACCATATCCGCTGCTGCCAGTGCCAGGCCGCCATCCGACAGATCATGCGCCGCAGTGATCAGTTCCTTGATCTGCGTGTAGCAGACAAATTCACCCGCAGCCCGCTCTGCCTCCAGGTCGACATGGGGTGCGTCACCGTCTTCGCGGTCAAACAACTCCTTCAGGAGCGCGGACTGGCCCAAATGCCCGTTGGTTTTACCAAGTAATACCAATGTGTTGCCAGCCTTCGGTACCACCCCAATCAACTCGCTCAGATGGCGCAGCAAGCCAACCGCGCCAATGGTGGGGGTTGGCAGAATAGCTTCACCATCGGTTTCGTTATAGAGGCTGACGTTGCCGGAAACGATGGGCATGTCGAGCGCGGCGCAGGCCTCGCCGATTCCCTTGATGCAGCCGACGAACTGCCCCATGATTTCGGGTTTTTCCGGGTTGCCGAAGTTCAGGTTGTCGGTCGTGGCCAGCGGGTGTGCCCCTGTGGCGCAAAGGTTGCGATAGGCCTCGGCAACTGCCTGCTTGCCACCCTCATAGGGGTTGGCTTTGCAATAGCGCGGGGTCACGTCCGAGGTGAAGGCCAGTGCTTTGGAGGTGCCGTGAACCCGCACAACACCTGCGTTCGAACCTGGGCGTACAACGGTATCCGCCATGACGGTGTGATCGTATTGCTCGTACACCCAGCGTCGTGAGGCGTAGTTCGGCGAACCTATCAGCTGCAAAAGCGCGTCTGCGGTGTCAATTTCCGGCACCTCTGCGAGCACGGGGGCGGGGGGTGTTTCCACCCAGGGCCGGTCGTATTCCGGGGCGGTTCCAGACAGGGCTTTCAACGGCAGGTCGGCTTTGACCTCGCTGTGGTGCATGACCAGAAACCGGTCTTCGGCAAGGGTTTCACCGACGATGGCGAAATCGAGATCCCATTTGTCGAACACTGCCTTGGCCTCTGCCTCCAGTTCGGGGTTCAGCACCATCAGCATCCGCTCCTGGGATTCTGAGAGCATCATTTCATAGGCGGTCATGTTTTCTTCGCGGATCGGTACGTCTTCAAGATTGAGCCGGACCCCCAGGCTGCCCTTGTCGCCCATTTCCACCGCAGAGCAGGTCAGCCCGGCAGCCCCCATGTCCTGTATCGAAATTACCGCGCCGGTCTGCATCAGTTCCAGCGTCGCTTCCATCAGGCGTTTTTCGGTGAATGGGTCACCGACCTGCACGGTCGGGCGCTTTTCCTCGATGCTTTCATCAAATTCCGCACTGGCCATGGTTGCGCCGCCCACACCATCGCGTCCGGTCTTTGCCCCGAGATAGACAACCGGCATACCGACGCCGGAAGCCGCTGAATAGAAAATGGAGTCCGTTTCCGCCAACCCGGCGGCAAAAGCATTCACCAGGCAGTTGCCGTTGTAGGCGCGGTGAAACCGCAGCTCACCACCAACCGTGGGCACGCCAAAGCAGTTGCCGTAACCGCCGATACCCTCAACCACGCCATTGACCAGCGATTTGGTTTTCGGGTGGTTGATTTCACCAAAAGACAGTGAATTCATCGCCGCAATCGGGCGGGCGCCCATGGTGAACACGTCGCGCAGAATGCCGCCAACCCCGGTTGCCGCCCCCTGATAGGGCTCGATATAACTCGGGTGGTTGTGACTCTCCATTTTAAACACCACCGCTTGGCCCTCGCCAATATCAACGATGCCGGCGTTTTCGCCAGGGCCACAGATCACCTGCGGGCCCTCAGTGGGCAGGGTGCGCAGCCATTTCTTTGAGGATTTATAGGAACAATGCTCGTTCCACATTGCCGAAAAGATGCCCAGTTCGGTGAAACTTGGCTCCCGCCCGATCAGATCCAGAATGCGCTGATATTCATCTGGCTTCAGCCCGTGATCGGCGATCAGTTTTTCGGTGATGTCCGGTTCTTGCATATAGATGACCCTTGGGCAAATTGCTCAGGCCGCTACATAGTCGACACTGCAGGGCAGGAAAAGCCTCGAAAACGCCGCGCGTTCACTTTTGTCAGGGACCATCAAGGATTTTTCACGAATTTTTTCGATCTGCGCAAAGAAGTGGTTTTTCTGGCGTCGTTGGAGCGTTTCTCGATTAATCTGAACCTGATTGAACGTGAAATGCTGGTCTAAGTACCTGGTGTCACGCCTTTTAACGGTTCATTGGTGATTCCAATAGTTCGTGAAAAGACCTATAGCGTTTCCACATAAACTTGAGACAAGTTGATGTGGAAATCGCCGGTCTATGATGCTGTTAACGTTGAAGTTTCGAGTTTCGTTTGTGATTCAATCAAAACTCGAAGTTTTCTAGAAACGGCAGGTAATTGGAGTGAGGCGGTCGATTTGATCGAATCGACATTTTCGAGCGGGCCAGCCTAGGTTCTATCAGAGGCTGACTGCTATTCAGGCGGTGCACTGCGAGGCCGCCAGTTTCGAACAGACCGGCTGGAGAAAGGTCGACCAGCGCGACGAAGGGCTTTTCCGCCTCGAACCCACGGCGGTTGTCTGTTTGAATCGGGCGGCGGTCTCCTCTCCTGAAACCTCTCCTGCTGAATTCTGGCGGGTGGTCACAGGTATAGCTTTGGAATTGCGGGTTAATTTACCCTTTCAGGTTGCATTTGTAGTTATTTGAAAACGTGCTGGACACACGCAAAAAGCCGTGCGAAACCTGCGTCCTCCCGCTGTCGCTTTGCGGCAATGAGGGCAAAAAACGCTTCTTGCACAAAAAATGTGCCGCGGCAAAAAAAGAGGCCGAGCAAAGCTCGGCCTAAGTCCAACAGGGAGGTGAAGATTTGCGAGAGCGTTAGCTCGACCGCCAACCTTCACCTTTAAGCTATAGTGGGCAGCCCTTAACAACAAGTGTAAAAAGGCCACACTTGGCGCATAACCGTTATGCTTTGGGTGCATGACGGGTGTGTGTGGTTCTCCTGATTCTCCGCTAAGTTTCTAAGAAATATGCCTGATTTCTGGGTAGATCCTGCGCAGAATCAAACAGAAGGCCGTTTAAAGAGTGTTGCGTTAAATCGGTTCAGGCAGTGGTGATGGCACGCATCCCACAATACCTTTGCTGAAAGGCATGGCGCGACTCTCTTTTGGATATGTTTCGGTGCGACATGCCCAAAAGTGTTTCTACCATAACTTGATACAAGAGCGCTATGCTCTTAATCTGAAACAGATTATGGCATAGCGCCGATCCAAGCCCCTGATTCTGCCGCGTTATGAGTCTGTGACCTATAGCGTTTCTACATTAACTTGAGACAAGTTGATGTAGAAATTGCCGGTCTATGGTGCTGCTAGAGCATTTCCGGCCAGCTTTGAATCAAGCCGGGTTTACGAATTACGCTTCTTCTGATTCAAGTAATCAGGAGGTGTTGTTATGGCTTTATC
>JAAEUI010000112.1 GCA_024227475.1 Paracoccaceae bacterium | reverse complement strand
TCCGATCTGGCGACCGAGGTCACCCTGCAGCCGATCCGCCGCTACGGCTTTGACGCTGCCATCCTGTTCGCTGACATCCTCCTTGTGCCCCAGGCGCTTGGCGCGGACCTGTGGTTTGTCATCGGCGAAGGCCCGCGCCTGTCCACCATTCAGTCAAAGGCGGATTTTGGAAAACTCAGCCCTGCGGCAGACATCCACGAGACCGTCGCCCCAATCTACCAGACCCTGCGCAACCTGCGCGAAACACTTCCCGCAGAAACCGCGCTGATCGGTTTTGCCGGCGCCCCTTGGACCGTTGCCACCTATATGATCGCCGGGCGCGGCACCCCGGATCAGGGCCCTGCCCTCAAGCTGATCAAAGAACAACCCGAGGTTTTTGACGCGCTGATCGACCGGCTGGTTGAGGCCACCTCGGCATATCTGATCAGACAGATCGAAGCCGGGGCTGAAGTGGTGAAACTGTTCGACAGCTGGGCCGGATCGCTAACCGGCTATCTGTTCGCCAAATACAGCACCCGTCCGGCAAAGCAGATTCTGGACAACGTCCGCGCGCGCTATCCCGATATCCCGGTGATCGGCTTCCCGCGCGGCGCGACCAACGATGGATACGTTGCCTATGCCGAACACACCGGCGTTCAGGGGCTGGCGATTGACGGGTCGGTTGATGCGAAATGGGCCGCGGAAAACCTGCAAACCCGCACCTGCGTTCAGGGCAACCTTGACCAGTCGTTGCTGGTTACCGGTGGTGACCATCTGATCTCGGAAACCAAACGCATCGTCGAAACCTTCTCGAACGGCCCGCATATCTTCAATCTTGGCCACGGCATTACGCCAGATGCTGACCCGGCGAATGTGGAGGTTATGCTGAAAGCGATCCGCGGGTAATTCGCTGGCCGCCCTGCGATACAAATGCAACGTGGCTTGGCCGCATCACAGCAAGAACTGGACAAAATGCCGCGAAGTTGATCGTGAACTATTTGCTCCGTACCGGGCTCAGATCATTCAGGTTTTCGAATCGTGGCCCTAAACTGATACAAGCCAGTCTCACAGGCGCAGCCATATGTCATTGCACAACCACCACAGCCAGCCGTTGATCGACCCGCGCAAGGGAGACAAGCGGGTTGCCTTTGCCGTCGTTATAAACCTTGGGCTGACACTGGCGCAGGTTGTTGGCGGTGTCCTTTCGGGGTCGCTGGCGCTGATCGCTGACGCGTTGCACAATTTTTCCGACGCTATTGCCCTGATTATCGCATTTTTCGCCAGAAAGATCGCTCGTCGCCCGGCCAATTCAAACATGACATTCGGATACGGGCGGGCCGAGTTGGTCGCCGCACTGATCAACTACACATCTCTGATAATGGTCGGCCTGTATCTGATATTTGAGGCTTCACTGCGCTTCATTGAGCCCCAGGACGTCGAAGGCTGGACAGTTGTCATCGTCGCCGGAATTGCACTGGTTGTGGATCTGCTGGGCGGTGGGGTGCCTTGTGCAATGTCCAAGTCCAGGCTGAGTAGTCGGGCCGTGTTGGTGGACAATCTTGGGGGGGCAGGTGGTTATGTCGGAGTTATTGTTGCAGGGGACGT
>JAAEUI010000111.1 GCA_024227475.1 Paracoccaceae bacterium | reverse complement strand
TGGGGATTGATCCCCAGGGCTCTTGATGTTAATACATCTTGACAAAAGATATGATATGAATGATATGTTACCGGAGGACATGGAAAAATTACACCAGGAGTGCGGAAGCTCTGCTTTCGCGTGTTTGCCCTTGCGAAGCGTTCAGCGAGCCGGGCAAACACAGCCAGGCGGTGGGTTGGCTCGGCTTGCTGAACGCTTCGCCTGCCAACACCGCGAAAGCAGAGCTTTCGCACTCCAGATCAATCTCAAAGAGCCAAAATTAACGACATCTGTATAATGACGGAAGGGAACGTAAACGATGGATTATTTTCCTTTAGATGCTTTTCTGATCACGTTGGAAAACGACGGGTTCCGGCTGACCGTGAGCGATTACGAACGCATCCGGCTTGCGTTGGGAAGCGGCGGCGCGTGGGATCTGGCCCGTGTGCGCAGTGTGCTGACGGCGTTGCTCGTGAAAGATGAAGAACAGCGCGAAATCTTTCTACGCCGTTTTGACCGGTTTTTCGATGCCGCTCTGCCAGGCCTGCCTGAAGACGTCTGCATTGATGTTCACAAGGTACTGGAGGACATTGAAACCTTCAAACAGCGCCCAAATACAATGACGAACGCCGCGCAGAAGCCGGAATTCAGGCGTCCGGCAGTCAGCCCTGCGGTTGATACACAGCAAAAGCGTTCTTATCCGGCATTGTTTCTCAGGATAATCTTTGTTGTATTGCTTACCGGAGCCATGTTCACATCCCTTCGCCCGCTCTTCGAAACAGAGGAAGAGAAACCACCAGTCGTTCAGGAGGTCGAAAAAAGAGAACCCGTACAAATTTCGGTACGCGACCTTTCAAAAATCCCAAACCGCGTCTACCAGGTTCCGGTAGTGAAAAAAATTGAGAAACGCCCTATCGCCGGGCAAGACGACTGGAAATATTATGCGTTGCTCTCCGTTTTACTGCTCCTTGTGACCATCCTGGACGGGCTTTATCTCCGGTATCTCAAGCAGCCTCTCAAGGATGAAGCCCTGACGTGGAATAAAAGCGGAGTGCGTCATTTTCCTCTGGAAAAGCTCGGCGGCAAGCCGGCTCCTCGTTTGGATGACGCCGCGTTGGCGCATTTAGCCGATTGCATGGGTTATTTTCAGAGTGAGTTGGCCAGCAAGGAGTTGAATGTGCCGGATTCCATCGCGGCCACTTTAGGCCAGGGCGGAAGCCCGGAGTTAGTGTTTTACAAACGCAAGCAACTGCGCCATCTGATTATTTTAGTGGACGACTTCGCGGAGCCGCGGCAATGGAATCCGATTGCCGCGGAACTGGCGGAAGGCATGACGCTTTTAGGGGTTGCGGTGCTGTCTGGTGCGTTTTATGGTGATCCGGGGCAGTTTTCCGGCGCAGCTGGCCGCACGTATTATCTGGAAGACCTGGAAGCGGATCGCAACGGCTATCTGCTGCTGATTTTCAGCGATGGCAAGGGGCTGCACGAACATCACAGCCGTTATACCCTGGAAGCGATCGCCCGTTGGCCGATGGCGGCCTGGCTGGAATTGCGGGCGCAGGAATTCTGGGATGAAAGTTCAGCCCTGCCCACCTGGTACGGTATCCCCCTTTATCCTGCCACGGCGGATGGTCTGTTACGCGCGTTCGGACGGTTTATGACGGAAACGGCGCCCCGCGCCGATTATGCCGCCGACGCCCAGAACTGGCAGGGCATGCCCTCACAGAGCAATCGTCCGCTAAACGAATACCTGGAAGATGTGCTGGGCGACGCATTGCCGTTAGCGCAGGCCAGCGCTATGATGCAGCCTATTAGTCTGGGAATGATTGACGCGCTGCGGCTCAAATTTCATCCGGATCTGCCGCCGGAACGGATCGAGCGCATCATCGCGATTCCGGGCACGACGCACACTGTCGGCGGTCTGCGCTTTTCGAAAGCGGTTTTAGCAGTCTTACGGGGTGGGTTTGCCATGCGCCGCAGCGAGGCCGGGCAGGTGGACGCGCTGGAGTTCCTGCTGCGCAAGTTGGACGCGGTTGAACCGCCGGAGAAGCACAGCCTCGCGCACCTGTCCTGGGAATGGCTGCGGGAGCGTGTGCATTTAGAACTGGAACCGGATCAGGCGTTGCAACAGTTGTACAAGTTATTTCAGACACCGTTGGAAAATACCATCAAAGAGGATTTCGAACAGGTGGTACTCCCGGAACGGGAGCGTCAATTCCCCTCCTGGGAGGGGTTAGGGGTGGGTAAAAAAGGTTTTGCTAAGCAGGAACCCACCCCTAACCCCTCCCAGGAGGGGAATCTGGC
>JAAEUI010000110.1 GCA_024227475.1 Paracoccaceae bacterium | reverse complement strand
CCAGGTACAGATGGCGCTCGATGAGATACTGAGAAACTTTCCCATCAAATGGCTGGGCGTTATCATTCGGCATTCGATATTCCCACTTGGGCTTAGCCTGCGCCAGCCGAATGATTCGTTGAGTCATCGGGTCGCGTCCCTGTTGATCAGGCCGGGAGCGGCGCGTGATCGCTTGACCGAGGGTATTTACATTACCGATGACCCGGATGACATCACCGGTTGCCTGGAGGACGCCCTGCACAAGGTGATCAAGGCCGAACCGATCGAACGCCGCCTGCGACACGATCAGATTTTTCAACATGGTCTTGAAGATTACCAGCAGTGGATCGACGGTCTGGAGTCGTCGGGGCAGGTGACGGCCGACGAAGCTGATATACTGCTGCAGGCCCGCCTGGCGACAAAGAAAGTGGTCAGGGTCGATGAATTCGAGCCCGGGCAATTGAAGGCCGGTATTGCCGCGCTTGAGGATTCGCCCTCGGCGGAGGACCCGCCCGAGAACCGGGCGGTCAGCAAGAAGGCGGTCAGCAAGAAAGCGGTTCGTAAGAAAGCGGTTCGTAAGAAATCAGTCAGCAAAAAAGCCTCCAGCAAGAAGGTGGTCAGCAAGAAAGCGGATAAAAGATAAGCAGGAATCGGCAACGATTCGAACAGAGAGATCGGTAGTAGCCAGGTTAGCGGGTCCGGGTAATATTTTGAGACTCCATGCCTGCGTGATACGATTTAACTAAATGCCGGGTTTGGGGGAAATCTGAAATGGAAAAGGTCTGGTTAAAAAGCTATCCGCCAGGAGTGCCGGAGGAAGTCGATCTCGATGCCTATCTGTCGGTTACCGATGTATTCGAACAGGCGATCAAACAATTTGGCGAGAGCCCCTGTTTCACTAACCTGGGGGCAACGCTGACCTACAACGAGATGGATCATTACACCGACCAGCTCGCCAGCTATCTGCAAAACCTGCCGGGCATGAGCAAGGGTGACCGCGTTGCGGTGATGATGCCCAATGTGCTGCAGAACCCCATCTCGATCTTCGCGATCCTGCGCGCCGGATTTACCGTCGTCAATACCAATCCCCTGTATACGCCTCGCGAATTGAAGCACCAGCTCAGTGACTCGGGCGCCAGGGCGATTATCGTCATGGAAAATTTTTGCCATACCTTGAGCGACGTCATTGCCGACAGCCCGATCGAGTATGTCATTACCACGCAACTTGGCGATATGCTGCACTTCCCCAAGTCGTTGATCGTCAACCTGGTGGTCAAGCATGTCAAAAAAATGGTGCCGGAATTTTCCTTGCCTGGCCGGGTAAAGTTCAAGGATGCGCTGCAAGCGGGTTCCGGGCAGCGCCACAAGGCGGTGGCCTGCAATCATGACGATCTTGCCTTCCTGCAGTACACCGGCGGCACCACCGGGGTTGCCAAGGGAGCCATGCTGACCCACGGTAACATGACCGCCAACATGCAGCAGGCATCCGCCTGGATCAAGGATGCGGTCAAGGATGGCGAGGAGACCATCATTACCGCCTTGCCGCTGTACCATATCTTTTCCTTGACGGCTAACTGCCTGACCTTCATGAAGATCGGCGCGCTCAACTACCTGATCACAAACCCGCGTGACATGCCCGGATTTGTCAAGGAGTTGCAGAACGTCAGGTTTACCGTGATAACCGGCGTCAATACGCTGTTCAATGGATTGATGAACACACCCGGCTTCGAGCAGATCGATTTCTCCAGTCTGAAGCTTGCCCTGGGTGGCGGTATGGCGGTGCAACAGCCTGTCGCCGAGCGCTGGCAAAAAATGACCGGGACACCGGTGCTCGAGGCTTATGGATTGACCGAGACGTCGCCGGCGGTTTGCATCAACCCGTTAAATTTGAAGGAGTACAACGGCAGTATCGGCTTGCCGGTGCCCTCGACCGAAGTCTCGGTGCAGGATGAAAACGGCAATATACTGCCGCAGGGCGAAACCGGTGAACTGTGTGTGCGCGGGCCGCAGGTGATGAAGGGGTACTGGCAGAAACCGAATGAAACCGCCAAGGTGCTGTCCAGTGACGGCTGGCTCAAGACCGGGGATGTGGCGCAGATGGATGAACTGGGATTTTTCCGCATCGTCGATCGTCTCAAGGACATGATCCTGGTGTCGGGGTTCAACGTCTATCCCAATGAGGTCGAAACCGTTATTGCCGGCCATGAAGGCGTACTCGAAGTCGGCGTCATCGGCGAACCCGATGAAGCCTGCGGCGAAGTGGTCAAGGCGGTTATCGTGAAAAAGGACGCGTCGCTCGACGAAGCGGGGATCATCGCACATTGCCGGGAAAAACTCACCGGATACAAGATTCCCAAGATTGTGGAATTCCGCGATGAGCTGCCAAAAACCAACGTCGGCAAAATTTTACGGCGCGAACTCAGATAATCCCGCCCAGCATCAGCCGCAGACTATTCCATCCGATCCGGCGAGTGTTTTAACTCCGGCAAGCTGCGTTAATTGTGACCGCTGATTTTGGCGTGCAGGGGTTTGCTGTTTTCGAAGCGCTGTTTTTGTTCTTCGCTGGCCTCGGTCTGAAAGTCACGTTTCCATTCTTCGATGGTCATTCCGTACACGTACTGTTGCGCATCGGCATAGTCGAAGTCAGGCTGCAGTT
>JAAEUI010000109.1 GCA_024227475.1 Paracoccaceae bacterium | reverse complement strand
CCGATCCCGATGAGCGCCACAAGATCTACATTCGGATGCAGGAAATCATGGAGAACACCGGCGGTTATGTGTGGCTGACACACGAGCCCGAGGTATTCATCCACCGTGCCGATTTGCAGGCGCAATTCGCGCCTTCGGGTGAAATGCAAATGGCGTATTTCACGCCCGGGTAGTACTGAACGTACTGGCCAGGATTTTACGATCCTGGCCGGAACACTCCCTGGACCGACGGTTCCTGAAACCTCATGTGGCTGTACCTGCTAAAGCGTCTTCTGCTATCTGTTGTCATTGTTCTGATGGCGATTCTGGTGCTGTTTTTAATGCTGCACATGATTCCCGGCGACCCGATCAGCATCGCGCTTGGGCCACGCGCAACCCCCGAAGTCCAGGCTGCTTACGCGGCGAAAATGCATCTCGACAAACCCCTATTTTACCAATTCATGATATTTATCGGGAACGTGCTGCAAGGCGATCTTGGCAAGGACGTATTTTCCGGGCGTGCCGTGGTGCAAACACTGGCGGAACAATTACCTTTCACCATCATTCT
>JAAEUI010000108.1 GCA_024227475.1 Paracoccaceae bacterium | reverse complement strand
CATGCTGGTTGTCACAACGAACACAAGAATCTTGTAACGTGTCGTGTTGACCCCGAGGGCGGCGGCTGCGTCCTGATCCTCGCGTAGTGCCCGCACGAACAGGCCGAACTTGGACCGCGACAGCCAGGCCAGGATGGTCAGGCAGAGCAGCATCAAAATGAAGAACACGAAATAGGGGGGCAGTTTGTCGGTGCGGGAATAGAAATGGCCAAACAGCGTTATCCCGTTTTCAAAAAGCGCAGGAGTTTCCAGGCCTGCCTGTCCGCGGGTAACCTCAATCTCGGCGCTTATGGTAGCTTTGATGATTTCTGCAAAGCCGAGCGTGAACAGGGCCAGATAGGCGGCTCTCAGGCGTAAAACCAGAAGGCCGATCAACAACCCGGCAATGCCGCCCATGATTGTGCCCAGAACGATGCCCACCCAAACCGGGACGTCGGAGACAGGAACCGAACTACCCCACACTTCCATCGCCTGTCTCAGACAATCCTGCGTCAGCGACGTCGATGTGACACCAATCGGATTGACGAATATCATCCATGATCCGCCGATATTAAGTTCCGTGCACAGATTTGTCGGTTCAGGCGCGAAGTGCACATAGTGCAAAAGCAGGGCCGTAGTGTAAGAGCCAATGCCCATGAATCCCATGTGGCCAAACGAAAACTGTCCGGCATAGCCAGCCAGCATTGACCAGCTTGAAGCCATGATCGCGTAAAAGAAGCCGATGATCAGGATATGCATGACGTAATCGTAGTTTCCCGCCGAATAGACAAACGGGAAGGCCGCAAACAATATCAGGATCAAAACGCACAGAAT
>JAAEUI010000107.1 GCA_024227475.1 Paracoccaceae bacterium | reverse complement strand
GACCACACGCTCGCTGGTCCCCCAGAAACTCTGGGTTGGCTCGTCGGTGTTGCGTTCGGTGCCAATGTAAACCTCGTCAGCAACGATCCAGGCCCCAACCCGCTCGGCCGCCGCAACAATCAGGTGCCGATCCCGCCCGCCGAGCACGCGCCCGGTTGGGTTATTCGGATTGACGATGTGAATGAGGCGCGTTTTCTGATCCACCGCAGCATCCAGAGCGCCGCCATCAATTGCCCAATCTTGCTCCTCAATCATGGGCACGTTTCTGACCTCAACACCCCGGTTCAAGGCATTGCCCGGCAGTTGTTCATAGGTTGGGCAAAACCGCACCATATTGTCGCCTGGCTGCAACAGTGTCTGTGCAACAAGGGTGTTGGCTTCGGTCGCGCCAACAGTGACCAGAACGTTCTCTGGCCCTATATCGGTGTACATATCTGAAATTTTCTGCCGCAAGCGCCTGAAACCGTTGACCTCCGGGTAGTCCACCAAAGTGGAAAACAGGCTGTCTGTATCTATCTGCGCGAGCGCAAACAGCTCAGCATAGCTGACCGGATGAACGCCGCT
>JAAEUI010000106.1 GCA_024227475.1 Paracoccaceae bacterium | reverse complement strand
AGCAGATGTTCGCCGCTATTTTGGATAATCCCTACCCCTTTGCGGTCAGTCTCGGCCATTGTGCGGCTCCGTTTGAGGATTTGGCTATAGCCCAAAATGCCGTTGAGCGGGGTGCGCAGTTCGTGGCTCATCCCGGACAAAAAGTCGCTTTTGGCCTGGTTGGCGATTTCGGCTGCCTGTTGGGCCACTTCGGCAGTCTGTTGGGCTTGCCTGGTTTGCTCAAACAGGCGGGCGTTGGTCAAGGCTACCGCTACATGACCGGCCAGCGAGCGTAACAAGTTGGCATCGCCTTCATCCAAACCGCCTATCTTGTTTTCCTGAACGTCCAGCACCCCGACCACCTGGCCTTTCCCGACAATCGGCACCGCCATCTCAGCGTAAGTGTCGGGCAACAAGGGGTTGGGCAACCAATCTTCAATCTCGCGGACATTGTCCGCTCTAATTACCTGACCGGAACGGGCGGCGCGGGCCACCAAATTTGTGGGAGCGTTCAAGGGGATATGATGATTTTGCCGGCTCATTTGTGTGCCGGCCGGCCCCGTGCCATTGGTCATAATCAAATTCTCACCCGCTTCATCAAGCAAGTAGATCTGGGTATGATAATAATGAAAGTTGGCTCCAATTTGATTGACCAGTTCCGTCAACAGTTGCTCAAAATCAAGGATGGCACTGAGTTGTCCACTGAGCGTAGCCACAACTTCCAGTTGTTGGGTGCGCTCAGCCACCCGCTCTTCCAGATTGTCGATCAGGTCTCGCAGACGGTCGGTCATGGTATTGAAGTTTTGGGCCAGCAGCCCCACTTCATCAGCCGTAGTCACCGGAGCCACAGCCTTCAGATCGCCGGCTACAACCTGCTGCGCGGCCAGAGTGATCCGGTTCAGGGGGCGGGAAATGCGGCCGGCAACATAAAAGGCGGACAAGATGACCAGGCCAACCCCGCCCATGGACAGCAGGATGATATAACGACGTTGCTCCTGCACCAAGGCCAGGCCAATTTGCGGCTCCTGGGCGATGATAAATTGCCAGCGCAGGGTGGTCAGGGCCGCGCCATCCTCAAAAGTGGCCCAGGCGAGCAAACGTTCCTGGCCTCTGAAGGGCATTTGTCCATACCCCACTGCCTCGCTATCTCTTAATAAGGCCGCTTCTGTGGCTGAAAGGGCTTCAAATTGACCGCTTTCCAGATCATACAGTTGGTCATCCGGAAACAAGATGGCCATATTGGTTCCGGCCGGCAGGCTCTGGTTTTGCGGGGTCAGGATAGCCAGGATGTCCGCCAGGCGGTAGGTGCTGTGCAAGATGCCGATGACCTGTTTTTGCGCATCCCGCAAGGGGATGGCCAGCGGCAAGACCATTGTTTGACGGTTTTCATCCTGCTCAGGTTGACCGATATAAAGCTGACCCTGCCCCTGATTGTAAGCGGTCTGCCACCAGGATTCATCAGCCTGATTATAGGTGCGGCTGGGTTGGGTAGCGGCAATGATGCCCCCATATTGATCGGTTAGGAAAAGCTCAAGGTGATCGGGAAAAAGGGTTTGCAGACTCAATAAATCGGCGGCGGCCTGATTATCCAGCCGACTGGCAATGAAGGCTTCGGCTTCCGTTGAAGCGGCCTGCCAAAGTTGCTCGCGTTCTGCCAGGAGGGCCGGGATTTGAGCGGTCTCGGTCAGACCCTCATAGCTCTGATTGTGCGCTATGATCCAATTCTGCCGGGTTTGACTGCCGCTGAAAGATTGCAAGAGATCAACCTGACTATCCAGAGCGGCTTCAATGAGCCAGATTTGCGAGCGAACCTGATTGTGGAGCTCTTGACCGGCAACCTGGCTTAAACTGGCTGTGAGGTTGCGCTGGACGAGAAAGCTCAAGACCCCCAACACCACCAGGATCACCGAGAGAAAGGATAAGACCAATTTCGTCTGCAGATTAAAGCTATCAAAAAACCAATAGGT
>JAAEUI010000105.1 GCA_024227475.1 Paracoccaceae bacterium | reverse complement strand
GGTGGTTTTCTCGAGAGCGTGCTGCGTCGTACAACCGATACGATTCCGAAAAGCCTCGGTTTTGGCATCGTCAGTACCGCCATCATGCAGTCCAGTTCCCTGGTATCGGTGATCACGATTTCGTTTTTGAGCGCCGGCTTGCTTCCGCTGATCACGGGTATCGGCATTATCTTCGGCGCCAATCTTGGCACCACGACCGGCGCCTGGTTATTCGCCACCATCGGTATGAAAATGAGCCTTTCGGCCTTTGCCTTGCCGATGCTTGTCTTTGGCGTGGTACTGAATTTTCAGCAACCACGAGCCTGGAAAGCCTTCGGTGCAATTCTCGCCGGGCTCGGGTTTCTGTTTCTCGGTATCGATTTCATGAAGGCGGGCTTCGAAAGCTATCAGTCGGCTGTCGATCTGCGCGAGTATGCAATGGACGGTATCTCAGGACTTCTTGTCTACACAGGCCTCGGAATTCTGGCGACCGTCGTGATGCAATCCAGCCATGCGACGCTGGCGCTGACTCTGGCCGGTCTGGCCACGGGCCAGATTACCTACGAAAACGCTCTGGCCCTGGCCATTGGTGCAAATATTGGTACAACCGTCACCGCTCTGATCGGTGGTCTGGGTGCAAATATCACTGGCAAGCGTCTGGCAGGCGCCCATCTCCTGTTCAACGCGGTAACGGCGGTGATTGCCCTGGTGCTGATCGAGCCCCTGCGTTGGTCAGTGGATGCCCTGTCAGCGCTCATGTCGATCGCCGACGATGACTATACGATCAAGCTCGCGTTATTCCACACCCTGTTCAACTGCCTTGGTGTTGCCATCATGCTGCCACTGATATCGAGAATGGCACGGGCACTCGAGCGCTGGCTGCCAGAGCGAGAGGAAGAGGTCGCCGCACAGCCGCGGTACCTGAATCAGGCTGCGATGGACTCACCCGATAGTGCAAACGCGGCAGTGCGCAGGGAGGTCTGGCACCTGTTCGATCAAGCCTTCGTTATCCTTGCCCATGGCCTCCACCTGCACCGCGAAAATATTCGCCAGAGCGATGACCTTGAAGCGATGATTAACAATTCCCGGGAACGCATCGATATCGACATCGACCTGATCTACCGACAGCGAGTAAAACGCCTGTACAACGCCATTCTCGACTTTATTTCCGGGCGAATGACCCGGGAGTCGCCGGCCAACTCCACCGAATCGCTTTATCGTCTTCAGCATGCTGCCGCGGAGATGGTCGAAGCCATCAAGCATGTCAAACACCTACGCAAGAATCTCACAATTTATATGGCGTCGGATAACGCCACGATTCGCAAAGAGTACAACGAGCTTCGACTGCGAGTCGCGATGGTACTGCGTGAGACCCATCGTTTTTACGAAGGCCGGTTTGAGGATGCCAGCGCAGCAATACTGGAGCTCGACGAGATCGCTGTGCGTGCACGAGTAGACCGCGAATCGATGGTCGGTCGTGTCACAAAACTCCTGGGTGCAAAACGGATTGATGCCGCCATGGCTACGTCTCTGCTAAACGACTCTGCCTACGCCAGCGAAACCGTCGATGCTATTCTGACAGGAACCCGCGAGCTCCTGACTGCCATGGATGTTGAAGCCGCTCGAACCACAGAGGAGCTGTCGGTGAGCGACGCAGGGCGGGCAGAAGTCATGCCATGACGAATTCCGATTAAGCTTTAAACAGAGAGGACGGAACAGTGGGTTTCAAGGATCTTGTGGCGAAGCTTGACGATATTCTGGGCGACCATGACAAGGGTAAGTCCCTGGAGCTTGAAGAACTGAAGCGGCTTGAAGAGCGGCTGGTGGAGAAACAGGAGAAATACCGCGACCGACTGACTTCCGGCGCCCCGGGGGAAACACCCGCTCAAACAGAAGTTCGCCTGCGAGTCGTTGAGGCGCAACTTGCCAAACTGAGAGAGCTTATGGAAGAAGCATCCCCCTGATCGTGAAGAAAAGCATAGCCGCTAACAGTCCCGATAATGGAACGGTGACAATCCAGGCAGCCACAATCCTGAACACCGCTGATCGCTTTACCAGCTCCTGGCGATAAACCTTTTTCAGACCCTTGCGATCGCTTTTCGAGATCGGTGCCGTGCCACCATTATTCCTCTTGAGGTTCTGTAGAATTTGCCCCTTCTCCTCAAAGGAAGCTTCCTCGAACTCCTCCAGCACCCGCTCTACTTTCTCCCGGTCCTCTCCGGCATAGTGCGCCTCGATCTCATCAATCTTCTGGCGATAGGTCGTTTTGAGATGTTCGCGCAAAAAGCCAACGCCAAACACACCCCCTATCGCAATATGCGTTGAGCTCACCGGAAGGCCTAACTGACTGGCAACGATAACCGTAACCGCCGCAGCCATCGCTACGCAGAAAGCCCGCATCCGGTCGAGCTCCGTTATTTCCGAACCTACCGTGCGTATGAGCTTGGGGCCAAACAGTGCCAGGCCAAGCGCGATACCAAGTGCACCCACCAACAACACCCAGCTGGGAATCGCGGCCTTGGACGCTATTCCGCCCTGAAGCACGGCTTCATTGATCGCGGCCAGCGGGCCGACTGCGTTGGCAACGTCATTCGCGCCGTGGGCAAAGCTCAGAAGCGCGGCCGCAAAAATCAGCGGGATAGTAAAAAGGCCATCAACGCCCGCCTTGCTGTTTTCCACCTCGGCGGAGTGGCGGTGAATCAACCATTTTGTAAGCCACCACACGATGGCTCCGACGATTGCCCCCAACCCAACGGCGGGGAGTAACCCGATCTCGACAATCTTGCTTAATCCCTTCAACGCCAGATAGGTCGAAAAGACCCAGGCCATGATTGCAACGAACAGGGGAACGTTGTGTTTCGCAGCTTGGGCAATATCCCGCTTGTAGGTAATCCGGCGCTTGATAAGGTATAGAGACAAGGCTGCAATGGCACCGCCAAGCACCGGGGAAATAACCCAACTGGCAGCGATCTGGCCGAACTGGCCCCAATCAACAATGCCCGAGCCTCCGGCAGCGATGCCCGCACCCATAACACCACCAACAATTGAGTGTGTCGTGGAGACTGGCGCGCCCACGTATGTGGCAACATTCAACCACAGTGCAGCAGCCAGCAAAGCGGCTATCATGAGCCAGATGAAGGTGTCGGCATCGCCAATCAGGGCAGGATCAATAATCCCCTTTTTTATCGTGCTCACCACATCGCCACCGGCGATAAGCGCGCCGCTGGCCTCAAAGATCGCGGCAATGGCGATTGCACCCGCAAGCGTAAGAGCCTTGGAACCGACGGCAGGGCCTACGTTATTGGCGACATCGTTTGCGCCAATATTCATCGCCATGTAGCCGCCGATCATGGCCGCTGCCACCAGCATGACCATGTTTGGCGCATCCGCCCCTATCGAGCGGACATACAACATGATGCCGACAATGAAGATCACGGCCACACCGAGGCGAAGCACCTCGGCGCGCCCATAACGGGTTGCCCGTTCTATGGCATTGATCTGCTCCAGCTCCATCAGCCTACCGCCAAGGTGTCCATCATTGGTGCGATAACCGGTGACTTACCGTTCGCTTCAATACAATGTAGACCAAAGCCAGAAAATTTTGACCGGTTTTGCGCACGGCGAAGGAGCCGACAATAGCCAGCGGGCCGTCAGATTGAAGTTTTGAATATCGGGATTGCGTCTAGCCTGTGCAGGATGTGTTTAACTATAACCAACCATTACCAGAGGATAGTCTTTCTTGACCTCGAAATCCTGGCTAAGCCATTTGCGCCCCCACAAGATACCGTTTCGGCGCCGATTCGCCCGAGCGTCCGTCGCCCTTATCTTTCGAACCACAGAAAACGGCGGCAAGGAGTTGCTCTTTATCCAGCGGGCCCGTCGGGAGGGTGACCCCTGGTCTGGCGACATGGCTTTCCCGGGCGGCCGCCTGCAACCTGAAGATGCATCTGCACGAGCCGCTGCCGAGCGGGAAACACTGGAAGAAACCGGCATGAATCTGAGGCGCCACGGCCGCTTTCTCATCCGGCTGTCCGACCTGGTCACCCGCCATCACAGCCGCTGGCGCCCGATGGTGGTCACCCCCTATGTGTTCGAGTGGCGG
>JAAEUI010000104.1 GCA_024227475.1 Paracoccaceae bacterium | reverse complement strand
GGTCGGAACAGCAGCACCAGCAACAGGATCACAAAGCTGACGGCGAATTTATAGTCGGTGGCCAGCAGTTGCACCAATGTGTCGGGTTCCCAGCTTTCGGGCACCAGATAGGCGATGAATTTCTTGTAAGCATAAGTCACCATGATTTCCGAAAACGCGATGACAAAGCCTCCGGCGATGGCCCCCAGCGGACTGCCAAGGCCGCCGACGATGGCCGAGGCGAAGATCGGCAACAGCAGCTGGAAATAGGTGAAGGGTTTGAAGGATTTGTCCAAGCCGTAAAGCGTGCCGGCGATGGTGGCGAGTGCGGCGGCCAGTATCCAGGCGACCATGACCACGCGGTCCGGGTTGATGCCAGAGAGCAGCGCCAGATCCTCGTTATCCGAATAGGCCCGCATCGATTTGCCGGTGCGGGTGCGGTTGAGGAACCAGAACAAGGCGACGACGACGATAACCGCAGTGACAACCGTCAGGCCCTGGCTGACCTTGATCGACAGGCCTTCGGAAAAACCGGTGGACGCCTTGAAATCACGCGCCTTGATGATGAAACGCGCCCCGTCGGCAAAGCGCTGGTCATTCGGGCCGATGATGAAGCGCACAAGGCCATTCATGATGAACATAACGCCAACCGAAACGATGACGAAAATCACCGGGGCGGCCTTTTGGTGGCGGTAGAAGCTGTAGACCAGCTTGTCGGTTCCAAGCACCAGCAGGGCGCATCCGGCGATACCAAAAGGCAGGGCGAGGAGCGCGGTGGGCAGGGGCGAGATGGACAGGCCCATCGACTGGAACCACCAGGTGAACAGGATGGTGACCATGGCGCCGAACGCCATGGTGTCGCCGTGGGCGAAGTTGGAAAACCGCAGGATGCCGTAGATCAGGGTGACGCCGAGGGCACCAAGGGCGAGCTGGCTGCCGTAGGCGATGGCAGGGACCAGCACGAAGTTCGAGATCAGGATGAGGGCGTTGAGAAGTTCCATGCGTTATCCTCCCAGAAAGCTCTTGCGCACGTCCGGGTCGTGCAGCAGCGCCTGCCCCGTGTCCGTATACCGGTTACGCCCCTGAACCAGCACGTAGCCTTTGTCGGCGATGTTCAGCGCCTGGCGCGCGTTCTGTTCGACCATCAGGATGGAAATGCCGGTGCGCGCCACCTCGATGATGCGGTCGAACAGCTCGTCCATGACGATGGGTGAAACCCCGGCGGTGGGCTCATCCAGCATCAGCAGTTTCGGTTGGGTCATCAGGGCACGGCCCACGGCGACCTGCTGGCGTTGGCCGCCCGAGAGTTCACCGGCGTTCTGGCGGCGTTTGTCCTTCAGGATCGGGAACAGGCCATAGACCTGCTCCATGGTCTCGTTGATATCATCGCGGCGCAGGAAGGCACCCATTTCGAGGTTTTCCTCCACGCTCATCGAGGGGAAGACGTTGCTGGTCTGGGGTACAAAGGCCATGCCTTTGGCGACCCGGTCTTGTGGCGAGAGCTTGGTGATGTCCTCGCCATCCAGTTTAACGCTGCCGGTGTGGATATTGAGCATGCCGAAAACCGCCTTCATGGCAGTGGATTTTCCGGCACCATTGGGGCCGACGATAACGGCAATTTCACCTTTATCGGCAGCGATGGTGCAGTCGTGCAGGATGTCCGCACCGCCGTAACCGCCGGTCATGTTCTCGCCGATGAGGAAGGGGTCAGACATGGGCGGCTCCCTGTGCGTAAAGATCGTCCGGATGAAGCGGGTGACGACGTGGAGTATTGGGCGAAACGTCATTGCCCGACTTGTTCGGGCGATCTCCGGGCCAAGTGTGGGCCGGAGCCTTGAAGAAGCAATACAGTCCCAAACTCATCAAGGCAGCTCCTCCGCATTGCCTTTCAGGCCAACGCCCACAGACCTTTGGTAACGGTACAATTTCGTTATGATATCGATACCCATTCTCCCCGTTTTGCGGAGGTTGGAAATGCTTTCCTGGCTCGCGTGATGCATGACGTGTTCGGTCATTGTGACAGCTTCAATTTGCTTAGAAACCGGTCCAGAAGCTGCCGCTGATTGTCTGTGTAAGTTGTGGCAACGGCGAAGGTCATCGCCTGCATTGTTGTTTTTTGGTAAATTACAATCGTGTTGGCAAACACCACGTCCAGTCCGTTGATTTTAACGTGGTAAACCACGTTCTCTGCCGGTTGTCCGTCAAATGTCGTTTCTACGACGTCCAGGATGGTAACATCGTTGGTGGTGCCCCCGATTGCAGCCGCCGCGTTATCTATGACTGCACCACGCATGAATTCGGCTGTCACATTGTCATCCGAGCCGAGGTCCTCAAGAATAATCTGCCCGTAGTTTTTGTCATCGTGGCGGTATTGCGCCAGAATTTCAGGGCTCGGTGGTGTCGAAGATCGCCAGAATTCCGGGTCGCCGCAAAATTCTAGTTTCGAGTGAAGGCGTTTGCATCCGGCAATCGAAGGCGTTTCATAGCGCCATGTAAAATCAGCGAGAATTTCGATTTTTTTGCCGTCCACAATGCCCCGCGAGACAACTTGCTGTGCGTTGCCAGAGGTCGCAACTAACAGAGAAAAGGCAAATAACAGGCTGACAATCTTTTCCATCACGCATCGACCCCTGGCTTGTTCTTCAGGCCCGTGCCGAGATAGGCCTCGATCACCTGCTCATTGGCCTTGATTTCGTCAATGGTACCTTCGGCCAGCACCGCACCTTCGGCCATACAGATCACCGGGTCGCACAGCCGCCCAATGAAATCCATGTCGTGTTCGATCATGCAGAAGGTATAGCCGCGCTCCTGGTTTAGCCGCAGGATGGCGTCGCCGATGGTGTTCAGCAGGGTGCGGTTCACCCCCGCGCCGACCTCGTCCAGGAACACGATCTTGGCATCTACCATCATGGTTCGGCCCAGTTCCAGCAGTTTTTTCTGACCACCGGAAAGATTGCCGGCCAGCTCGTCCGCTACATGGGGAATTTCAAGAAATTCAATGACTTCATCCGCCTTTTTGCGGATTGCAACCTCTTCTTCGGCCACTTTCGCGCTGCCAAACCAGGCGCCCATCAGGCCCTCGCCGGTCTGGTTCGCAGGCACCATCATCAGGTTTTCGCGCACTGTCATGGTAGAGAATTCATGGGCAATCTGGAAGGTTCGCAGCATGCCCTTGTGAAACAATGTGTGTGGCGGCAGGCCGGTGACGTCTTCGCCGTCGAGCGTAACCTTGCCACCGGTTGGGGCGTGGACCCCTGCAATGACGTTGAATAACGTGGTTTTGCCAGCGCCATTAGGGCCGATCAGGCCGGTGATCGAGCCTTTGGCGATTTCCAGCGTGGCCCCGTTCACGGCGTAAAACCCGCCGAACCTTTTGCTCAGGTTTTCAACTTTTATCATTGTGCAGCAGTGTCCCCCCCGGGCTGCTAAGAGACAGCCCGGAGATGGTTCCGGGCTGTCGCGTCTTTTATTATCAGATCAGTGGTACTTGACGGTGGTGATTGCCCCGTCCTTGATCTCGATTTCGCGATAGTTGCCGGCGCTTTCGCCCGGTCCGATCAACTCGACGTTGGAGGCCCCGACATAGTCGACGTCACCGCCGCCTGCGATGATTTCCAGCGCCTTGCCCAGTTCACCCGGCATGATCGCTTCGCCCGGTGCGTTGGCCACTTCCAGAATTTTGTCCTTATAAGCACTGGGGTCAACCGAGTTCGCGGCTTGCATGGCCAGGATCATCAGCGCAGCGGCGTCATAGGACTCTGCTACGAACGGACCCAGGGTTTCGATATCGGGCAGCATCATGTTCAGTTTTTCACTGCCGGGGCTGTCGCTGCCCGGCAACTGGCCGAACGAACCGTTAAGGTCAGGGCCGATGGCGGCAGGCAGGCTGTCTCCGATCATGCCGTCAGGCAGAACGAACGTGTCAAACGCGCCGCTGTCCAGCGAGCCCTCGATCACGCCCTTGCCGCCTTGGTCAAGGTAACCGGCAACCACCAGCGCATCGCCGCCAGCCGCTGCAAGCGCGCCGACTTCAGCCGAATAGTCACCCTTGCCGTCTTCATGCGGCGAGTTGATGGTCACGGAGCCTCCGGCTGATTCAAACGAAGACTGGAAAGCATCGGCCAGACCCTTGCCATAGTCGTTGTTGGTATAGGTCAGCGCGACGGACTTGAAACCGCGGCTCATCACGATGTCTGACATAACAGCACCCTGACGTGCGTCGGATGGCGACGTGCGGAAGAACAGGCCATTGTCTTCGACGGTCGACAGCGCAGGTGAGGTGGCAGACGGTGAAATCATCACCATGCCGTTGGCAACCGCCACGTTTGTCAGAATAGCTGTGGTCACGCCCGAACAGTCAGCGCCGACGATGCCGGCAACCCCGTCCGACGTTATCAGGCGCTCCGCTGCCGCTGAAGCTGCGGCTGCATCCACGCAAGTGCTGTCAGCGCGCACGGGTTCGACCCCATTGCCACCCATGAATTTTCCGGAAGCCGTGGCTTCGGCCATTGCGGCCTCCGCACCTGCGGCCATTGGCGGTGTCAGCGATTCAATGGGTCCGGTAAAGCCGAAAATTATACCGAGTTTTACGTTGTCGCCGAATGCGGCACCAGATACGAGGGCCGTGGCCGCTGTGGCCATCAATAGTTTTTTCATTAGTTTCTCCCAGAGTTTTTTTATAGCTCCGCGACTCTACCCATATAAAAGGGGAGTGCAAGCTTTACCCTGACGGAGCTTTCCAAAGAACAGAGAGGTTTGCTTTGCTGATCTTTTTATTGCCCGTTGGATTAACCGGCAATTAATTCTAAGTTCAGAATTGAACTTTCGGCCCTACAGGTGAAGGAATGCTCAAACACAGATTGGTTTACGTAGTCATAGCCTGCTTTAGTTTAGTTCTAGCGCAGGCTGGCTGGTCCGGTTCACTGAAGTCTGCGCAGGGAGACCTGCAGGTCACTGTTGTAACCAAGTCGCTGAGTGAACCCTGGGGGCTGGCCTTTTTGACGGATGGCGGTTTTTTGGTTACCGAGAGGGGTGGCAAACTGCTGCATTTTGACGCGGCTGGAAACCGCCACTCCATACGTGGCGTACCATCCGTTTTCGCCAGAGGGCAGGGCGGTTTGCTTGATATCGTGGCGGCTCGGGATTTTGCCACAAGCCGTGAAGTATTCCTCACCTATTCAAAGCGGGTTTCAGGTGGCGCAGGAACAGCACTGGCCGTGGCCAAGCTCAGCGACAACAACAAAGCTCTGACCAATTTGCGAGTGCTGTTTGAAATGGATCGTGGCTCTCGTGGCGGGCGGCACTTTGGATCGCGGGTGGTGGAAGATGATGCAGGTAATCTGTTCCTGACCATCGGTGAACGGGGCCAGCGCGATCTGTCACAACTGATGGGGAAGCACCACGGCAAAACCATCCGGATTGCCCGCAATGGAGATGTGCCTGCTGATAATCCCTTTGCAGAAACAGCTGGCGCGTTGCCGGAAATCTGGTCGCTGGGCCACCGAAACGCTCAGGGAGCCGCGCTGGACGATGCCGGTCGCTTGTGGGTGGTTGAGCACGGGCCAAAGGGCGGCGATGAAATCAACCTCGTGCAGCGCGGGCAGAATTACGGCTGGCCTGTTATTGGCTACGGCGAGCACTACAATGGTGACAAAATTGGTATCGGAACGAAAAAGGAAGGCATGGAGCAGCCTGCCCACTACTGGGATCCCTCTATAGCGCCTTCAGGTATGATGATTTATTCCGGCAAGCTGTGGCCCGAATGGAAGGGCGATATTTTTGTTGGATCGCTGAAATTCGATCACATCGCGCGGCTGGATCGCAATGACATCACAGTGAAGCCCGGCGAAAAACTCGCAGGCGATGAGACCAAGAGGGTGCGGGATGTGCGCGAAGCACCGGACGGTTCGATCTGGTTTTTGTCGGTGGGCAACGGCACTGTCTACCGGATCGCGCCTTAAAGCGTTTCTACATTAACCTGTCTCAAGTTATTGGCGAAACGCTTGTCTTATGATTTTCCCGTCTCCATGCGATCCAGATGTCCGCCCGGTCGAATTGAAATTTGAAAAGGCTAAGTCAATCAGTCGTAACAAGGCCAATGACGACGAAGAACCTTCCCAATCAAAGTTCTCAGGTCATGCCTCAGATTTTGCGCCAAACCAATAATACTTGGAAAAAAGCACGACCCGTGTCAAGATTGCGTGCCGAAAGAACCCTGATGGGGGACGTCGAAAAGGGGATGACAAATACGAGGTTAATACATTGCTGAAAAAGATCTTGTTACCAACGATCCTGGTTCTGTTGGTCTATGGGTTTTGGGTAAGCCCGGATTTCAAAGTTATTGCAGCCGGGGTATCGATTTTTCTTTTTGGCATGCTGTATCTGGAAGAAGGGTTCAAAGCCTTCACTGGTGGAATGCTGGAGCGTTTGCTTAAAACGACCACAGATAAAACCTGGAAGAGCCTGCTGTTTGGTGTCGTCTCAACCACAATCATGCAATCCAGTTCACTGGTATCGGTTATCACGATCTCTTTTATCAGCGCCGGATTGGTAACACTGGTCGCAGGAATAGGGATAATTTTTGGCGCCAACATCGGCACCACTACAGGTGCGTGGATGGTCGCTGCTTTTGGTTTGAAAGTTAAGATCTCGGCTTACGCCATGCCGATGCTGGTGTTTGGAATTATTCTGAATTTTGTAAATAACAACTATGCCAAAGGCGTTGGTTCTATTCTTGCCGGGTTAGGATTTCTGTTTCTCGGGATCCACTATATGAAAGAGGGCTTTGAGGCCTTCAAAGACAGCTTCGATCTTGCAGCACTTGCAGTTCCTGGCTACCCTGGACTGTTCTTGTTTGCCGCTATCGGTGCGGCGGCAACCGTTGTTATGCAATCCAGCCATGCTACGCTGGTGT
>JAAEUI010000103.1 GCA_024227475.1 Paracoccaceae bacterium | reverse complement strand
GGTCAATGCGGTTGCTCTTATGATCTGCGATACGGCTAAGGACATCCGTTAGCCATGGCTGGGGGTCAACACCATTGAGCTTGGCGGTTTCGATCAGAGTGAAGGCGATTGCCATGGCTTTACCACCGCGCTCAGAACCTGCAAACATCCAATTTTTGCGGTCCACGGCCACAGTCTTCATGGCGCGTTCAGCGGTATTATTGCCGAGTTCCAGAAAACCGTTGTTGAGGTATGGTCGAGTTTTGGGCAGGCGGCTCAAGGCATAGCGGATGGCTTTGGCCAGTGGCGATTTGCCTGATATTTTAGGCAACTGGGCGTGCAGCCAGTCTTCCAGATCATCGAAGATAGGTTTTGCATTTTCTTGACGTAGAGCAGCACGGACCTCGGGGGATAGGCCCCGTGCCTGTTTTTCCACGCCATACAATTGTGCAATCCGCTTGATGGCCTCCTCGGCGAGGGCAGAACCCTGCGCTGCAAATACATCAACGATCTTGCGCCTGATATGGGCCATGCAGGCCACTTCCGAGGCTTTACCTTCACCGAACACGCCGTTGAACCCGGCATAGCCATCTGCATGCACCCAGCCCTGATAGCCGGACAGATGTTTGACCGGATGCTCACCTTTTCGATCCACCGTGAACTGGTACCAGACGCAGGGCGGCGATTGGCCGGACCATGGTCTCTCGTCTCTGACATATGCCCAGATGCGGGCGGTTTTGGTCTTCTTATTGCCGGGAGCCAACATCTTGAGTGGCGTATCATCCGCAAACAATGCGCCCCCTTCTTTGACCTGCTTGGCGATTGCCTCGGCCAGTGGTTCCAACAGGGCGGTGGATTTACCCACCCAATCGGCCATTGTGGAACGGTCCAGATCAACACCCTCACGGGCATAAATCTGGCTCTGACGATAGAGCGGTAAATGATCCGCATACTTGCTGACCAAAACATGCGCGAGCAAGCCCGCCCCCGGTCTGCCCCGTTCAATCGGGCGCGAGGGCATTGGGGCTTGGGATATTGCCTCACAGCGGCGGCAAGCCATACGGGGGCGGATAATCTTGTTCACCACAAAGCGGCCCGGGATGTATTCCAACTCGCAGGTAACATCTTCGCCCAGCTTCGAGAGATCACCGCCGCACTCAGGGCAGTCCTCGCCAACTGACAGAATCTGCTCAATACGATCCAGATGATCTGGCAGAGGTTTGCGTTTGGGCTTTCCCTTTGGCTCAACGGGTTCAGCGGGCTCGGTTTCCACAACCTCTGTCGCTTCGGCAATCTCTTCATTCTCGGCAAACAGTTGCAGCTGATCCATGCCCTCGGATGTGGACCCGAAGCGGTGCCGGTTGGCCCCGTGTAACTGGTGCTGAAGCTGTTCAACCTTCAGGGTCAACGCTTTCACTTCCGCCGCCAGAAGCTCGCTCACTTGCCGCAGTTCGTTAGGGTCTTCTGGCAAGTTATCAAGGGCATTCAACATGGCCATTCTATACAGAATTGTGCCCAAAATGGGAATCCATAAACGCCTATATTACTTGATATTTTCATCCGACTAGCCCGTCTTCAAAGGCCGCCAGGTGCGCTGTGGAATACGCCAGTCAATGCCTTCCAGCAACATCGCCAGTTGCGCCGAGGTCAGGTTGATCTTGCCATCCTTAGCCGCTGGCCAAACAAACCGGCCCCGCTCTAGACGTTTGCTAAACAGGCACGCCCCTTGAGAATCCCACCAGATAATCTTGAGCAAATCCCCGCGTCGCCCTCGAAACACAAACAGATGGCCAGAAAACGGATCTTCCGCCAGAAACTGCTCAGCCTGTGCTGCAAGCGTATTAAACCCGCGTCGCATGTCCGTCACGCCAGCGGCCAGCCAAACCCGCGTGTTGCTCGGCACCGGGATCACGTTGCCAACCCCTTCAGCAGCCGTGCCAAAACATCAACATCAAACCCACCCTCTGCCGTAATCCGGTGGCCGCAGGATAGCTCGATCTCAATCCGTCCGGCTGGAACGGTGACCAAAGCAGGAACAAGGGTGGTCGAGCTTTCAACTTCTACCGGCAAGAACACCGGTTCAGAGTCTTCGGGCACGGCATCTGCATCCGGCGCATACCGTTCATCCTTCAACCATTTGAATATCAGATTGGCGTTCATCGCATACCGACGCGCAACCTGCGCTACCGAAACGCCTGCCGCCGTCGTCTGAAAGCAGATCGAACGCTTCTCTTCATCCGGCCAACGCCGCTTCTTCTGCTTTCCCACCATAGAGCGCCCCTAAATGTCCACTACCGACAGTGGACACTAACGCGCCAGAAACGCAGCCGTTAGGCGGGGCACACCGGACGCTCACGAATTTGCTTGCCCATTTCGTCATTTTCCAACTGTGCCAAATGCTGGTGGGCAACCGTGAAAAAGATGTTCTTTTTACGGATTTCATCGAGGGCAGCGGCCACCACCGGTGTTACATACTGACCGAACTCGTCCACATACATGTGAAACGGCGGATTGTTG
>JAAEUI010000102.1 GCA_024227475.1 Paracoccaceae bacterium | reverse complement strand
CTGTGTTACACCACGCTGCACCAGGACAAGGTCAAGAACCTGATTACCATGGTAACGCCGGTGGATTGCAAAACACCGGACAACATGCTGAGCCACTGGGTACAGCAAATGGATATCGACGCGATCGTCGATGCGATGGGCAACCTGCCCGGGGAAATGTTGAACTGGACCTTCCTCAACCTGAAGCCGTTTCAGCTGATGGGTCAGCAGTACGTTTCCATGGTCGACATAATCAGTGACGAAAAGAACGTCAAGAACTTCATGCGCATGGAGAAATGGATCTTCGACAGCCCCGATCAGGCGGGCGAGGCGTTCCGCCAGTTCATCAAGGACTTTTTCCAGCAAAACAAGTTGGTCGAGGGCGGCCTGAAGATAGGCGAACACCCGGTTGATATCGGGGATATCAATATTCCCATCCTCAACATCTTTGCCGAGCAGGATCACCTGGTGCCACCGGATGCTTCGAAGGCAATGCGCAAGCTTGTCGGCAGCAAGGATTACACCGAGCTGTCATTCCCGGGCGGCCATATCGGCATCTACGTCAGCGGCAAGGCCCAGGCCACAGTGACCCCCGCCATATCAGAGTGGCTCAACAAGCGCTGCTAGGCGAACCCGGCGGCGCCTGACCGATTTCATCACGGAGCCAACGCTCTGATTAAAAGGTGATTCCCGCTCCGGGAAACAATCACTCCGATTCTGGATCCCGGCTTGCGCCGGGATGACGGAGCTCCTCCCCGCCGCCCCGGGATATGCGCAACCGAATTTACTGTGAAACTTTAGATGCCGGGATATTGCAATCGGCTCCTCTATGCGGTACCTAGTAACCTTTCAGGCAGATACCTCGAGAAAACGGGAATTATGAGCAAAGTCAGTATTGAAGCATTCAACGCGATCATCGGCAGCGAATTGCCCGCGGCCGCCGAAACGGATATTTACCTGCAGTCCATCGAACACGGCAAGGCCGAGCTGGTGT
>JAAEUI010000101.1 GCA_024227475.1 Paracoccaceae bacterium | reverse complement strand
CTACTCCCAGTTTGTGCAGCAGGTAAGCTGCCAGAATCGTGCCGGCGTTGATGTTTAACACTTGGCGGACGCCATAAGTCGTATAATAATGAAGATATTCGTCAATCCATTTGTAAGGGTAATCGTTGGGCTGGCCGATACCGCCGAAATAGCCGGTGATGGTTTCCGGTCCCCCGAGATGAATGTTGGAACCATCGGTCCCCTTGGTGTCAAGGGTTTCCACATGGGTGGCGCCAACGATCTGCACCGCTGCAGCGGTGGCCAGAATATCGCCATTGTCCTCGGTCTGTTCCTTCATGTTGCGCACTCTGATGTAGCGGACGGGCATCAGTTCCTTATTTTTTATGGCCTGCTTGGCCTCGGTGATCAGCCAGGGGAAATATTGCAAGGCGCTGATTTCCAGGGTCACCGCATTGTCCTGATTGAGGGCGGTGGCGGCGCCACGATCTCCTAAAATTCGATCATAATAATCGACCATGGAGACAAATGCTTCTTTGTCGCGCTGTTTCGCCAGCCACTCAACCTCGGCGACAT
>JAAEUI010000100.1 GCA_024227475.1 Paracoccaceae bacterium | reverse complement strand
GCCCGGCAGTCAGGTTCATTTATCTTATTACTACGACAGTTTGATGGATAGAGACAGCCTGTTTGAACTGCATCATCACCTGCTGCGACCATGGCAGAGTCGGGAACGCATCTTTGCCGACAAATCACGAGCATTGTTCTCGGCAGCGGCCGAATATGCAAAGGTGTTCCGGCTGAATCCGGTGCGTGTTTTGCTGGACATGGCCGACAGCGACCCCGTAGAGGTGCTCACAGCAATGGAAACGGTTCCGGCTGCACGCAAGTATGTACGCCTCTTCACGGACGGACTGCCTGCAAAGAAATATTACGACAACCGCTTTGCCACCTCCGCCTATGGCACCTTCACCACGATGTTGAATGGCTACCAAAAACATATCGACACCATTGCTCCCACTCGAAACGGGCCAACCGTGATTCCCCGTGATTGGGCAGCGAAGGGAGCAACGATTTATGTGACATACGGTCTCAATGATTTGCAGGGTGTGGGCGGTGTGGTCGCCGCTATGATGGCGGCTTTTATGCGTTACCAGTTGACCCAATCGGAGAAACAGCGGGTGATGTTTGCCATTGATGAGCTGCCTGCGGTAGGGCTGCACAATGTGACCAACTATTTGGCGACGGTGGGTGGTTCCGGCATTACCCTGCTGCTTTATGCCCAGGCGGTTTCGCAGCTGCGGGAGTTGCATGGCAGGGAAGGCACACAATCCATCTTG
>JAAEUI010000099.1 GCA_024227475.1 Paracoccaceae bacterium | reverse complement strand
ATGCACCGCACCGGAATTCACCAGACCGGCCGAGACGATCAGCACCAGTGCCACAACCAGCGTTGCGGGATGGCCAAAGCCGTCAAAGGCGTGTTTTGCGGGAACAACTCCGGCCAGAACCCCGATCAGCAGCGCGGCAAAAGCCACGAGGTCATAGCGCCAGCGGCCCCAGATCAGCATGGCAAAGACACCGCCAAAAATGCTGAATAGTATGATTTGGCTGGTTGTCACTGCCGCTCTCCTGCTTTTGACCCAGCCAAACCGATTTAGCGCTGAGTTGCAACGGTACTGAGCACTTGAAGTTCTACATCGCGCTGGAATATAGAGGCGCTGAGATATTCCAAGGCACGGAGACCACCATGGCAGGCCATTCCAAATGGGCAAATATTCAGCACCGCAAAGGGCGGCAGGATGCTGTACGCTCCAAGCTGTTTTCCAAGCTGTCCAAGGAAATTACAGTTGCTGCCAAAATGGGTGAACCGGATCCGGACAAAAACCCGCGCCTGCGGTTGGCGGTGAAAGAGGCCAAGTCCAACTCCGTGCCCAAGGATGTGATAGAACGTGCCATCAACAAGGCGTCGGCAGCGGACGGCGATAACTATGAAGAAATCCGTTACGAAGGCTATGGCCCCGCAGGTGTTGCGGTGATTGTCGAGGCAATGACTGACAACAAGAACCGCACCGCCTCTGTGGTTCGCTCGACCTTTACCAAATCGGGTGGCAATCTGGCGGAAACCGGCGCGGTATCTTTCATGTTCGAGCGCAAGGGTCTGGTGGCATATCCGGCTGAAGCAGGTGATGTGGACACGGTTTTTGAGGCCGCAATTGAAGCCGGAGCCGAGGACGTCGAAAGCAGCGAAGACGGCCATGAAATTTTTTGCGAGTTCAGCGATCTCAACGAAGTGTCCAACGCGTTGGAAACTGCGCTAGGGGAGTCTGAGACCACCAAGCTGATCTGGAAGCCGACAACAACCACCGAGCTTGACCTTGATGGCGCACAAAAGCTGATGAAACTCATCGGAGCCCTGGAAGATGACGATGACGTGCAAACCGTCACCGCCAATTTTGAGATTTCGGACGAGGTTATGGCGCAACTCGCTGAGTAACCCCCAGATACAGGTGTTTGCCTGCAAGGGCAGTCTCGATAGACCCCTCCGTCCTGTAAGCGACATCTTCGCCCAAAAGCGTCGTAAACCTGATTGACCCCAGCCTGATTCCGTCTGTTCTCTGCGTACCAGAGGCCACCGGATGCAGAAGAGGGGCATTTCATGACTGACGAGTTGGAATTTCCGGCGGGTTGCCGGTTGTTGTCCCGCTGGCAGGCTGGGGAGAGCGACGCGACGGCCCGTCTGAAGGAGATTTTTGACGCCACGATTGCCGGGGAGTTTGATGGGATTTTTGCCCGACCCGCGCCGGAAGACAGGGTAAACGTGGGCGGTTCGCTCAACCTGATGACGCTGAACATCATGAACGCCCTTTACGGAATGGAATCCGACGAGTTCTACAAAGGCGACGCGGAACGCTACGTGCGCACGACGTTGATGTCTCGCAGGTTGCTGGGCATGAACAAGCTCTATGTCAGCTGGCCGGTTTACGGGTTTACCGCCGAAGCGATGGGGCAGGCGATGATGTATCCTGACAAATTCCCACCCGGATCTGATCCAGATCACGCGCTGATCACCCGCGACAACTGGCGCGATATTGCCACGCCGGAACTGAGCACTGGAATTCCAAAGATTATTGAGGAAATGATAACTGTTTATCAACGCCTTACCGGGCTTGAACCAATCCTGCATCTGTCGGCTCCCTACAGTCTGGCAGCGGACACTTTTGGCCAGGAACCACTGCTCGCGGTTTTGGTGCACGAGCCGGAATTTGCTGTTGAATTGATGGATCATCTGGTTGACCAGGTGTTGCAGCCGTGGATTGACAGGTTTTTTCAGCGCTTTGCGAACGGTTGGGTTGAATTATCGGATGCGTCAGGCTCGCCGTTTTTTATCGGGCCGCAGAATTGCCGCGATGTGGCGATCCGCTCCATTCGTCGTCTGATCGATGAAAACCCCTGGGGGCACCGGGTTTACAATGCGAATTTCCGCGGAGATTACGTGACTCAGGCCGAGGCGAAAAACCGGCCCGGTCGACGCCGGGGTGCCAGAAACGGGGCGCAACGCGCGGTCGGCCTGGAGGAACTGACGGATCTGAAGCACAGCGTCTGCCGTGATTTTGTCATCCGTCTGCAGGATGATGGGGTTCCGGTATCATTCTACGAAAAGCAGGCAATTGATCGGAATGTTCCCCTGTTTATGGGCATCGGCGCGTCCCAGATTGATCGCAACAGCATTGAAGATATGCAGGCCGCGCGGCTTGATACTGAGACTGCGGCTGCCCAGCGTGTGGGTGCGATCAGGAACGTGGCCGAGACCATCGCCCGAAACGGATACGACAACCGTACGCAACCCTGGCCCGGAACTGTCTATTTTGAGGATATCAGCTCTGAATCAAGTTTTGATCTGATCGAAATTATCATCAGTGCGGCACTGGATCAGGGTAATCTGAGCCTCTGAACGCCTTGCGGTCATCATAGAACTGCCAAAAACAACATAAGGGGCGCGAACCAGTCAGCTTCAGATGGGCGGCGGAATCTTGGCGATATGGGCTCGGAGTGGCCATCGCACCGACACTGTTTTGGTTGCAAATTTTGTTGGATCGCTGTGTTTTTCAGATGAAAGTGCCGCATACAAAAAAACAAGGCTTGGGTTTCCCGGCAATTCTCTGTAGATGCGACTGGTGACGTTTTAATCAGCGGTGCGCCTGGTCATTCGGACTGGCCGAGAGCGGCGACCCTTGAACAAAGGAGGCTTGCCATGCGCATCGGCACCCCAAAAGAACTTTTTGCAGGTGAAGACAGGGTCGCAATGACGCCAGAGTCTGCGGCTTTGCTGCAAAAACTCGGTTATGAATGTGTTATCGAAACAGGGGCAGGCGCGGCAGCGCGGTATTCTGATCAGGATTACAAGGATGCAGGTGTTGAGGTTGTAAAATCTGCGCCAGCATTGTGGAAGACGGTGGATGTGGTTGCCAAGGTACGCCCGCCGGAGGACGTGGAAATGAAGCGTCTTCGCAAGGGGCAGACGCTGATCTCGTTCTTCTATCCGGGTCAGAACGAAGCGCTGATGACGGCCGCCAACAAAAAAGGCGCCCATGTTATCGCGATGGACATGGTGCCGCGCATCAGCCGGGCGCAGAAGATGGATGCGCTGTCATCCATGGCTAATATTGCCGGATATCGCGCAGTAATTGAGGCGGGTAACAATTTTGGCAGGTTTTTCACCGGTCAGGTGACTGCGGCGGGAAAAGTGCCCCCGGCCAAGGTGCTGGTGGTTGGCGCTGGCGTTGCAGGCCTTGCAGCGATTGGCGCTGCAACCTCACTGGGTGCGATGACCTTTGCCTTTGATGTGCGCCCGGAAGTGGCGGAACAGATTGAATCTATGGGAGCGGAGTTCGTCTACCTCGATTTTGAGGAAAGTCAGACCGATGGTGCTGAAACGGGCGGCTATGCCGCGCCATCCAGCCCGGAGTTCCGCGAAAAACAGCTGGAGAAGTTTCGCGAACTGGCACCCGAGATGGATATCGTGATTACAACCGCGCTGATCCCGGGCCGTGATGCACCAAAACTGTGGCTCGAAGATATGGTTCTGGCGATGAAGCCCGGATCGGTTGTTATTGATCTGGCCGCTGAACGGGGCGGCAACTGTGATCTGACGGTACCGGATGAGAAAGTCGTCAGTGATAACGGCGTAACCATCATCGGCTATACCGATTTCCCGAGCCGGATGGCTGCGCAGTCGTCATCGCTTTACGCCAACAACATCCGCCACATGATGACCGATCTGACCCCTGAAAAGGACGGGCAGGTCAATCACGACATGGAAGATGACGTGATCCGTGGAGCGACTGCTACGTTTAAGGGCGAAATCACCTTCCCGCCACCGCCGCCCAAAATTCAGGCGATTGCGGCGCAAAAGCCGAAAGTGCCGGAACCCACGCGGGAAGAAATCCTTGCCAGGGAGGTTGCTGAATTCAAGGCGGCCACGAAACAGCAGGTGACTCTGCTGGGTGTCGGCGGTGCACTCATGCTTCTGGTCGGGGCTTACGCCCCGGCAAGTTTCATGCAGCACTTCATCGTTTTCGTATTGGCGGTTTTTGTCGGCTTCCAGGTGATCTGGAACGTCAGCCACGCGTTGCATACACCGTTGATGGCGGTGACCAACGCCATTTCGTCCATTATCAT
>JAAEUI010000098.1 GCA_024227475.1 Paracoccaceae bacterium | reverse complement strand
CTGTAAGGCAGCGTAGTCTCGTGCAGGATGCCCAGTTCATGCAGCCCCGCGCTAAACTCTTTCGCCTGCATGGCGGCACCGTTGTCAGTCATCAAGGCTCTGGGCAAGCCACGTTTCTGCAGCGCCTGACACAACCCATGCACTAGCACCTCGGCCGTTTCCTGCAGATACCACTGCAGGTGGCAGACCAGGCGTGAGTGATCATCGATAAAGCACAACAGCAAAGGGGTCACCCAACAACCTTCAGGGGTCAATACCTGACGGGAACCATGATGGAAGTCGCTGTGCCAGAGACTTTGAACATATTCCACTTCATAACTGCGCACCTCCAGTCGCGCCAGTCGTGCTTCGGCCTGGCGAGCACCGGGGGTATCTCGTCTGGGAATGCGCTTGCGGTGATAGCCTTGTGCCTTCAGGTAACGGCGGATCGTGCTGTAGGACGCCAGTGGGAGCAGTGCGGGATCTTGCTCCGATGCGGCCTTCAGGTTGTCGTAGTGCAACTGCACGGTCCAACCCGGATGCGCCCGATACTGCATCGTCAAGGCTTGTATCAGCGCTGCGGAGATCTGGCGGAATGAACCGGCATCCGCGCGTGTCCGTCGACGCAAGGCTGCGACCGGATCCCCGGCATGGCGTGCGGCATAATACCAACGTTCCAGGGTGGCAAAACTAAAACGAACCGCTGAGCCGTTGACGGGATGACACCAGCTGGTTTGCGCCAGTGCTTTCAGCTCTGCGCGTAATTTGCCCTTCGGCGGTGGGGCCGCCAATAGTTGGCCGATGATGGTAAAGCGTAACCGTGCCCAGCGATCGGGGTCTTTATCAAGGCTCATGCGGTGACTCCTATGGGTCGCAAAACCGGGAGTCTACGAAAGCACCGGGCAGGCTGCGATCACATCTTCTGCGGGTCGATCACCACCTTCAAAGAACCAGACCAGGATGAGGTCGTTATCGGCATCAGCAGACGAAGTAGAAGACACACCCGATGCGCCAAATCCTTTCCCTGCAATCGCCCTAACAGTGCACCGGGCAATTGGCTGATATCAACCGGCGGAATGAAGTGGCCCTTGTGGGTCCGCCAGCAGCGGCTCACCGGGAAGATCTTGCGCCACCACTGACGCCATCGACTCAGGGTTTGCGGATAAAGATCGAGTTGATCGATCAATCGCTTGCGACGTTTTGGGCTGAGGCCATGTTCCATGGCCATCACCAAAATCACGATCGTGCCCAGATAAACCTTACGCCCGAGAAAACGTACCGGCGGCGGGGTGCAACGGCGGCGACAACCCTCGTTGGCACAACAAAAACTCAGGCGAGTCTCATACGTTCCATCCCGGGCACAACGCATGCCCCGGGGTTTGCGTGGATAACGGGCGAAATGCAGCCTGCCACCACAATGAGCACAGCCTTTCAGGCGAACATCACCGACAATCTCCTGATCAATTTGAAATAAAAACTGATAAAACCTGGAATCTTCAAGGAAGGCGTGGCACATTGATTTCGTCCCCTATATTTCTTCGCAGAATCAAGGAGACAGCCCCCTCGGGTAATTATCAAGTTATTTGAGGGGGTTTTTCTTTATCCATCACGTAATCCGATCAAAATCAGGGATAAACCCATCATTTATTTTGGTCACTCTCACCGGTTCCAGCCAACTGGTCCGTCTCAGCGTCCGGCACTCCCGCGCATCAGCGGCCAGCCGGGCAACCGCACGGCTCCCGTTCGCGCTTCCGCATCAACCCCTCGATCGCTATGCCGTAGTCCAGCGTATCGCCGGGAATGATCCAGGACGAGGCATCGATGGTCTCGCCTGTCTCCCGGTTACGGTGCAGCAACCCTTCGACGCTGCCGCTGGCCGG
>JAAEUI010000097.1 GCA_024227475.1 Paracoccaceae bacterium | reverse complement strand
CTTGGCGGACGCCTTTCTTTTTGGCACAATGAACGCATTGTACAAAAAGGAAAACGCTTTGGATATTTGGATTTTTCTTACCGATTCTGCCAATCAGAAAACGCTCGCGTGGCTGGGGGGCGGTATCTGCATTGTTGTCGCCGGACTCTGGAAAGCACTTCTCACCCTGCGCAA
Source organism: Paracoccaceae bacterium (assembly GCA_024227475.1). Taxonomy (GTDB): domain Bacteria; phylum Pseudomonadota; class Alphaproteobacteria; order Rhodobacterales; family Rhodobacteraceae; genus Amylibacter. The sequence goes on along the minus strand of JAAEUI010000097.1, from coordinate 19,899 downwards.
AAAGGCACCGCAACCGGCACCTAAGTCTCCGCAGAACAGCGCAACTGGCCGGGATGGTATTACCTCAACCGGTAATGTCCGGGTCGATGGTGATGTTACCGTCAGCAATACTTCCGTTCCTAAAGGCATCTAGAGCTTCGTGCGTTCAATTGGAGGCATATCCTGCGGCCTTGAAGTAATTCCAGCAATCAGTTTCGTTATACAGATCACAAATATTTCCAATAGCGCGCCAGAGGACTTCTATGGTTCTGGCACCGGCTTTTCGCAGGTGAGCTTTGAGTTTTGAAAAGGCCATCTCGATGGGATTGAGGTCAGGGGAGTAAGGCGGCAAAAACAAGAACCATGCGCCCTTTTCTTTCAGGCACCGGGCGGCTTCAGGGCTTTTGTGGGTGGCAAGGTTGTCGAGAATAACGACATCGCCTTTATGAAGCGTCGGGGCAAGCTGGGTTTCGATATAGGTATTGAAAGCCGCTCTATCCATCGGCCCATTCAACACCCAGGGTGCGGTCAGGCCATCGCACCTGAGACCGGCGATGAAGGTTTGCGTTCCCCACCTGCCGAAGGGTGCTGTTGCGTGCAGCCTTTCACCTTGCAACGCTCGTCCACGCAGACGTGTCATCTTGGTGTTTGTGGCGGTTTCATCAATGAAGACAAAGCGGTGAGGCTCAAGACACATTCTTGGCTGGCGGTGCGTGACCCACCGATGCCGCGCGCGTCTCACATCTGAGCGTTCGCACTCCTTTGCCATCAGCGATTTTTTTATATGTGAACCCGCATCGATGTAGAAAGCGTGACAGGGAACTCGGATCGACCCTGAGACCTTGCGCAGCATCCAATGCCGCCGCCAGTTCCGGCATAGTGATATCCGGCTGCTCTTTAACGCAGCCAATCAGAAACGCGCGGTGCGGCGCCAGTTTGGAATGGCGACGCCCACCACGCGGTTGTGGCGTAACCGATCCGCTCCGATGCCAAAGCTGTAACAGTTTGACAGCAAAGCTGGCGCTGACTCCAAATTGGCGGGCACCTTCCCGGCATGAATGGCCGCCCTCAACAAAGCCAACAAGGCTCCGGCGCATATCACAAGAATAGGTTTTCGTTGTCATGATCCACCTCCAAACTCAGTGAATCAGAATTCCGATAACTTGGGAATCCCCCGATTCCAATTGAATGCCCAATGCTCTAGTGCCGGTAACGACGATGACGTTGTCAGCGGCGGAATAGGCAATGACGACCTGAACGGCGGCAACGGCTTTGATACTGCCGTATTCGCGGGCTCGATCACAGATTTTTCATGGGCGGCCATCGGCGGCGGCTTTGTCGTTACAGATCTGAACGCAGCAGACGGCGATGAGGGTGTGGATACTGTCATCAGCTTTGAGGAAATGCAGTTTGACGACTTTACCCTGAATATCGACGGAGGTAACAACGCTCCGCTGATCCTTGATGACGGTCCGACAACCGACGAGGACAATGCTCTGGCTTTCAGTGTCTCGGCCTATGATTTTGACGGCGACGCGATGACGCTGGACAGCTTCACCTACAATGGCACGCTGGGAACGCTGGCGCTCGATTCAACATCGGCCTTTACACCGGCCATGGGCACAGGCTTGTCGCTCAATTTCACTTTTGATCCGGGTGCGGATTATCAGTCCCTCGCAGTTGGTGATACGGTCGTTGAAACTGTTTCGGTTACTGTCAGCGACGGCAACGGCGGTACAACCGTCCACAATTTCGACATCACGATCAACGGCGTGAACGACGACCCGACAATGGCGGCTGGTGCCGCCGCGGCGACGGAAGATGGTCCGACGGTGGATGTAGACCTTGCCGTACTGGGTGATGATATCGACAACGATAACGACGGCTCATCCCTCATTTACACCATTACCGGAAGTCCGGGAGCGGGTGAAGGAAGCGCGTCAATCACCGGAACTACGCTGACGTTTGATCCGGGCGCTGATTTCCAGGGCCTTGCACTGGGCGAAACGCAGGATGTTGTCATAACCGTTACCGTGACTGACGCGCATGGTGCTACTGCCAGCAACGACATCACCGTCACTGTGACAGGGACGAATGACGATCCGACAATGGCCGCCGGTTTTGCCAATGCAACCGAGGATGGCGCGACGGTTGACGTTGATCTGGCCGCGCTTGGCGACGACATTGACAGTGATGACGACGGCTCATCCCTCATTTACGCCATTACCGGAAGTCCGGGAGCGGGTGAAGGAAGCGCGTCAATCACCGGAACTACGCTGACGTATGATCCGGGCGCTGATTTCCAGGGCCTTGCACTGGGCGAAACGCAGGATGTTGTCATAACCGTTACCGTGACTGACGCGCACGGTGCTACTGCCAGCAACGACATCACCGTCACTGTGACAGGGACGAATGACGATCCGACAATGTTGGCCGGGTTCGGCGCAGCAACAGAAGACGGTCCGACGGTCGATGTTGACCTGGCAGCGCTTGGTGATGATGTCGACAGCGACAATGATGGAACCAATTTGATTTACACCATCATTGGCATCCTGTCCGAAGGCGGAGCCTCGATTTCCGGCAACACACTGACGTTCGATCCCGGAGCGGATTTCCAGAACCTTGCGGCGGGTGAAACGCGCGACGTGGTTATAACCGTGCAGGCAGAGGATGCGCATGGGGCAACTACAACGGCTGACATTACAATAACCGTAACGGGCACAAACGATGCTCCGACTCTGGCCGTCTCGGTTGCTGCAACAGAAGACTCTAATGCAGCCGTTGTGGACCTGTCTTTGTATGGTGATGACGTCGATAGCGACGACGATGGCACAACCCTGACCCACACCCTTGTCACCGGCCCGTCTGAAGGCACCGCCACGGTCGACGGCACGATGCTGACTTTTGATCCGGGAACCGATTTCCAAGACCTTGGTGTTGGCGAAACCCGTGACGTGACCGTGACCATCGAGGTCACCGACTCCCACGGTGAAACCACCACCGAAGTGGTTACCATCACTGTAACCGGTACTAATGATGATCCGATCGCACAGGATTCTTCTCAGGCAGCGACTGAAGGTGCCGGCTCGATTGTGATCGACCTGAACGCGCTGGTAAACGATGTCGATGTGAATGATGTTCTTTCGCTTTCCGTTTTGTCGATCACCGACAACACGGGTCGCGGGATTGTCGTTCCGTTCACCCTTGTTAACGGTGTTGTCACCATAGACCCGGCAGAATTCGGACTGGATGCCGCCGAAGTTGAGGACTTTGTACTCACTTACCTCGTCGATGACGGCAATGGCGGCACCTCAACCGGGGAAATCACCCTGACTGTCACCGGTATTGCGGGGGATCCAACACCGCCGACAAATAATGCACCGATAGCAAGTGATCTTGAGGTGACAGCGGACGAAGCCGACGGGATGATCTTCATCGATCTGAATGCTCTGGTGTCCGATGCGGACACTGGCGATACTCTTACGATTACGTCAGTGATGCTGCAGGATGACGGGCACGCAACGCCTGTTGTTTTCACAGTCGTTAACGGTGTTATCCAGATCGACCCGGCGCAATTTGGGCTGGACGAAGGTCAATCGATCATTCAATCGTTCGAGTTCACCGTCGACGATGGCAGCGGGGCAACGAACAGCTCCACCACCGGAACCGTTGAACTGACAATCGAGGGCGCGGACGATCCATTGCCGCCGAACAATGCACCGGTTGCAAATGATCTGGTCTTGGCCGCAGTCAATGAAGACGCAGGAATGATCTCGATCGACCTGAATACACTGATCTCCGACCCTGACACGGGCGATGTGCTGTCGATAGGCGCCATTTCCTTCACCCAAGGCGGAGTGGAAATTTCAGTCAACTACACAATTGCTGGAGGCGTTGTCTTCATTGATCCCGAGCAATTCGGACTGGATACAGGAGAAAGCTTCACCGGTATTCTAAATTACACCGTAGACGACGGCAGCGGTGCTGCGAACAGTTCTGCGAATGGTGAAGTGACGTTCAGCGTGGACGGTGCAGACGAAACCGAGACAAACAATGCCCCGGTCACCGTCGATCAGTTGATCGACGTCGATCTGGATGCAAGCACAGCTTCGGTCACGTTTGATCTGGCTGGTTTTGCAAGTGATATTGACACGGGCGATGTTCTTGCGTTCTCGAATTTCTCCTTTACCTACACCGTAGAGGGTGAAGGTGGCCCCCCGGAAACATTCAACGTTGTGTTCACCATTGACGGCACTGAGATCACCTTTGATCCGACGCAATTTGGTTTGCTTGATGGCGAGCAACTTAGCCTTGTGTTTACCTACGAGGTTGACGATGGCTCCGGTGCGTCAAACAGTTCGTCTTCTGGCAGTGTCTTTGTGAATGTCGAGGATCCGGCAGTTGTACCGCCACCGACGGGAGTGGGCGAATATCTGCTGGACTTTGAGCCATTTGCGGATGAAAGCGGATTTTCGGTTGGGATAGGCACCTACGAAGAGTTCGTGTTCAATGGCGACGTTCAGGTGTTTGAGACAGACGAGGCCACTAGCTCGAACGGACGACCTGGTGGTTTGCCTCAGGGCGTGTTCAACGGTGTTGTGTCTGGTGACAATGTTCTGGCGATGGAAGCCGATGGCAGCCTGACAATTGGCGGCGCTGGAACAGGCGTGGAAGGTGTCGACAACGTAGGCACTTTCAACCTCGACAGCATCTATCTGACATCTTCGGTGACCGAAGGCATGACAGTGACCTTTACAACATTTGAAGAAGTGTTTGTATCGGGCGTCGGGCTGGTATTGCAGGAGGTCGGGTCTTTCGACTTCGTTGTCGGCACAACTGGCATGGGTGCCGGTGGCACCAGTGGCGGTAACATCTTCATCGACTTTGACGCTCTGATTGATCCGACAACAGGCGACCCACTTGTCGACTCCGCGATATTCAATGATCTCGCCTCTGTATCGGTTACAACGGACGCCGGAGCCGGTAACCTGCTGGTTATCGACGATATCGGGATGACTGTCGTGACTGATCCGGTGTTCAATCTGTTCTAGAGAGCATCCGGGTTTATTGGAAACTCCAATGAACCACGATGTGCAACATCAAAGGCTTAAACATCAATGTCTTGTCGGGACGTTTTTCGCCAAACCTGATTCAGGTTTAACGAAACCGCTCTAGGGGGTGCCCGCATTTGCGGCGTCAGAATGTTCAGAAAATTCTCGGTTAATGGGGTTGCCGACACCGAAAGTGGCCCCCGGTGTGAGAACTCGTGGCTCACGTTTCCACTGTTTCCGAAACCACCCAGTCTTTAAAGGCGACAAGCGGGGGGTAACTGTTTCGTCTGGCTGGCCAAACCAAATAATAGGCCTCGGCACTTGTTTGTGGTGCCCCAAAGGCTGAAACGAGTTTTCCGTCGGCCAACTCGCGCTCGATAAGAAACTCAGGCAAAAGCGCAATCCCGACGCTGTGGGTTGCAGCCTGCGCTGCGGCAGCAAACTGATCGAACACAATACCGCCAGTGCTGTGCCCCTCAACTTTCTGGGTTTCAAACCAATGAGCCCAGGCATCGGGCCGACTTGAGAGATTGATCAGCGGCGCTGACAGAAGCTTGGAGGGCAAGTCGAACTGATGCTGGCTCAGGAATTCCGGCGAGCATACCGGCAGAACTGTCTCGTTCATCAGAAAAACCGTCTCTGCATCCGCCCACACCGGCTGACCAAAATGAATGGCTGCATCCAATGGTTCAATGCCAAAGTCAAACGGTTTCAGTTTGGTGGTGAAATTTACCGTAACTCCTGGATTAGAAGAAAAAAACCTGGCCAGCCGTGGCGCCAGCCAGCGCGCGCCAAATGTTGGCAGCACGGCCAGTTCAAGCGTTCCGCCTTTCGAGTTGGATCGGGCTGCAATTGACGCGCCGGCGATTTTTTTCAAGGCTTCTCTGATAGCGTGCAGATAGCCTTCGCCAGCGGTAGTAAGTCTGACGCGTTGGCCATCGCGAATGAAAAGCGGCACGCCGAGTTGCTCTTCCAGAGCCTTGATCTGGCGGCTGACAGCACTTTGGGTGAGATCAAGCTCTCGTGCCGCTTGGGAGAAGTTCAAGGTTGTTGCGGCAGCTTCAAATGCCGAAAGCAGATTGATGGATGGAAGGAATTGCCTGGAGATGCGCATTTTCATTCCTTTTCAGAAGACCCGAGAAAATCCTGCTCTTGGCGGGAAACGGTTTGTTGGGTGCTAAATAACCTATACAATACAATACTAAATCTTACAAAGAACTAGAACACCCGATCTTTTCCAAATTGAAATTCTTGTAATAACCTATTCCGAAACAGAATGATGTAATGAGCATTCGTTGATTGCGCTGACAGCTACTATAGGTATTTCGTTCTCATCACAGGGATACCGAAATTTTGACCTGCTTTCGACAATCGAGGAATGAAACATGCTGGACAATCTGACACGTGAACAAGCAGACGCCGAAGTCGACGTTAACGAGGTTCTTCTGAGTGGCGGGTTCCCCGAGGAAGCCCTTCAGATCATTTCTCAAGAGCGGCTTCTGCCAGCAGGAGTTGTCAACAGGTTGCACCGGCAATACCCACAGTATTCATCCCTGAACCGCACAACTGCCCCGATATTTCGGGGGCGTGAGAATTACACCGGCCTGGCAGGATTTCGTGCAGCGATCAAAACGCTGACGAAAAATGGCATCGACATCGATCACATTGATGAACGGGAATTGTTCGTCGAAGTCTATCGGTTTCTCGCGACGCGTCACACTCTGAACAGCATCGACTGGAATCAGTATCAGACAGACTCGGTTTTCCAACTGGTTTTCCCGCAACCTGGTATGATCAACAAGGATGTCGTCAAGAAATACCTGGCCGCCGAAAAAGGCAGAGCGCGCACCGATATTGCTGCTGAATACATGCAGTCGACAAACCCGCATGACGGCAATCAGCAGCTCAACAAACCGTGGTTCACCAACGATGATGGCGTGCTTGAGGTTCTTGCCGGAAGCCAGCACAAATACCCGCAGACCCAGCTGATCTTTGACAAATCAACCCAGCACTGTTTTTCGTTTTGCACCTATTGTTTTCGCCATGCACAGGTGCGGGGTGACGAGGATATGTTCCTGCAACACGACATCGACCAGATCCATGAATATCTGCGCAAGCACAAAGAGGTCACTGACCTTTTGATCACTGGTGGTGACGGTGGTTTCATGCCTGCCGAACGGTTGGAGAAATACGTTGCCCCGCTGTTCGATGACCCGGAATTGCTGCACATCCGTACGATCCGGCTGGCCACACGTTCGCTGACTTTCCAACCTGAAATGGTGTTGACCAAGAAATATGAAAAGATGCTGGCGCTGTTTGACCGGATAAATGAAAACGGCATTCAACTGGCTTGGATGGCACATTTTTCCACCCCAAAGGAACTGTTGCACCCGATTACGATTGCTGCCATCCGACGCTTGCAAAAGCACAATGCGGTGTTGCGCAGCCAAAGCCCGATGATGAAACATATCAGCCTGTTTCCGAAAGCGGATGGCAGCGTTGATATCGAGCGTTCGGCGCAAAACTGGATTGATCTCGGTAACATCCTGAACACCCTGTCTATCGGGTTTCACTCGATGTACTGCGCCCGCCCGACCGGCGAGCATCATTACTACACCGCACCTCTGGCGGACGTTTCAAGGATCTTTGACATCGTCTACCGCTCGCTCCCGTCTATTGCCCGCCCGTCGCGGCATATCTCCATGACAACTTCGGCCGGGAAACTATCGCTGATGGGAACCTCGGTGATTGACGGGGAAACCGTGTTTGCCCTGAAGTTCAACGAGGCGCGCAACATGGAATGGATCGACAGGGTATTTCACGCCAAATATGACCTTGAGACAAACAATGTATCGCTGCTGAATCCTCTGGAAGGCAATTCGTTCTTCTTTGAAGACGAGCTGGCCAAGATCGAAAAGGAGCTGGAGGGGTCTCTTGCTGAAGCCATGCGCACAGCTACCAGCGTTCACATGGATAAGACACTTCAGGAAGATCAGTCTGCCGTTGCTGATTTTCCTCAAGCTCACTGAAGGTCCGGCAAATGCCAAATCCTGACGGCACCAGAAGCGCCGAACTTTTTGAACGTGCCAAACGAGTATTGCCCGGTGGTGTCAGCCGCAACACCCTGCTGCGCGGGGGGCATCCGCTTTACGCCAGCCAGGCGCAGGGATGCCGGATCGTCGACGTTGACGGGGTCGAACGGCTGGACTTTGCCAACAACATGGCCTCGCACATCCATGGCCACGCCTATGCCCCGATTGTTGAAGCTGTCACCGCTCAACTTCAACGCGGCAGCGCATACACCATGGCAACCGAGGCTGAGGTCCTGTTTGCAGAGCACCTGTGCGCGCGTTCGCCGGGTTTTGACAAAATCCGGTTTGTGAACTCTGGCACCGAGGCGGTGATGGCGGGTATGAAGGCCGCCCGCGCCTTTACCGGACGCTCCAAGATAGCCAAAGTCGAAGGCAGTTATCACGGGGCTTATGATTTCGCTGAGGTCTCTCAGGCGCCAAAGCCCGAAAACTGGGGGGAAGCGGATAACCCCAATCCGGTTCCACTGGCGCAGGGCACACCAACCGGTGTGCTGGAAGACATGATTATCATCCCATTCAACGAACCTGAAAAGGCCGTTGCCATTCTGGACCGCCACAAGAACGATATTGCCTGCATCATCATCGACCCGATCCCGCATCGTATTGGAATGGTGCCCGTAGAAGCCGGGTTTGTCAGCGCACTTCACAGCTGGACCCGCGCCAGTGATGCTTTGCTGATGTTTGACGAAGTCATCACCTTCAGGAGCGAAGTGGGAGGTATGCAGGCGCGATTTGATGTTCAGCCCGACCTGACCTCGATGGGCAAAATGATTGGCGGCGGCTTCCCGGTCGGGGCGCTGGCTGGCCGCGCTGACATAATGGATGTCTTTGTGAATGGTCCCAAAGGCCTGCGGTTGCCGCACTCCGGCACTTTCTCGGCAAACCCGGTGACCATGACGGCAGGGCTAGTTGCAATGGAGCGGTTCGATCAGGCAGCGGTGACAAAACTGAACGCGCTAGGGGATTATGCCCGCGAAAACCTCACCCAGACGATCAGGCTGGCCGATGTGCCCGCAAGCGTCACAGGCACGGGATCGTTGTTACGCGTTCACTTAAAGCCCGAAGCGCCCAAAAACTATCGGCAAGGACATCCAACGCCGAACCAGTTGAAAGCATTGAGTACCCTGATCAACACGCTCTATGACGAAGGTATCATGATGATCCACACTGGCGCGGCGGCGTTGTCAACCGGTATGGGTGAGGACGAGATCGACCAACTCTGTGACGCAATGCACAAAGCGTTTTTATCGATAAGGGATTTGCATCATTTTTGAAATTTCCATCACCGCCGGAAAAATGACCACCCAAATGTATGTGGAATGAAAACCAAACCTGCGAACTCTCGTTATGAATGAGGGAGTCATTGGGGGGGCAGATCAATCAGAGAACCCGTGTCTCGGGCCTATCGTGCAACGCTTTAGCGTCGGCGAATAGGAGCTACCCTCAAGGCACCTTTTTACCAAATCTGCTCAGGCAGCGCCCCGGACTTTAGGTACAAGAAAATGTTTCCAGGGAGACGGGAAAGTGCCCACCGGGACTTCAATCAAGCTGGGGCCATCGGATGCAAATGCCGACCGAAGGCATTTGCGCAACTCTGATGGGGTTGCCGCAGTTTGTCCTTTCACGCCGCAGCTTTGCGCCAGCGCTGCAAAATCCGGGCTGGTCAGATCGGTGGCTATCGTCCGGCCATTGTATTGGTCGTTCTGAAAACCACGCACATTTCCGTAGGCGTTATCGTTGAAAACGACGACTATCAGTGGGATATTGTGGTGCACGGCGGTTGCGAGCTCTCCGATGGAGAACATTGCCCCACCATCGCCCATGATCGCAACCACCGGAACATCCCGGCGGGCATGGGCCGCCCCCAACCCGGTACCAAGTCCCCAGCCAAGCGTGCCCTGATAACCCGGAGTGAGGCAAGTGCGCGGGTGGTAGACCGGCAGAGCAAACCGAGAGACATACCCAACCTGAGTCAGATCCTCGACGAATATTCCGTCATCCGGAAGTTCGTCCCGAATGGCGTCCAGCCAGGCAAGCTGGGGCCCAAACTCCTTGCGGTATCCGGCCGTAACCCGTTCCTTGGTGGCGGTAACTCGTTCCAGCCAATCCTGCTTTTGCGTTTCCTTCCCTTCAAGGCCGGCAGTAAGTGCGGGCACGATCGTGGCCACATCTCCGTGAAGGGCGACGTCCGGAGCGTTGATGCGGCCAAGCTCTTCTTCATTGATATCCGCGTGAATGATCTTCAGATCGTCATCCATTCCCCACAGCATCTGCTGGGTCTGAAGCCGGGTGCCAAGGGCCAGCACAACATCGCAGTCGGGCCAAAGCGCATACCCCTCAAGAGTTCTGATGCTTAGCGGATGGCGGCTTGAAACCACACCATGGCCGGTTCGCATCGACAAGACCGGGGCCGAGAGCGTTTCGGCCAGCAAGGTCACATCTTTGCTGCTGTCTTGGGCTCCGCAACCGACAACGATCATCGGGCTGGCGGCATTTTTCAGAATCTGAACCGCCTGATCTATCTTATCGGCATCGGGCAGCGGTGTTTTCTGGGGTTCCTGCGTCAGAGTTTCAGGCATCCCCTCGCAGCGTGATGTCCAGACGTCCATCGGCACTTCCAGTCCGACCGGGCGCGGCAGGCCTGAGTTTACTGCCCTGATGGCTGAGCGCATCAGCGAGCCGGCGTTGTTACCACCGGTAATCCGCGAGGCCTGTTTGGTCAGGGATCCCAGCATTTCCAATTGCCCGGGAACCTCATGCAAGGCTCCTAGACTTTTGCCGATCTGGTCAGATGGTATCTGGCCAACAAGGGCCAGCACCGGGGCGTAGAGGCTGTAGGCAGTGGCCAGTGCGGCGCTGCCATTGAGAAATCCCGGGCCAGGAACTACCGAAGCCACTTGCGGTCTGCCGGTGGCAAGAGCAGCCCCCAAGGCCATGTATACCGCACCTTGCTCGTGGCGGGCGTGAATCGGGGTCAGTTTATCCTGCTTGTCGTAAAGCGCGTCAAAGAACTCATCATTCTGGTATCCGGGCAGGCAATAAAGTTGATCAATTCCATTGGCGACCAGGCTGTCTATCACAACGTTGGCAACGGTGGGTCTGTTGTCTGAATTCTTGGGCACTGGGGCATTCCGTGATTGAATTGTAATGGTTTATTCTACGCGAAAAGCAAAGACTTGCGCCATCAAATTGTCCTGCCCCATGGGGGTTGAATCATACCTTTGGGTCGCGTCTGCCTGATGCCATTTGCCTTGCTGTTCCAGTTCTGATGCCACCTCTGCAAAAGCGCTGCCCAGATAGCTGCGGGCGATGGAAAACACGATGTGACCGCCCGGGCGGGTGATGCGGATCAGTTCGTTTAGCCCCGAAAGAGGCGCATGGCCCTGGGTGAACACCCCCGAGGCGACGGCGGCGGCAAACTGATTGGTTTCGTAGTCAAGCGGTTCGCCAAGGCGCGCAACCCTGAGGTCGGCATAGATGTCCCTGGCTTTAGCCAGACGTAACATGCCGGGAGAGGCGTCAAAGCCGAAAATTGCCGGATACCCCAAAGCGCCCAGAATTTCGGCCATGATCCCGGTTCCGGCACCTGCATCAAGCATCGGCGCATTGCCGGTTTTTTGATGGCGGCACAGCATGGATGCAACCATGGCAGGGTGTGAATAGCCCACTCCTGCCATATGCGCCTCATAGTCGTCAGCCCAGCCGTCGTAAATCTCAGCAGTTTCGTTCGCGCTTTGAGAATCGTAGACGTTGTGCAACTGGCGCGTCTTTTCGTCGGGTTGTTTGGTCATAAGTGATGTTTTCCGGGCCGGAATCATAGGCATCCGGCCCTCTGACCTCCATCAAAATTGGTCTGGTTCCCATCATAGTCCCGCCACAAAGCCCACCGCTTCATCCAGAGCATGTTCCATGGCATCAAACATATCGTTAACCTGTTGCTCATCAATGATCAGAGGTGGGCAGAAGGCGATGGTGTCGTTCCTGAGCGGGCGCACGATCAGGCCGTGATGAGTGGCTCGCTCCGAAACCCAAGGGGCGACCTTCTGGGCGGGATCGAAATTGATCCGCGCCGCTTTGTCGCTGACCAGTTCGATCCCCCCGATCAGGCCGACCCCGCGGGCCTCGCCCACTAGTGGGTGACCGGCCAGTGCGGCCAGACGTTTCTGGAAGGGAACCGAAACCGCTTTGACATGCGCTCCGATGTCCCGGTCCTGATAGATCTTCTGGGTTTCCAGCGCGACAGCGGCAGGAACCGGATGGCCGGAATAAGTAAAACCGGTGCCGAACATGCCGAACTTACGGCTGCCTTCGACCAGGACATCGTGGATTTTGTCGGTCATCATCACGGCACCGATGGGCTGATAGGCAGCGGACAACTGCTTGGCCATCGTGATCAGATCGGGTTTAAGGTCGTAGGTCTCGGTGGCGAACATGTTTCCGGTGCGAAAGAAACCGCTGATCACTTCGTCGGCGATGAACAGGATGTCATGTTCGTCCAGAATGGGCTGGATCTTCTGGTAGTACCCGCTTGGAGGCGGGATCACTCCGCCGGCCCCAAGAAACGGCTCGGCGATGAAGGCAGCCACCGTTTCGGGGCCTTCTTTCATGATCAGCTGTTCCAGGTTGGCGGCCAGTCGGGTCGAGTATTCGTCCTCGCTCTCGCCCTCCTGTCCTCCATGGTAGAAATGCGGGCAATCGGTGTGCAGAAAATTGGTGAGGGGCACATCAAAAGCGTTGTGGGCATATTGCATGCCCGTAAGGCTGGCCGCGGCCAGTGTAATGCCGTGATAAGCACCGTGCCGGGCGATGATTTTCTTCTTTTCGGGGCGACCCAAAACGTTGTTGTAATACCAGACGATCTTGACTTGTGTATCGTTGGCCTCGGATCCGGAGTTGGTAAAAAACACCTTGGACATCGGCACTGGCGCATGTTCAACCAGAAAATCGGCCAGCTCAATCGCAGGTTCCACCGCCTTGTGGGCGAAATTGTGGTAAAACGGCAGGGCTTCCATCTGTTTCGTTGCAGCCTCGACCAGACGCTTTTCGCTGAACCCGAGAGCGGCGCACCAAAGACCCGCCAATCCTTCGATGTATTTTTTACCATCATCATCAAAGACATAGACCCCTTCACCACGGTTGAAGATATGCGGACCTTTTTCCGCGTGATCGGCCAAGTTGGTAAAGGGGTGCAGGTGCGATACAATATCGCGTGCGTGGGGAGAGTTTGGCGGGGTAGTCATGGTAACCTCTTGCGATGTCGTTTTAAATCCGCGCAGTGATGCACTTTACTTGATAGTAACTGGCCAGCGCCGCAAGGCCTTTTTCACGCCCGAAGCCGGAATTTTTTACGCCGCCAAAGGGGGTGGGGATGCCACCAGCGAAATACTGGTTGATAAATATCTGACCCGCTTCCATTTCGCGGGCAAAGCGCAGGGCCTTGGTGACGTCTCCGGTGTAGATACCGCCGCACAGCCCAAACGGGGTGTTGTTGGCGGCCTCAATGCCTTCTTCGGCGCTGTCAACGATCTGAACCGCCAGCACCGGGCCGAAGATTTCCTCCTGCACCAGCCTGTCGCTTTGGCTGAGGTCATCGATGATGGTCGGCTGCATGAAGAAGCCGTTTTCCAGCCCCTTGATATCGGCGGGGCCCTGTGCGTTGCCGCCAACGACGATTGAACAGCCGCGCGCGCGCGCATCATCAACATAAGACGAAACAGTCTTTTGCTGGCTCCTAGAAACCAGCGGCCCAAGGTCGGCGTCGTCAAGCCCGTGTCCCATGTTGAGCGCCCCGGCCTTCGCAACCAGCTTTGCCATCATTTCGGCGTGGACACTGCGCTCGATCACCAGCCGCGAACCAGATGAGCAAACCTGCCCTGCATTCATGAAGATCGCCTTCATGGTGCCTTCGACCGCCGCGTCGATATTGGCGTCCCGAAGCACTACCACGGGTGATTTGCCGCCCAGTTCCATGGTGGTTGAAGCGATGGTGTCGGCGGCTGACTTCATTACTGAAATGCCGGTGGCGACCGAGCCGGTGAAAGTGACATGGGCTACATCGGGATGGCTGGTCAGGTGATCCCCGACTTCTGAGCCCCGACCAGTGACGACATTGTACACCCCGTCGGGAAGCCCGGCCTCCTTGAGGATATTTGCCAGCATCAGGGCCGTCAGTGAAGTGATCAGTGCCGGTTTGATCACACAGGTATTTCCCGCGGCCAAAGCGGGCGCCGCCCCGCGCGCGGTGGTCACCAGAGGGAAGTTCCACGGAATGATATGGGCGGTCACGCCAACCGGTTCATGCAGGGTGAACGACATAAAATCCGGACCAAGCGGGATTGAATCCCCCTGCAGTTTATCGGCAATTCCGGCGTAATACTCAAAATACCCGGCCGCGGTTTCCACATCACCACGTGCCTCACGGATCGGTTTGCCGCTGTCGAGCGTTTCAACCCGCGCCAGCAGTTCCGCGTCGCGCCGGATCAGCGCTGCCGTCCTTGCAAGAACACGCGCCCGCTGAACCGGAGTGCTGCTTCGCCAGTCGCCCTTAAGCGCGCGCTTGGAGCTTTCAATCGCGCGATCAACATCGTTGGCATTGCCAAGCGGAACCGAGGCAAAAGCCACCCCGGTTGCCGGGTCAGTGCTTTCGGTGCTGTCCTTGCTGTCAGCACCAATCCACTTGCCATCAATGATCAGCTTGTCAGGAATTCCTTCAGGGGCCTGCCAGTTGCCGGTATTTGTCATGTCAGTTGCTCCTGTTGGTTCACATCTTTACTCGCGCGCCGGTCGGATCATAGAACGACTTTAGCGACGCTTCGGCGGCAAAGCGTTCGCAGGCGATTTCTATTTCAAACTCGGCGCTGTTGATCGTGTCTGCTGTTACCCCGTCCGGGTGTTTGACATATCCCATGCCGACAGCACTGCCGAGATTGAAACCATAGGCTCCGGAGCTGAGATAGCCAACCCGCACGCCGTTCATCCAGATCAGTTCGTCATGAAAAAGCGCAGGCTCGCTGTCTTTCAGTTTGAAATTGACCATTCGCTTGGTAAGGGTCTGGCCCTTCTGCGGCACAAGCGCATCGCGGCCTATAAACCCACCCGGTTTGTCCATTTTGACAATAAAGCCAAGACCAGCTTCAATCGGGGTATCATCCGGGGCCAGATCCAGCCCGTATTCGCGGTAAGCCCGTTCACAGCGCAGATGTTCTAGCGTGTGATATCCGGCTTCAACCAACCCGAAAGCCTGACCCGCTTTGATAATAATGTCATAGACATCCTGCACGAATTCCGAGGGGATTTGCAGCTCCCAGCCCAGTTCTCCGACAAAAGTCATGCGCTTGGCCCGAATGATCGCGTAACCAATCTCAATCTCCTGAGCGGTGAGGAAAGGAAACGCCTCATTAGACAAGTCAGCACCGCTCAGGGTCTCCAGCAATCCGCGGGAGTTAGGCCCCTGCACGTTCAGAACTGAATAGGCCGCTGTCAGCTCGGTCAGGGTTACGTGCTGATCGCCCCGGATATGATTTTGCATCCAGTTCATATCGCGAAAATGCACCCCTGCCGAAGAATAGACCATGTATTGATCTTCGGCCATCCGATCCACGGTGATATCAACCTCAATCCCACCTTTGGAGTTGAGCATATGGGTGTAAACCAGCTTGCCAACCGGCACATCCATTTCACTGACGCACATCCAATTTAGATAGGCGCAGGCATCCCGCCCCTTCACCAGCGTTTTGCCAAATGAACTGATGTCCATCAGCACTACGGTTTCGCGTGCGGCAAGGCATTCGCGTGCGGTGTGTTCATACCAGTTGGGTCGGAAAAACGAATACTCGTTCCTGGGTTCCACACCCTTGGGGGCAAACCACATCGGGCGTTCCCAGCCCGCAGTTTCACCAAAACAGGCACCGCGGGCCGCCAGCCGGTCGTGCAGGTGGCTCTTGCGGGCCGGACGTGCCGATTCATGATCCTTGAACGGCCAGGGCATTTCAAAAATGCCACCCAGCGATTCCGGGGCACGGGCGCTCAGATAATTCTGGTTGGTTTGAAACGGATGAAACCGGGCGACATCATAATCGACCAGATCCAAGTCAGGCTCGCCATCAATGATCCAGCGGGCCAGGGCACGGCTTATGCCGGGGCTGATCTCAAAGCCTTCGGAATTGAGCCCGGCGGCGATGAAGCAATTGGGCAAACCAGGTGCTTCGCCAAGACAGGGCAGGTCATCCGGCGTAAAACTCTCGGGGCCGTTCATGAACCTGTTGATGCCGACATCAGCCAGATCAGGCACCATTTCCATGGCTTTGGAATAGGGTAGGGCGAAGTGGTCCCAGTCTTCCTGCATTTCTATAAAACGTTGATCCGTTGGCAGGTTTCCAACCGGCAGGGCTTTGCCGCGTGGCTCAAACGATCCAATCAGCAATTTGCCGGCGTCCTCTTTCATGTAGGTGTACCCATCGGTATCGCGCAAAACCGGCAGAGCGGGGTGGATGAAATCCATCGGCTCGGTCACCACATACATGTGTTCGCAGGCAAAAAGCGGAACACGCACGCCCAATTGAGCGGCAAAATCCCGGGTCCATAGTCCGCAGGCCAGCACCAGCTTTTCGCAGGTGATGGGTCCTATGTTTGTTTCCAACTGATACTCACCCGATGGCAGTCGTTGCATTTTGCCAACCAAGGTTTCTTCGAAAACTCTGGCGCCGCGTTTTTTTGCACCATTGATCAGGGCGTTGACGGTATCCACCGGGTTCAGCTGGCCATCCCCGGGAATAAACAGACCCCCTTCGATAAAATCCTGATCGAGTGCGGGATACATCTCTTTGGTTTCGCTGGGGCTCAGTGTGTGGGTTTCTATACCGAAGCTTTTAGCCAACGAGGCCCGGCGACTCATCTCGTGAACCCGGTCTTTGTTTCGCCCGATGGCAAGGGTTCCGTTCTGTTTGAATCCCGTCATCATGCCGGTGTCGGCTTCCAGTTCGGGATAAAATTTGGCGTTGTAGCTGGCGATTTCGGTTGAGGTATGGCCGCCGCGCAACTGCATGATCAGCCCTGCTGCGTGCCATGAGGTGCCACAGGTCAGGGCGCCGCGTTCCAGGAGAACCACGTCTGAAACCCCGGCTTTGGTCAGCTGATAAGCAATGGAACTGCCTACAACTCCACCTCCGACAACGACGACGCGGGCATGGCGTGGCAGGTCCTTTTTCATAGCTGCCCTCTAAGTTGCGCTCTTGGCCTGAATTGCCGCCAGAACCTTTTCCGGGGTCAATGGCAAATCGTGAATACGAGTCCCGATGGCGTCGGCAATCGCATTGACAATCGAGGCCGCAACCGGAGCAAACACCGGCTCGCCAATGCCTTTGGAGCCAAACGGGCCCAGACCACTGCGTGATTCAAGAACAATGGACTGTATCTCCGGCACGTCCATTGATGTCGGCAGGATATATTCGCTGAACGAGCCGTTCTTCAGAACCCCCTTTTCCAAAAGCAATTCCTCGCTCAGTGCAAATCCCTGACCCATCAGGGCGCTGCCTTCGATCTGACCTTCAACCGCACGCAGGTTTATTGCCTGACCCACGTCATGGGCCCCGACGCTTTTGATCACCGTCACCTCACCGGTGTCGACATCGACAGCAACACTTGCGGCATGGGCACCATAGGTGAAATCAGGGAACACCTCGCCCTGTCCGGTTTCGGGATCCAGACCTTCGCTGGGTGGGGCACGGTAAATCTCAAGCGCGTGGCGGTGGATGCCTCTTGCCGCGCAATGCTTGGCCATGTCGTTGACCGACATGGAGCGGTCCGGATCATCCAGCACGAAAACCTTGTTATCCGCCAGATCCAGCTCGCCCGGGGAAACGCCAAAATGCTCCGCCATTGAGGTCAGAAGATTTTCACGAACCTTTTTGGCCGCCAGTTCTGTGGCTTTGCCGGTCATGTACAGCGCCCGGCTGGCGGTTGAGGTTCCGCCCAAAGGATTGACGTGCCCATCGCCGAAATAAACGGTAATCTCGCTCATTGGCACGCCCAGAATTTCACCGGTGATCTGTGCCAGCGCCGACATCTGACCTGCGCCGATATCAGTAACTGAGCAACGCACGATCACGGTGCCGTCAACCTCAAGCCCGACCCAGCATTCGGATGTATCTTTCATCCAGCGAATCCGCCCGTAGCTTTGCTGATAACAGGCCAGCCCGTGACCATGGACAAGGGTGTCGGTGTTTTCGCGGCGATCGCCAAGTGCAGCCAGCGCCTTGGTGGCGCATTGATCGGACCAGACGGATGAACGGATGATCTGCCCCGTGGTGTTGGGATCGCCGGTCTTGATGAAGTTCTTGCGCCTGAGTTCAAGCGAATCCATGCCGATGAGCTTGGCCAGTTCTTCCATCTGCGCCTCGCAAGCCGTGTTGGCCTGCATGGTGCCAAAGCCGCGATAGGCGCAGGTCGGCAGGTTGTTGGTGGCCGCAGAGGTTGAATCGACCCACAGGTTGTCGACCCGGTAGGGCCCGGTTGCCCCGACGGTGGCGTATAGCAGGATATAAGGGCTGAGTTTGGCGTAGGCCCCGGCATCAGATGTTGCCGTGATCTTCATTGCGGTGATCTTGCCGTCTTTGGTCACACCGGTCTTGTGGGTGAAGGTGAAGGGATGGCGCGGCCCGTGTGAGATGAACGAGTTTTCGCGGGTCTGCACCAATTTCACCGGGCGTTCGGAATCCATTGCCAAGAGCGCCAGCCAGACCTCAATGGTCATCACTTCTTTGCCGCCAAAACCGCCACCTACGTAAGGCGCTACCAGATGAACCCGGTTGTGGGGCAGACCCAAAGCGTCAGCCACGGCGCGGAAGTGTTCCACGACCTGTGTTGACGACCGGATATTCAGGATGTCGTGTTCGTCAACCCAAGCCACCGCAGCCTCGGGCTCCAGAAAAGCCTGTTCCTGATATTGAGATGAGAAGGTGTTTTCCAACACGTAATCTGCCTCGGCAAAACCCTTGTCGACGTCCCCTTTGCGGATCTTGTAGGCCGCGACGATGTTGTCATCGCCAAACACATTCGGCGCATCGGGTTCCTGAGCCTCAAACGCATTATAAACGCCTTGGGTGTCCTCGTAATCCACCACGATCATTTCCAGCGCCTTTTGCGCCAGTTCAAGCGTTTCGGCTGCAACCAGCGCGATTGGTTCGCCGTGAAAACGCACGCGGTCCTTGGCTAGGATCGGCTGTTTGGTATTCTTGGTGCCACCGCCGACCTGACCGGGCAGGTCGGTCATCACAGCGTTGTTGGCGGGCAGATCGTCTGCTGTCAGCACGGAATGCACACCCGGCAATGCCTTGGCGGCTGTGGTATCCACACCCCTGATATTGGCCGAGGCGCGGTCACTGTGCAGAACCTTGGCATAAAGCATGCCCTCCATCTGGAAGTCACCGGCATAGGTCGCCCGGCCATAAACCTTGGTCGGGGCGTCATTGCGTGGCTTGTTCTGCCCGACTTGCCGCAGGTTCACGTTGGCGATCGGGATCGGGGATGTTTCAAAATCACTCATGCCGTTTTCCCCGCATTCTGTATTTCCTGAGCAGCCAGAGAAACGGCTTCAAAAATCCGGGTGTACCCGGTGCAACGGCATAGGTTTCCGCTTAGCCCTTTCTTGATCTCGTCGAGCGTGGGGTTCGGGTTTTCGTTCAAAAGTGCCCTTGCCGCCGTAATCATTCCCGGCGTGCAATAGCCGCATTGTGCCCCGCCTGTTTCAATAAAGGCCTGTTGCAACGGATCAGGTTCAG
>JAAEUI010000096.1 GCA_024227475.1 Paracoccaceae bacterium | reverse complement strand
CCCGCTGTCCCAGCCCACCACCGTGCGTCGGGCGTTGGCCAGAGCGGATTGCGCCACCAGCGCCTGAATTTCCATCAGAACCGGGCGGGTTCCCTCGATCCCGGCAAAAACCACAGAACCGGGCGCCGGGTTCTCGCGTTCAGACAGAAACAGGGCCGAGGGATTGGTGACTTCCATCAACCCGGCACCCGTCATCTCAAACACGCCGATTTCATCCGCCGGCCCGAAGCGGTTTTTTACCGCGCGCAGGATGCGGAACTGGTGCCCGCGCTCACCTTCAAAATAGAGCACGGTATCGACCATATGCTCGACCACCCGCGGGCCGGCGATCTGGCCCTCCTTGGTGACATGTCCGACCAGCACGACCGCAACACCGCGCCGTTTGGCGAAGGTCACCAGTTCGTGCGCCACCGCACGGACCTGCGAAACCGAACCCGGCGCGCTGTCAATGTGATCGACCCACATGGTCTGAATGGAATCGATGATCACGAGATCGGGTTTTTCCCGTTCCAGCGTGGTCAGAATATCGCGCAGGTTGGTTTCCGAGGCCAGTTGCACCGGGGCCTGATCCAACCCCAGACGCCTGGCCCGCATCCTGATCTGGCTCGGGGCTTCTTCGCCCGACACATAAATCGCTTTGTTTCCACCCAGGGCGAACTTGGCAGCCGCCTGAAGCAGCAGCGTTGATTTGCCGATGCCGGGATCGCCGCCAACCAGAACCGCGCTGGCTGGCACCAGACCGCCGCCCAGAACCAGGTCAAACTCGGTGATGCCTGACAATTGCCGCGGCAATGGCGCCTCAGAAGCGGATAATTCGCCGAGAACCACCCGCTTGCCTTTCGATGCGCCCAGAGTTTTGCTTTTCGGGCCGGTGGACAGTGGTGCTTCTTCGGAGACTGAATTCCATTCACCGCAGGCATCACAGCGGCCGCTCCACTTTTTATGGGCCGCGCCGCAGGCTGAACAGCTATAGGAAAGGATGGGTTTTGCCATGCAATTCTTTTCGCTTAGGCTATGCCAAGGTTCAAGTGCTCATTGATGAAAATCACTGCCCACGAGGTTAAAACCACAAGCCCGAAACATGCCGCGACAACCGCCCCGAGAAGCGACACCTCTGGAACGCCACGCAAAACAAAATCCCGCGCCTCCCAAATCGCGATGATCAGCACCGTCAGGGCGCCGAACCGGAACAGAATGCCCTGCTCGAACAGCAGTGTGTTGAGGGTGATGAAGGTCAGGAGCAAAGAGAACGGAACTTCCGGAATTTGCCTTTGCCGGCGCCGGTGTAGTTCGAGCACAATCCACAGTAACCAGAACAGGAAATTTGACAGGATGACGACTTGGGGCACCAACACGTTCAGAACCTCGGACAGGGGTATCGCCGGACTTTAAGTTGCCAGGGTTAAGAATTTACTGCTGGTTCCGGTTTTTCAGAATAGCCACCGAACAGCGTAATCGCATAGGACGCCAGCACGCAAAAGGTAAACAAGTACAACCCCCAACCGGTTTCCAGCCGCCCTACACCGACCCCCTTGGCAGCGACGATGTAAATTGCCACCAGAAACACATCGGCCATCGCCAGCCGGCCCATCAGGGTCAGGGCTGGTTTGACCTTTTCGCTCATCAGATTGAACTGGATTAATCCGGTACCGATAACTTTGATCATCGGCGCCACCAGTGCCAGAAATGTGACCAGCAGCGCCAGAAACACGTCTTTTTCCCAAAGTGCCTGCAAACCGGAAATGACACTGATTTCGTCAAGGCTGAAAAACGGCAGCAAACCGGCCCGCAACAGCGGCGCAAACCAAGCGATCGGGAACAGGATTAAAAGCGTAAGGTTGGCGAACTTCAGCATGAGGACGATCTATACATTAAATCTCTTTTTGCCAGACCTTTATCATCCAAACGAAAGGCGAAGGAAAAATTCTGCGCCGGTCGTCAAAACATTAACCCATTGTTCATAGATTGGCGCAAGCATTTGCGGACAAAACGAACGGGGAAATCATGCAACAACCATATATCACCTATCTTCTGACCAACCTTCAGCACGACGCCTTTTATGCAGGCACCACACGCGACCTGGAATTCGCGGTTGCCACACACAAGCAGGGAATTGCGGACATGTTTACCCGCACACATGCGGTCGCAGAACTGGTCTGGTTTCGCGAAGATCACGATCTGATCTCTGCTCTTGAGAACAAGGCCCGCCTGTCTGAAATGACAACGGATCGCAAAATTGCACTGGTCGAGGTGGAAAACCCGGATTGGCAGAATTTGATGACACTACCGGAGGCAAAGTTGAGCGCTTGAGCCGCTCTCTGTAACAAAATCCAGCTAATGCCAGTAGGGTGCCCGCCACCCCGCTGCGACGGCCTCGGCTTCGTTGCAAAACCAGCGTTCGCCTTTGGATAGGTTGATCTTGGTGCGCTTGTACCAGGGGGACCAGGGCGCGTGATAGATTTTCCCGTTCTTTGAAATGTTGCCCTTTATGGGGCAACCATCAGGCGCGAGTTGCTCCGCCTTGTTCCACTTGTGGGCTCGAAACTCCCACGCTGGTTGCGCTTCACCCTGCCAGATTCCGAGGCGCGCCTGTTTAGCCTCATCCTGCACCGTCTCATACTCGTCCGAGAACTTCAGAAATGCCCAGGCCAACCCGCGTGCAACCATTTCCTGCGCCAGATCATTCCCATCCGCGGCGCAGCGGGCGACGATGCGGTTACAGATATCCGTTGCCAGTTTTTTGCACGTCGCGGTGCGCCCAACGGTCATTTCATACAACGCGTTCGTCGCAGCGTCGCCACAAGCCCAGGATTTCCCCCGGTCTGATGTGCATTTCTGCCCGGCTTCAGGGGCGTCGATGCCATTGATACGGTATCTGGTTCCGTCAAGGATCAAGGTATCGCCGTCGACGATTTGTAATTG
>JAAEUI010000095.1 GCA_024227475.1 Paracoccaceae bacterium | reverse complement strand
TGACGATTTTTTCGAGCACCCAGAACGTCAAATTCCCCCCTTGAGGGGGGCAGGGGGGTGTAAACACTCACCATCGCGAAAAAATCTACCTTTGTGAGCCCCTAACCCCTTCCAGGATGGGAATCTGGCGACTTCGTCGCGAAAAAACCGACCCTTGAAAGGGGAGCTTATTCCCCTCTTTTTCGGGGAGGGGCCGGGGATGATGTCAAAAAAGGATGGAATTTTATTGACTTTCCCGGCTCTTTTAGCATAGAAATGTAGGGACATTCACCAGACATCATGAAAAACACACGTGAGGATGAAGAACAATGGAACAGAAATGGCTTGATGAGATTATCGACTATTGTATGGCGATTCCGGCCTTACAGCGTCAGGAGAACCGGGATATGTTGCTGCGGGGGCTGCCGAAGAAGCCGGCCGCGACCCTGGCCCGTTCGAATGCTCCGATGACGGATATTGCGACAATTGTGCAGGCCGCTGCCGATTGGGGCTGGGTCGCGGCACAAAAGACCTGGGCGCTCGTCATGATTCTAAAAAATACGCGCACGTTCGTCGAAGGTGTCCAACTGGAACAGGATCTGGATACCCTGCTCGCCCAGGTTACACACGCTCAATCGCCTCCGGAACAACCGATCCGGGCAGAGCGCAGACCTGCTCAGTTTCCACCTGCTCAGATGCAATTGACCGGCCGACCGGCTCTTTCTGTTGTGGCGGTAGAAGTTCAACAACAGATCGCGGATGTCCTCAACACCCTGCCTGCATTCCAGGATAGCCCGGCACAGCAAGCCTTTGTCGCGCGCACAGGCATTGATCCGCAGTTCACGCAGCAACTTCACTTTGGTCTCCCGCCCGGACAATTTGTGGAGTTGCTGGTCGCGCGCGCCGGTCAATACGGAACGCTGCCTGATGGCCGGGATGCCCTTGAAGCGGTGTTGGAAACGGCAAAAGAGTATACCGGACAGGAAGGCCAGGCCGAATGTGACCGGTTGATTCTCATACTTCGCACTCAGGTATCTCAAACTGGACCGCGACTGAATTTTCCCGACGCTGCCAGCCTGGAACCTTCCTCAGATACGCGTGCATTCCAGAATATGTATCTGACGCATGTGCTGGCAACGACCAATCGAGTGGAATTGAGTGGGATTGACCGCAAAGCAACCGGGCAAGGCGCGGATACCTGTCTAAATCTGGGGGCGATTTATACGGCCCTGCTGACATTGAGCACAAATTCCCCCCTCGAGGGGGGTAAGGGGGGTGTTTTAGAGGAAGACACCCCCCTCGATGGGGGTAAGTTGGATGTTTTAGAGGAAGACACCCCCCTGCCCCCCTCAAGGGGGGAATTCAGGGAACGACGTCTGTCAGCGCTGGATCAAGTGAACCAATATAACCGTCTGGTATTGTTAGGCGATCCTGGCAGCGGTAAGAGCACGTTTGTCAAGTTTGTGGCGATGTGCCTATCAGGAGAATTGCTCGAGGATGACTGCGTCAACCTGTCACTCCTCACCGCGCCGCTCCCGGATAAGGATGGCAAGGCTACAGAAGCGCCACAGCGCTGGCACCATGCTGCGTTCTTGCCGGTGTTAGTGATTTTGCGTGATTTTGCGGCCAAAGGCTTGCCGCCTGCCGGACAATTGGCCAGGGCAACACACCTCTGGGACTTCATCGCCGATGATTTGACCGCTAATCAGTTGGGTTCCTCTGTACCATGGTTACAACAGCAGATCCGGGAACAGGGGGGGCTGATCCTGCTGGATGGGTTAGACGAAGTCCCACACGCGGACCAGCGGCGCACACAGATTAAACGGGTTGTTGAAGATTTTGCCGCGCACTTTCCCAAATGCCACATGCTTGTGACCAGCCGCACCTATGCTTATCAACAGCAGGCATGGCGCCTGTCAGGCTTTCAGGAGGCGGTGTTAGCTCCGTTTTCAGAGGGGCAGATCCGACGTTTTGTTGATCATTGGTATGAACATGTGGGGCAACGTCAGGGGTTAAGCAGGGACAATGCGCAGGGACGCGCCGAAATCCTCATACACGCGATTTTTGCCAGTGATCGTCTCTATAGTTTTGCTGAACGTCCCTTATTGTTGACGTTGATGGCCAGTCTGCATGCCTGGCGCGGCGGAAGTTTACCGGAAAAACGCGAGGAACTCTACAATGATACGGTAGAACTCTTATTAGACTGGTGGGAACGGGCAAAAGTTGTCCGGGAACCTGCTGGGCAGGTGCTTGTGGTGCAGGAAAGTCTCACCGAATTATTGAACGTGGGCAAGGAGTGTGTGAAAGATGCGCTGGCCTGTTTAGCGTTTCAGTCCCACCACGCTCAAACTGAACTCGAAGGAACGGCTGATCTTGGTGAGCGCGATCTGGTCAGTCAATTAATGGATGTCAGGCAGAACAAAGATTTGCGGCCGGCCCGTTTGATCGAGTATCTGAGTGACCGGGCCGGATTGCTGGTGCCGCGCGGGGTGAAAATTTATACCTTTCCGCACCGCACGTTCCAGGAATATTTGGCCGCATGTTATCTGACAACCACCGACGATTATCCTGATAATATCGCCGAACTGGTCAAAGCAGAGCCGCACCGGTGGCGGGAAGTGGTGTTGCTGGCGGGTGCAAAAGGGGTCCGCGGGGTCACATCAAGTATCTGGACCTTAGCGGAAGCCTTGTGTTATCAGAATGTCGAGCACACGCCGCACACAACAGAGGATTCCTGGGGGGCCTTGTTGGCGGGTCAGGTGTTAGTTGAAGCGGCAAATCTTCAGAAGATGAGTCCGCGCAACCGGGCGAAATGTGATCGTATCCGTGACTGGTTAGTGATGATTTTGACAGAACAGGCTCCCGCGGATCCGCCATTCCCGGCCATTGAGCGCGCGTTAGCCGGTAACATCCTGGCGCACCTGGGCGATCCGCGTCCCGGTGTGGGAGTACGTGAGGATGGCTTACCGAATATTCTTTGGCGTGAGGTGCCGACAGGGACATTTTTAATGGGGAGTGACAAGACACACGATTCTAATGCAGATGCTGATGAACAACCACAACAAACTGTGATGGTATCGGCCTGCGCGATCAGTCGCTATCCGGTAACGAATGCTCAGTATCAGGCGTTTGTAGATGAGGGGGGCTATACTAAACAATGGCAGCAATGTTGGAGCAAAGAGGGGTGGCTGTGGAAAGAAAAGAACGCGAAAAACTGCCCGGCGAAATATGGAGGCGAATTTGACCTTTCGAATCATCCGGTGGTGATGATTTCATGGTACGAAGCTTCAGCATTCTGTCAATGGCTCACTTTTCGTCTGCGGGAGACAGAAGAGTTGACAGACACGCAGTGTATCAGACTTCCTACTGAGGCAGAGTGGGAGAAGGCCGCACGGGGTAAGGATGGACGAATCTTCCCCTGGGGAAATGAGATGGCGCCAGAGCATGCCAATTCTAGTGAGACCGGATTAGGTGTGACAAGTACGGTGGGGTGTTTCCCACGCGGTGTAAGTCCATACGGCTGTGAAGAGATGGCAGGGAATGTATGGGAGTGGTGTTTGGATTGGTTTGATGAGAAGTATTATTCGAAAAGTCCAAAGGAGAATCCTATGGGGCCGGATACGGGTTCGTTCCGGGTTGTACGCGGGGGCGCGTGGGGCTTCGGCGCCGGGGGCTGCCGGTCGGCGATTCGCGACTTCGGCGACCCCGGCTACCGCGACCTCACCCTTGGTTTTCGTCTTCTGAGGACATAACCCTTGGCACTTTTACCCTTTTACCCTTTGCGAAGCAAAGAAAAACCTTGTTCGGGCGAAGCGGAGC
>JAAEUI010000094.1 GCA_024227475.1 Paracoccaceae bacterium | reverse complement strand
CCACCTCGGACGAGAAACGCATGACAATCAGCCCGATGATCGCTAAAAGCCCGAAAATCATGGTCAACGTCAGCGCTGTCACCAGACGGCGCAGAAAGCGCAGGTTGGCCGGTTCTGTAAACTCTTCGGGATTGTCACTCATGTCGGACCCTGTTGATCGCCTGTTGGTTCTGACGCTGTCAGACGCGCCGCCTGCGCGTCTTGATAAAGCTTTGGCGCTAGTAGTGCCAGAGGGTGTGAGCCTGTCACGCTCGCGTCTGGCGAAATTGGTGGAGGAAGGCGCGGTTGCGCGGGCTGGCACAGGCGAAGTTGTTATCGTGTTAAAGACCAAGGGATTACCGTGCGAGGAATGGCTGGTCACTTTACCTGAACCCCAGGCGCTGGAAGCGGTGGCACAGGATATTCCTCTTGATGTGGTGTTTGAGGATGAGCACCTGATCGTGGTCAACAAACCGGCAGGCATGGTGGTGCACCCCGCGCCGGGGTCCGAAGACGGCACGCTGGTCAACGCCTTGTTACACCGTTGCGGCGACACACTGGCAGGGATTGGTGGCGAGAAACGCCCCGGCATCGTGCATCGGATCGACAAAAACACCTCCGGCCTGTTGGTTGTGGCCAAGACCGACGAGGCGCATCAGGGGCTGGCGAAGCAATTCGCCGACCACTCGATCGAGCGGCGCTATGTGGCTTTCACCCACGGCAGCCCGTCTGCAGCGGACCCGCGTCTGCGCGGGCTGATGGGGGTGGGGTATGAAGACAGCGGCGTACTGCGCATCGCGACCAATATCGCGCGGCACAAAACCGACCGCAAGAAGATGGCGGTGGTGACCAACAGCGGGCGCCACGCGATCACCCGGGCGCGGGTTGTCTCGGTCTATGGAGCGCCCGGAAAACCGGTTGCCGCGCAGCTGGAATGCTGGCTTGAAACCGGGCGCACGCATCAGATCCGGGTACATTTGGCGCATTGCGGGCACGGGCTGATCGGCGATCCGGTGTACGGCGGGAAGAAGCGGTTGAGCCGGGCCGGATTGTCAGAGACTGACGCCACGTTAATTGAGGGCTTTCAACGCCAGGCATTGCACGCCGCACGGCTTGGGTTTATTCATCCTGCAACTAAAGAGCGTCTGGTGTTCGATTCTAATTTACCCAATGATTTAATTACGTTACAAGGTGTACTTGAACGGTTTTGATGGGAAGAAACCGGCCGTAGGGGGCGTTTGGAAATTATTCAGGATTTTCGGATAATACACCGGAATCTATTTGGATTACTTTGGATCAACTTGAAAAAACGGCTTCTTATACATAGCTAAACCCTGTCAATGGGAACAATGAGGGCCGCATATTTATGAGCTATTCGAACCTGCCAGCACCATCACCGGAACAAGGATTGACCCGCTATATGCAGGAAATCCGCAAGTTTCCGATGCTGGAACCGGAAGAGGAATATATGCTGGGCAAAGCCTGGCGGGATCATGAGGATTCCGAGGCCGCCCACAGGTTGGTTACCTCGCACCTGCGTCTGGCCGCCAAAATTGCCATGGGGTACCGGGGCTATGGCCTGCCGGTGGCCGAGGTGATTTCTGAAGCAAACGTTGGGCTGATGCAGGCGGTGAAGCGGTTTGAGCCGGAAAAGGGCTTTCGGCTGTCGACCTATGCCATGTGGTGGATCCGCGCCAGTATTCAGGAATACATTCTGCGCTCCTGGAGCCTGGTGAAAATGGGCACGACAAGCGCCCAGAAGAAACTGTTCTTCAATCTGCGCAAGGTGAAAAACCGTATCGGTGCGTTGGAAGAGGGTGATCTGCGCCCCGAAAATGTGGAACGCATTGCCCATGACCTGAACGTGAGCGAAGATGAAGTAATATCGATGAACCGCCGGATGACCGGTGGTGATGCTTCGTTGAACGCGCGGGTTGGCGGGGATGATAGCGATGGCGCTGCCGAATGGCAGGATTGGCTCGAAGATGAGCACGCCGATCAGGCGTCTGATTATGCAGAGAAAAACGAACTGAATGCGCGGCGCGAGCTGATGGTTGAAGCTATGGCAGTGCTGAATGAGCGTGAGCAGGATATCCTGACCCAACGCAAATTGCAGGACAAGGCAACAACCCTGGAAGAGCTGTCAGGCGAATACAACGTCAGCCGTGAACGCATCCGCCAGATCGAAGTGAGGGCGTTTGAAAAACTGCAGGAGCGGATGAAGGAACTGGCGCGCGAAAAGGGTATGATGGCCCGCACCTGATCGGTGTTGCCGATAAGCGGCACTTGATCCAGCACCGCTGGTGGTGACACAATTGCATGATCCGCACTCAATTGGAGGCGTGTCATGCTTTTGTTTCAGAGAATATTGAAACCCGCTCGGCTAATATTGGCCTTTCTGTCGCTGATAATTACGGTTCCGACCCCAGCGACGGCCGACTATCTCGACGATCAGGAAATGTTTCGCGCGGCTTGGTCCAAGCTGCTGAACGCGGTCGGCGACACCGATCTTTATTTGGTACACATTCTGCCAGAAGCGATCGGCGTGCAGGCTCCTGCATCCGGGCGCGGCTTTCCTTTTGGCGGCTGGAATGTCGAACGCCGCAAGGGGTTGCTTGGCACGCGGGACAAGCTGTCGGGGCCGGTAGAGATCGAGCGCCCGCCCCTGGTGCCGCTTCGCATGAAAGGCCTGTTCGCCCAGTCCGAATTGGATTTCGATCGGCTGCCTGAATTGTTTGAGGTCGCCAAACAAAAGGCGCGGCTGCGCCTCCCCGGCGAGATTTCCGAGGTTTTGGCAATCCGGAACCTCGTGAAAAGCGTGACCGCGGGCAAGCCTTCGGAATATGGCGCGCTACGCTGGGTGATCCTTGTGGTCCAGGGGCGCGAGCAGGCACCGGTAGCTTTCGATGCCGATGGCGTGTTCCTGGGGGTCGACATATCGCGCACTTCGCGTGGGCTGCTGCGGGACTTGCGGACCCAGCCCGACTGGCCGTTTGACGAAGCCGTTGTGGGGTTTTCACGCCATGTCGGCGACGGCGAGGTGGTCTATGGGCTGACGCTCTCTAAGGACAGCCTGATTATTACCGCCGCGGCGGGAGAAGACGGCGAAGCGGTCGATTTCAAATGGGATGGCGGAATGGTGACCGGCGGGCATGGCAATATCAGTGCCGCGATACGCGGCCAACAACCCCAGGCGACACCCTTTGCCCTCGCCGACGCCCATATCGAGCGGCTGCCGGAATTCCTGGCTACCGCGAGCGCCGCGGCACCGGAAGGGTGGCGCGTCATCGCCCGTGTCGAGGCCGCGATAGAGCAAGGGGAATTCAAGCCCACTGAGCTTGTCTGGAGCATCGAGCTGATGCAGCCGAAAGGATTCATGGGCGAACGCGTAGCGGTTCGGGTGCGTCCCGATGGCAGCGTTGCCTCGGTTGTGCTGCCCGACAGCCTGCGCCCGTCCGCTGCATATTTGTCCCATGCCGGTGCGCTGGCGGCGATTGATGAATTTCAGGCAGCACTGGGCGCTGATGCTGCGGTTTATGAACTGATGCTGCGCGACGACCGGGTCACCTTGCTTGCGCCAGACCCCGAAAATGCCAGCCGGGTGGCGGAGTTCCAATTGGGTAAACGTGGTCTTAGGCGCGGTATGGGCCGACCGAAGATCATCGAATCCGAGGCCGACCTGTTCGCGCTGTCGCGCGCCGCAACGTTTCACCCCGATATTCTGAGTGCGGCCAAGAAAGTGGTTTTGTCCAGCTTTGGTGCTGCCGGTGCCGAGGTGTTCATGGTCAAGATGTGGAGCGGCGCCCCATTCTGGAGCTCGCCTGACGGCGGGCCGGTTCTGAGAATGAATGTCGGCGTGCCGCCGAACCACAGCAATAGCGGATATGTGATATTCACTTTGGGTGGCGACGTGATCGCGTCGGGTCGATAAATGGCTAGAGCGTTTTGCGTTTAAGCTGACGCAGTTTAAACGCGAAACGCTGTAGTGATTGGAGCAGAAGCGGGATTTGGGAGCTGACCGACAGGTTAATGCCCTTGTGTCGACCTGGCCACCGGGCTATCGCTGGGCTGCCAGGTTAATTCGTGACTCTAAAAAGAACCGACAATGTTGGACGATGATCGCTAAATCCACGCCATTGCAGAATCCTACATTGATCACGTTTCCAGCACCCTTTGCCCGATAAAGCGCGTAAACTTGCACAAAATCAAGAGCTTGCGCACTGACTTGCGCGATGACCACGTTTTCGTGGTCAATGCCGACAAATATTCCTGGGTGTTGAAGTTTTCTCTCTCGGAGAGAGGACGAGAGTTGCTGGACAATGAAAACCGGAATTGGGCGAAAATCAGCGAGAGTTTTGATGGTCTTGCCTCGTTGGGCGTGCCAGACCTGATCTGTTACAACCACGAAAACGGGTTTCTGCTGACGAAACGTGTCAGAGCCGTCCAGGCGCGGTTCTGCGTTGGTCGGCGGGTATTTCCACTTTCAGCAAAATCTGTTCTGCGTTCGGCAGGGCGTTGGTTGGCGGTTTTGCACGGCTCGGGGTCAGAAGGTCAGGCAAGTTTCGCCCCAATGAATTATTTAAAACAACCCCGGCGTCTTTTGGAGTTGTGGGGTTCTGAAGAACACTGGCCTGAAACAAGATTGCTTGTCACTGCATGTTTGGACCGGCTGGAACAACAGGCCGAACCACTGGTCGGGGCGGCCTATCAACCGGTGCCGATTCATGGCGATTACAATGCGCGCAATCTGTTGATTGGCAGGAAGGGTGTTTGGGCGGTCGATTTCGCTCTGAGTACAACCGATCACCCAGGGGTCGACATAGCGCGTTTCCTCAGCGATATCTCACATCACATCCGGTCTTGGGGCGTCAGCGCGCGTCAAAGCTCTTATCTAGAATGGGATAAGGCATACTTCAGCGACGGGTATGGTAAAAGTATTTGGGATGATGCACTAACAGCGTTTCTGATCCGGCGGCAGATGCTTCAAGACCTTGCCTACTCGGTGAATTTTCGGACGCCGGACATAAAGGATCACAAAATCAAGCTTCTGACACTACGCATTCACGAAGTATTTGGGATGTGAAAGCACTGACGTGTATCTTGTTTGGCGCTGTCTCGGATTTGATCCCACCAGAATATTTGAAGCAAATACATAACAAAGCCTGGCGAGGCATCGGCAAGCGTGACCGGACATAGCGTTTCTTCAGTAACTTGAGACAAGTTGATGTAGAAATCACCGTTTTATGGTGTTGTTAACGTTGAAGTTTCGAATTTCGTTTGTGAGTCAAACAAAAATCGAAACTCTCTAATAAGAGTATAGACCCAATACCTCCGCCTGATCGAAGTGCGCAGGTTCGAAAAGTTGCGGAAAAAATGCAGGTACTCGTCGCGCAGCAGGCGCAGAAGGCAGGGCTACTTCTCTGACCCCACACCGTCTATTCCAACCGATCCCGCAACACACGCAGCATGTTTTCTCCCATAACCTTGCGAATTTGCACCTCCGACAAACCCGCCGCCAGCAGTTCATGCGTCAGTGCTGGCAGTTCTGACGTGTCAAAACCGGTGGTCACCGAGCCGTCAAAATCCGATCCCAGCGAAACATGGTCTTCGCCAACCAGATCAATCGCTGCCTTGATGGTCGCAGCAACACCAGCAGGGCTGTCGTCGCAGGTCACGTCGGCCCAGAAGCCAATGGCAATTACACCACCTGATCGGGCAATGGCACGCATCAAGTCGTCCGGGTAATTTCGCTTGGCCTTACAATGGCTGTAAATACCGGTGTGACTAACCACAAACGGAATATCAGTGATTTCCAGTACATCGCGAGCCACCTGCGGGCTGGAATGAGCAACGTCCAGCACCAGTTTTCGCGCCGAAACTTCTCGCACTACCTGTCTGCCAAAGTCGGTCAGACCGTGGTTGCCTTCGCCATGCAGGGACCCACCAAGCGCGTTGTCAAAGAAATGCTGCAGCGCGACCATCCGATACCCGGCATCCACCAAAGCGTCGAGGTTTTCCAGCCTGCCTTCCAACGGGTGGCCACCTTCGATCCCCAGCAGGCCGCCGACGATGTTTTCACCGTTTGCGCGACGGTCCAGCAGTTCCTGTAAGTCAGCCTTGCTTCGGATGATTTTCAGGTCATCCGGAGCCTTCGCCTGAAACCGGTGCAGCTTTTCGGCCTGATATAGCGCGCGTTCAAACAGGCTGTCCCAGGTGCGGAGGGGCCAGAGCTGCCCCATGGCAAGAAGGGTGATATTGTCGGATGCATCCGCAGAATTGGCGCCGTAATTCTGCCGCGCCGGGCTTTTGGTTACGGCTGTGAACATCTGCACGGCGACGTTGCCTTCCTGCAGCCGGGGAATGTCCACCTGCCCGCGGGTGCCGCGCTTTAACAGGTTGCGCTTCCAAAGCAGGCTGTCCGCATGCCAGTCGCCGATAACCAACGTTTCGTGCAGTTTGGCGGCTTTCTCGGAAACCGGCTAAGGCGCATGTTCCACAACCGCGTTGCGTCCGCTTTCGACAATGCCAGGCCCAAACGTCAGAAAGGCCGCAACCCCAATGACGGCCAGGGAAAGAACCGCCAAAGCCAACCACTTCAGAAACCGCATAATTTCTCCCTTCAAATACTTTGAATGGGATTAAAGGGCAGATATCTGTAGGTTGCCAGCGTGACGTGGCTGGAAACAGGGCAGCTGGAAGGCTGTTTGCTTGAAGCGGGCTGCCCACATCGGTTATTCTGCCTGCATATTGGGAAACAGGATCGGTCGAATTCCCGGCTGAAGGAGACCAAACATGGCTGGCGGATGGGCGCGTGACGGCGCGGTGAATGAGCAGATCGAGGCCTCGATCAGCGAGGAACTGGCGCGGATGAAGACGCGTGGATCGCCTGTTGGTGAAAGCCTGACCCATTGTGCCGAGTGTGAGGAGGAAATCCCAGCGGCGCGGCGGGAGGCCATTCCGGGCGTGAAGCTCTGTATTGATTGTCAGCAGGATCGGGATGGGGCGTATCAGCCACGTGGTGGGATTAACCGGCGGGGGAGTAAGGATAGCCAGCTGAAGTAAGAGCGGGAGTTGAACTTCTCCGATTTAAAAGTACGGCAAAGGTCAGAAATTTTGTGTAATAATCTATCGTGATAGTGTGATTGGCGCACGTGCGGCAAAATGCGCGCTGTTCAGGTTTCCTTCGAAAATAAGCTCGCCGCTGCCGGAGTCCGTGTCGCTAAATCGTAAAAACAGCGTCATCGACATCTCCCCTTTTGCGGCTTTGGACGGCTGGCCGGGGCAGAATGCCAAAGCGGGTCCGGCGCCTGGTGGCGGGTCCTGGATATCAATCCACTCAACAACACCTGGCGGCAGAGAGTCAAAAAACCCGTCACAAACGAGAATCATGGTGCTTGGGTCAAGATCCACCTTGCTGAAATTTTTCTTGAATTGGCTCTCGTTGCTGGCTTGCTTGAGCTCGTAGATATTTGTTCCGACAATCACAGGCAGTTTGCTCCAGTCACAATCGGGTGCGTCAGCCGCAATCTCGGCAATCTCGGGGCTTGAAAGGAACCCGACTTCGGCGGCGATGTATTCGGCCCGCGCCGGTATCATCATCATCTCCTGACCTTGGCCGATCAGAAACCCGATGCCCAGTTCAGGCAGGAATTCCAGCGATAGCCTGACCGGGGGTTGCGGTGGTAAAACCAAACCTTGAGCCCCGAGCACGGTCCCGCCCGCGGCAACGCCAGGCCCTTGTGTTAAAGTCCAGCTCCCCTCCAGTGATGCCAAAAGATCGGTGGGTGTCGTGGCGCAGAAAGGGTCAGTATTTTGTGCCGTCAGTCTTGTTCCGGCTCCAGCCGCAAGAGCGCCGCAGGCCAAGATTAAAGCGTTTCCACATTACGTTGACACATATCCTGCGGCTTTGAAGTAGTTCCAGCATTCTTCTGGCGTGTAGAGGTCACAAATGTCGCCGATCGCTTTGAAGAGGTGGTCGAATGTTCTGGCCCCGATG
>JAAEUI010000093.1 GCA_024227475.1 Paracoccaceae bacterium | reverse complement strand
TTTTACCTGATTTCCTACCGATATTTCCTTAAAACCAGACAATCCTGCACAGCGCGGGGTAAGGCGTCTTGGTACACAGCAAAAATCTCGATGGAGTTTCGCTCCCTTACACCTAAATAAAGGGAAAAAGATAAAAGAAAAAAGTTAAAGTGTCCTGGCGAGCCGGAACCCCCAGTTGCTGCTGCGGTCCGTAGGCCTGTCCCCGTTGCGGTAGGCGGAACGCAGCCCCCCCGGTTCGAGGCCCCACGAGCCACCGCGCAGCACACGCCAGGTACAGTCTCCCGATTGCCACGCGGCGCCATCTTCGGGCGCACCCTCGTAATTTTCATGCCAACAATCATGCACCCACTCCCATACATTGCCATGGACATCATGCAGCCCGAAGGTATTGGCCGGAAAGCTTCCCACTTCCAAGGTTTTTCCTCGATGCTCGCCTTGGGCACTGCCATTGTAGGTGTGGTTGCCGTTGAAGTTCGCCTGCGCGGTGCTAATCTGCTCGCCGGTGTGAAACGGTGTCTTCGTGCCCGCCCGCGCGGCATACTCCCACTCGGCTTCGCTGGGCAGTCGGTAGTGTTTTCCTGTCTGCTCGCACAGCCACTTTATGTAGGCTGCGGCGTCTTCCCAGCTCACGTTGATCGCCGGCCGCCGGCCCCGGCCCCAACCCTCATCATCGGGTTTATCGCGTTGGGTTGCCTTGACAAAGGCATCGTACTCCTCGAATGTGACCGCGTATTTGCTGATCCCGAAGGGTTTTTCGATCCGCACCCGGTGTTGCGGCCCTTCGCTTTCTTGCCTTTCGGGTTCTGATGACGGCGAGCCCATCAGAACTCGCCTGCCGGAATCAGCTGCATGGCCGGCCCACGACTACCATCGGCGAGCCGGTCGTGGAACGAGAACGACGGCATACCCTTGCGAGTGAAATCACCGAGGTCCAAGCGTTCAAGTAATGCGTAACCGAGGGCACCGGCCTCGCCGATGAAGTTCATCATCTGGTCCGTGGCCCGTAGTTTCTCCTCTCCGGTTACACGCTGATGTGTGACCAAGGCGTGGGCCACCAAAAACTCCTGAATGCTGTAATGAGAGAAGCGGTAGGCCCCCTCCGCGTTGCGATTGAGCAACGACCGGCCACCAGCGTCAAACGCTTTGAGGTGAGCAACTGGCGGGAGGCCACGCACAAGCTCGTCCAGTTCGATCCGGCTCAGAGTACGGCTGCCGCGCTGTTGCAGGTGCTGCGCAACGGTAGCGCAAACGGACCACAGGGCTTCCTTATCCGGTGGATTATCTAACTGTTTGCGCAACTTGGTCTCTTCGCGGAGCAGCCAGGCCTCGACCAGTGCCTCGTAGAGCCTGTAGGCGTTCCATTCTCGATCTTCCGCTCTGAGGATGTCGCGCACATGGGCCAGGAGCAGAGGCCGAAAGCGCAGCGACTGCATTGAGGCCATAACGACCTCGGCGCGAGCACGCAGTGCGCGATTACCATAGCTCCGGGGGTCGTACCAACGCAGCGGAAAGCGTTTCTCAAGATAGGCGCCCACCTGGTTTTCATCGAACAGCGACAGGAACATCATCGGGCAGATATACCCGCCCACCTCGACCCGTCCCGGGTTACCGAACGGATCTGCGCCCGTCTCCGGAAAAAACTGTGTCCGGCAGGAGATGATGACCCGGCGAAAGTGTTCGGAGGCCTTAAGGATCGCCAGCAACCGCTCCTCGATGTTCCCCCAAGCCAGGGGGTCTTCATCCAGGGCGTCCAGAAGTAATACTGTCTGCGCCTTATTTCCATGCTGCTCGACGATGTTCAGGGTGTCGTCGCCGAGCTTGAGCAACAGGCAATCGTAGCCCTTGGGCCAGAAGGCGGTCAGGTGGGTGAGTTTCAGCATCATCAGCAGCGAGGTTTTACCCATCCCCGCATCAGAGAGAATAAACATCTGCGTGCGACCGCCGCGCAGTGTTACATCGCCACTAAGAAATTCGTTGATGACGTCGAAGACCGGCGCTCGAACCTGGGAGACTGGATCCAGATCCTCGTGGCGGTCCGCCGGATTGTGGTGTTGGCACTTGGGCTCAACATAGTACCGCGCCAGCTCCTGCGCATCGCTGAAAATATTGCCGATTTTGCGTAGCTCCTCGGCACGCGCACCGCCAATACGCGCAAGCTCTTTGAGCAGTGGTTTGAGCCACTTGATTGAGACGAATTCAGTCACGGATACCCCATCCTATATTTAGGTGAGTTCATCAATCGGTTGTGGTTGGCCGATGTCAAAACCCTGGGCATAATCGACTCCAATCTCTCGGAGCTTCCCAAGTATTGCCTGGCTTTCTACGTATTCAGCAATCGTTAGTTTGCCCATTGCGTGCCCTATTTCATGGATTGATCTCACCATCGCCAAGTCTATAGGATCGTCTACTATATCCTTTACAAATAGACCATCGATCTTTAGATAGTCTATCGGCATGTTTTTAAGATAGGCAAACGAAGACATTCCGCTGCCAAAATCGTCCAGCGCAACCCGGCACCCAAGATCTTTTAACACTTTTAGAAACTGAGAGGCGC
>JAAEUI010000092.1 GCA_024227475.1 Paracoccaceae bacterium | reverse complement strand
CCACGCGAACCAGAGGATCACGAGCCCGCCATTCGGCTTCCTCCTGTTTATCACGATAACCAAATGCGCTACCCGCAATACCGCCGCCATGGTGGAAAAATCGATAGACTTCCGCTTCAATGATGGTTGGTCCCTCTCCGGAACGCATGGTTTGCAAAGCTTTTTCGACGGCAATTCGAACCGCCACCGGGTCCATGCCATCAACCCGGTAGGCGGGAATGGCATAGGCCATGCCGCGAGATGATAATCGGGTTTCGCGGGTTACCTCATCGACGCGTGTGGCAACGGCATAACCGTTGTTTTCTATAAAAAAGCAGATCGGCAAATCCCAGAGGGCGGCCTGGTTCATGGTTTCGGGAACAGCGCCGATATTAACCGCACCATCACCCAGAAACGTAATGACCGCATCGCCATTACCCTGGCGCTTCTTTGCCCAGGCAACACCGTTGGCCAAAGGAACGCCTCCGCCAACAATGGCATTGGTTCCAAGAGCCCCGGCTTCTTGCCAGCGCAAATGCATGGAACCGCCACGGCCTTTACAGAATCCTTCAGATAGCCCAAGTATTTCAGAAAGCGTGCGGTGCAACAACTGTTTGACCGATGCCGACAATTGCGAAGTGAGGGGGTCCGAGCGTTCTCCATCCACATAGTTCAGGGCTTTTGCCAGAAACTGGTGATGGCCGCGGTGAGAACCCGTGATCTGATCATCATCGCGCAATGGCGCAATCGCGCCGATTGCACCGCCATCCTGACCAATACTTATATGAGCGGGACCATGAACCAGCCCGGCGCTGTCCAGGTCAACAACGGTTT
This sequence comes from Paracoccaceae bacterium, assembly GCA_024227475.1. Lineage (GTDB taxonomy): Bacteria > Pseudomonadota > Alphaproteobacteria > Rhodobacterales > Rhodobacteraceae > Amylibacter. The sequence goes on along the minus strand of JAAEUI010000092.1, from coordinate 394 downwards.
CCTCGAAAGCACGAACAATATGAAGGTGGGAATGCATATGCAGAATCTCTGCTGCGCCCAATTTGTTCCAGTCAGCTTCGTTCGAGCGAATTTCCATCCAGGGAACGTTGGGTTTTAGCTTCTTGATCTCGGGCATTATCCGTCCTTGTCCTTTGATCAGGTCTCGAGACCCGTACCGACTTCACGGTTTTCGGGTTCAAGGTCGAGACCTGCGGCTTTTGCCTGAAGTTCGAGAAGAGCAGCGAAATCATTGTCGGCATGGCCACTATCGATCAAAGCCTGTACCAATCCTCTAACCTGTTCTGTAACCGGCAATGGAACATCCAGGTCATGGGCGACATCCAGACCCAGATCCAGATCCTTGCGCAACAGGGCCGATGTAAAAGTTGGCGTG
>JAAEUI010000091.1 GCA_024227475.1 Paracoccaceae bacterium | reverse complement strand
GGTTTCAGCAGGCGCCAACGAGATCGACATCGTGATTTCCCGCCGCCACGTGCTTGAAGGCAACTGGCAGGCGCTTTACGACGAGATGCGCGAGTTTCGTGCCGCCTGCGGCGAGGCCCACGTCAAGGCCATCCTTGCCACGGGCGAGCTGAAAACCCTGCGCAATGTGGCGCGCGCCAGTCTTGTCTGCATGATGGCAGGCGCAGACTTCATCAAAACCTCGACCGGCAAGGAAAGCGTGAACGCCACGCTGCCGGTCAGCCTGACCATGGTCCGCGCGATCCGGGATTACCGCGAACGCACCGGCGTGCTGATCGGCTATAAGCCCGCTGGAGGCATATCCAAGGCCAAGCAGGCGCTCACCTATCTGGCGTTGATGAAAGAGGAACTGGGCCGGCCCTGGCTGGAGCCCGAACTGTTCCGGTTCGGCGCTTCGTCGCTGTTGGGCGATATCGAGCGCCAGCTTGAGCATCAGGTCACCGGGCGTTACTCGGCCCTTCACCGCAATCCGATCAGCTAGGAAACATTCATGTCAGTCGCAGAGATATTGGAAACCATGGATTACGGCCCATCCCCTGAAAGTACCAGCGAGGCGGAAGCCTGGCTGGACGCCCATGACCGCAAGTTCGGTTTGTTCATCAATGGCGCCTTCGTATCCCCAACGGGCGACGCGGGCTTTGACACAGTTGACCCGGCCACCGGAAAGGTGCTGGCGAGAATTTCCCAGGCCGGAGCCGCAGAAGTTGACGCAACCGTTGCTGCCGCACGTAAAGCACAAACCGGCTGGGCCAGGCTCGGTGGCGCGGGACGGGCGAAGTACCTTTACGCACTTGCCCGGCTGGTGCAGAAACACGCGCGGCTTCTGGCGGTTGTCGAAACGCTCGACAACGGCAAACCGATCCGTGAAAGCCGTGACATCGACGTGCCCTTGGTGGCACGCCATTTCTATCATCATGCTGGCTGGGCCCAGTTGATGGAAACCGAGATGGCCGGTTACGATCCCGTGGGCGTTGCCGGTCAGGTGATCCCGTGGAACTTCCCGCTGCTGATGCTGGCCTGGAAAATTGCGCCCGCGCTTGCCATGGGCAACACGGTGGTACTGAAGCCTGCGGAACTGACCTCGCTGTCAGCCCTGCTTTTTGCTGAAATCTGTCAGGAAGCTGGCCTGCCTGCGGGCGTAGTGAACATCTTAACAGGCGACGGCACCACCGGCGCGCTGATCACGGGGCACGAAGGCATCGACAAGGTTGCCTTTACCGGCTCCACTGCAGTTGGGCGGCGGATCCGGGAACAGACCGCCGGATCAGGCAAAAAGCTGACGCTGGAGCTGGGTGGCAAATCGGCCTTCATGGTGTTTGACGACGCTGATCTGGACAGCGCTGTCGAGGGCGTGGTCGATGCGATCTGGTTCAATCAGGGGCAGGTCTGCTGCGCCGGTTCCCGCCTCTTGTTGCACGAACCTATTGCTGAGCGGATGATAGCCAAGCTGCGGGCACGGATGGAAAACCTGCGGGTTGGCAGCCCGCTTGATAAATCCACCGACATCGGTGCGATTGTCGACCCCAATCAACTTGCGCAGATCAAATCCTGTGTTGCACGCGGCGTCGATGAGGGCGCAACGCTTATCCAACCGGACCAGCCAATCCCCGACCAGGGGTGTTTCTATCCCCCGAGCCTGATGACGGACGTCGAGGCCGCGTCCTTTGTTGCGCAGGAGGAAATCTTTGGCCCTGTCCTTGCGGTGATGACCTTCCGCACCCCGGACGAGGCGGTGCAGATCGCCAACAACTCGCGCTATGGGCTGGCGGCAAGCATCTGGAGCGAAAACATCAATCTGGCAATGGATATTGCCCCGAAGATCACAGCAGGCGTGGTCTGGATCAACTGTACCAATCAGTTTGACGCCGCTGCCGGTTTTGGCGGCACCCGCGAGAGCGGCTTTGGCCGCGAAGGCGGGCGCGAGGGGCTGTTTGAATACGTCAAACCGGCCTATCTGTCCGGGTTGAAGCCGATCATGGCGCAAACCCAACCCAAACGCCGTGAAAATACACATCTGCCTGGTGGCATCGACCGCACCGCCAAAATGTACGTCGGCGGCAAGCAGGCGCGCCCGGACAGCGGCTACACGAGCGAAGTGCTCTCGCCCAAGGGTGACCTTCTCGGCCACGTGGGTACCGGAAACCGCAAGGACATCCGCAACGCGGTAGAAGCGGCTGCAAGCGCCAAGGGTTGGGCAACGGCAAACGGGCACACCAAAGCCCAAATCATATACTACATCGCCGAAAACCTGTCCGCCCGCGCCGCCGAGTTCCAGGCCCGACTGCAGTCCATGACCGGAGCCAACGCAAAAGCCGCGGCAAATGAAGTAGATGCGGCTATCGAGCGGCTGTTCACCTATGCCGCCTGGGCCGATAAATACGATGGCGCGGCGCATTTGGTGCCGATCAGGGGCACAGCACTGGCGATGAAGGAGCCCAATGGGGTGACCGGAATTATCTGCCCTGACGAGGCACCACTGCTGGCCCTGATTTCACTGGTGGCCCCGGCGATTGCCATGGGTAACCGGGTGGTCGTCGTGCCATCGCAGCTGCATCCTCTTGCAGCCACGGACCTTTATCAGGTGTTCGATACCTCTGACCTTCCCGGTGGGGTGGTGAACATCGTAACCGGCGATCCCGATGCTCTGTCTAAAACGCTGGCCGAACACTACGGTGTCGATGCGATCTGGTATCACGGCAGCAAGGAAGGCTCCGAAAACGTCGAACGCGCCAGCGCCGCCAACATGAAAAAGACCTGGGTAAACAACGGCCTGGGGTATGATTGGCACAGTTTCGGGCAAGTCAGCACTCAAGAGGTTTTGCGCCAAGCAACGCAGGTCAAGAACGTCTGGGTTCCTTATGGAGAATAAACTGGCCTGGGTCTGCTGCTCAGCACTCCCCAGACCATTTCTTTTTTGCTAATCATAGCCGGACCCCCAACTGGCACTCCCACAACAGAGGTACGCCCATGAAATTCTTCCGCTACGGACAAAAAGGACAGGAAATCCCTGTGATGCTGGACGCAACCGGCGGCATCCGGGACTTGTCATCACACGTTGCTGATTTTTCCGGAGATACGGTTTCGATTAATTCCCTTAACAAGTTAGCTATGCTTGACCCACTCAGCCTGCCGGAATTACCCTCCGGTGCCCGTATCGGATGCCCGCTGGCAGATGTTCCGAATTTCTTTTGTATTGGGCTGAACTACGCCAAACACGCAGCGGAAACCGGTGGCAGACTGCCGCCGGACCCGATGATCTTCAACAAGGCAACTTCGGCCCTCAGCGGACCCTATGACCCGATCCCTCTGCCCAACGGATCGACCCACACCGATTGGGAAGTTGAGCTGGGATTTGTCATCGGGCGCGAGGCAAGCAATGTGCCGGAGGGTGAGGCGCTCAACTACATTTCGGCCTATTTTGCTGCCAATGACGTGTCGGAACGCGATTATCAGAAGAACTGGGGCGGGCAGTTCGTCAAAGGAAAATCGGCGCCCGGTTTTGGCCCCATCGGCCCGTGGCTGGTGACGCCGGATGAAATTCCTGACCCGCAGAACCTTGCCGTCAAACTCAGCGTGAATGGCGAAGTTCAACAGGATTCAAATACTTGCGATATGGTATTCTCCGTAGCCCAAATCCTGTCACGAATGAGCCACTACATGACCCTTCGGGTGGGCGACATCGTTATAACCGGCACGCCGGAAGGGGTTGGGCTGGGCAACACACCGCCAAAATTCCTGAAGCCGGGTGATGTGGTTGAGTTGGAAGTCCAAGGGTTGGGAAGCCAGCGCTCCGAGGTCATCTAAAGCGTTTCACGTTAATCTGACGCATTGGATTAAGTGCAAAACGCAGCACCAGTGGTGAGGTCGCGCATCGCTTTGCCTGTCATCTGTTTCAGGTAAAAGGCAAAGCGCTTTAACCTTCTGACGACACAATATTTCCAGCCACCCAGGCCTGCCAGGCCTCGCGCGAGCCGCGGAACACATTGATGTCCGCCCTGCCCTCGACGCCGGGCACAACTCCGGTGCCGGTGTATTGCCAGAAGGCCCAGCCCCGCCCGGGGTATTTTTCCGAAGGATGATCCGCCACCGAGCGCAGCCAGAATTCATAACCCCGCACCCGCCACAACTCGTTGGTATGATAAAACTCCGGCGTGGCATAGATTACAGGCCGTTTGCCATAGTGGCTCGCGATCCGCTTAAGGAACACCCGCATTTCAGCACGGATCACCCGCGGTTCCGGGCGCAGGTCGCAGGTTGGCGAGCGGTGGTTCCACTCGATGTCGAGCACCGGCGGCAGGGCGGAACCGTCGCGCGGCACATTGCGGATGAACCAGCGCGCCTGTTCGCTGGCCGGACGGCAGAAATAGTAGAAATGATAGGCCCCGCGCGGGATTCCGGCCCGTTTAGCACCGCGCCAGTTCTCCTTGAAACGTTCATCCAGATGATCGCCGCCTTCTGTCGCCTTGATGTAGGCAAAGGATACCCCCGACCTGCGCACCTGTCGCCAGTCGATTTCGTTTTGATAGCGCGCAACGTCTATGCCGTGAACCGGATAGTTCCACGGCTTGCGCCCGGTCCATTCATAGGGGTCCGTGTCTTCAAAACGATGATTTGAGCTTGCCATCGTGGCAGCCTGGTAGGTGATTTTCTGCGGCTTCTGGGGGGCTTCCCGCGCCCCGCAGGATGCCAGAAAAGCCATTGAAACAAAAAGAAAAACACCCCGCATTACACTGCTCCCGCCTGAATCGGGCTTGATACCCGTTACCAACATTATAACAAGAATCAGGCCTGTCGTCTGCCACCTGTCGTTGTGGATGCGATTTCCTGCTTATTCCCTAGCGGGCAACTCGTAGACCCCGCCGTTAGCTTTCGACCATTCCAGCGGGTTGTTCAGAAACATTTCCACCTGCTCCAGCGTGTGGGCGTCAAAGTGACCTTCCTTCTTGCACACTGCCAGAACGTCCCACCAAGTCACCAGATAGTGCAGCTTGAGCCCGTTTTCGGCCAGCATTTCGTGGGTATTCTTGAAAATGTCGTAGTAGAAAATCACCAGCGTATGGTCGCAGTGGGCGCCGGCCTTGCGGATGGCTTCGGCAAATTTCAGTTTTGAGCCGCCGTCAGTGGTCAGATCCTCCACCAGCAAAACCCGCTGACCATCATGTATGTCGCCTTCAATCTGTGCATCCCGGCCAAAGCCCTTGGGTTTCTTGCGCACATATTGCATCGGAAGGGCCATTTTGTCGGCAATCCACGCGGCGAAAGGAATACCGGCTGTCTCGCCCCCGGCGGCCGCGTCGAATTGCTCAAAGCCCACATCGCGATAAAGCGTGGCCACGCAGAAATCCATCAATGCTGAACGGATGCGCGGGAAGCTGATCAGCTTGCGGCAGTCGATGTAAACCGGCGAAGCGAGGCCCGAGGTGAAGATGTAGGGCTCATCGGCCCTAAAATTCACCGCCTTGATTTCCAACAGCATTTTAGCCGCCAGTTCAGCCATCGTCTGTTTGTCGGCAAAGGTGTTTGGAAACATGGTGCAGGCCCTTTTGATCAGTCCCGATGCTCTTAGCCAGATTCGGCGCAACTGCCAAGGCTGCTTGAGCCATTGAGAAGATGACGGCGGGGGATTAAAAGGCGCGGATGGAAACCGCAAAAACGCTGCACTGGCATAAAGATGCCGTTCTGATCGGGCCGGACGGGGCACAAGTCGGTTTTGCGACGGCACAGGCTGCGACAGCAAAACCCGCCAGCGATCCGACTGACCCGACGCAGGCATTGCCGGAGTTCTTTGCCGGGATCAAATCGGGCCATCCTCCGTTGATCGGAACTGCAAATGCACCCGAGGTTACCGCCTCCGCAGATGATTTCCTGACCCTGACCGGCGGCACAACCGGGACGCCGAAAATCATCCGGCGAGCCTCGTCCAGCTGGCTGCACAGCATCCGGGTGATGCAGGAGGTGCTGAATATCACCCCCGCCGCAAAAGTCGCAACTCTTGGCGATCTCAGCCATTCGCTGGCGCTGTATGCCAGCGTCGAGGCACTGGTCTGCGGGGCGCAGTGTCACGTGCTGGGTGGTTCGGCTCCCCACAGTTCTGCCCGGGAAATCCACCGCCGCGGCATTAGCCACCTTTACGCGACTCCAACGCAATTGCGCCTGCTGTCCGGCGCGGCCATCCTTTCTGTTATGCATGTTGTCATTGGTGGCGGGGTGCTCGACACGAATACCAATAATCACCTCAAAGCTTTGTTTCCAAGCGCTAAAATCCGTCGATTCTACGGCGCGGCCGAGACCAGTTTTGTAACTCTTGCCGATGAAACTTTTCCTCTCACCTCGGTTGGCGCTCCCTTTCCAGGCGTGCAAATCGACATCCGGGACACCAGGGGAACCAGCCTGCCGCCAGGCAGTGAGGGGCTGATCTGGGTGAAAAGCCCGATGCTGTTTGCTGGCTATGTCAGCGGCGACAGCAAACACACCATGCGCAAAGGTGACTGGCTTTGCGTCGGAGAACTCGGCAACCTTGACCATTCGGGAAATCTGACGGTCAAAGGCCGTGTCGAAAGGGTTGTGAATGTCGCCGATCAGCTGGTGTACCTGGATCAGGTTGAAACCCTCTTGCGCACCCACAACTCGGTTAATTTCGCGGCGGTGCTGGCGCAACCGGACGATCTGCGGGGAACCGTCCTTTTAGCTGTTTTTGACACCTCAGAAACCGAATTGGCATCCATCCGTTCTCACATCAACAGCACGCTACCGCCGCCCTGCCGCCCCCGAGAACTTTACACCATCGACAACTGGCCGATGTTGCCGTCCGGGAAAACCGACTACAAAGAACTGGAACGCCGGATCAGGAGCCTTACCGCGTGACCTCAGCCGCCTACATCATAGCCGCGCACCGCACGCCAGTGACACCGGAGGGTGGCGGTTTGTCTCGTCTGGTACTGCACAAATTGGCGGCCCCTGTGTTGCTTGCCTGCCTGCGGGAAACCCCGGTTCGGGCCGATCAGGTTGACGAGGTGATTCTTGCCAATGCACTTTACGGCGGCGGCAACCCGGCCCGGATGGCCGCCCTTGCCGCGGGCCTGCCCGAAAGCGTCGCCGGGCTCAGCATCGACCGCCAGTGCGTTGGCGGGCTGGATGCCGTTCTGCTGGCCACGCGGATGATCCAATCCGGTGCCGCTAATGTAGTTTTGGCCGGCGGTGCCGAAAGCCACTCGCGCCGCCCGGTCCGCATGGCCACCAATCCTGACGGAGGCGATCCACAAACCTATGACCGCCCGCCGTTCAGCCCGTGGCCGGAACGCGATCCCGATATGCACGAGGCCGCCGCCGCGCTGGCCGAACACGCGGGCATCAGCCGCACCGAACAGGACGCCTTTGCGATGGAAAGCCACCGCAAAGCCCGATGCAACGGTCAAAATTATTCCACCGAGCTGGTGGCGTTGGCCGGTGTCAGCGCGGACGCTTTTACCCGCGATCTGTCCCCTGCCCTCTGCGCCCGGGCAAAACCACTGGTCGGGACCATCACCGCGGCGAACGCGGCCATTTCGGCCGACGCGGCGTCCTTTTTGCTGGTGGTCAACGAGGCGATTGCCCGGCAAGTCACTAACCAGCGCCCACTGCGTGTTGCTGCTGGCCGGACAATCGGCAGCGATCCCGAATGGCCCGGGCTGGCCCCGGTTCAGGCGATCAGGGAAACCCTCACCGCAGCCTCGGCCCGGCCTTCGGATTTGACTGTGTCAGAGATCATGGAAGCCTACGCCGTTCAGGCCATCGCCTGCCAGCGGCAGGCAGGACTTGATCCGGCTACCATGAACAGAAGCGGCGGGGCACTGGCCCGAGGACATCCAATCGGCGCCTCCGGCGCCATCAACGCGGTGCGTCTGTTCCATGAAATGCAGGCCGCGGGAGGCAAGGGTCTTGCCGCCATCGCTGCTGCCGGAGGTCTTGGGACAGCCTTGCTGCTTGAAGGGTAATTGAGTATTTCTGGTTTGTTTGAATCACTCACGAAACCAGAAGTGCAACGACGCCAGATACTTAGTGAGGCGTTTCAGCTGCGCGCCAGAACCGCATCTGGCCGCGCTTTCCAAATAGCGTGGGTCACAACCCCGGCCAGAACCGCCTTGATCAGGTCCCCCGGCATGAACGGTGCCATTGCAACCACCAGAGCGTCACCAAGCCCGGCACCTGCCATGGCCATGTAATAGGGTATCGCAATCAGGTAAAGCGCGCCGATCCCGCCGACAACGGCGGCAACGCCGGCCACCAGGCCAAGAGGCCCGCCGTGCCATTTTTCGACCTCCAGACCGGCCACAAAGGCCGCCACCGGAAAGCCAAACAGGAACCCGGCCCATGGCGTTGTAAACACACCCAAGCCACCGCGACCTCCGGCCAGGAGGGGCAGGCCGAGCGCCGCCAGTCCTAGAAACAGAAGCACCGCCAGCGCTCCGCGTTTTGCGCCCAGCACAGTGCCACACAACATGATCCCCAGGCTTTGTGCTGTGATCGGAATGCCGCTGCCCAGAGTAAATTTTGGCAACAGGCCGAGTGCTGCAATCAATGCTGCGAAAAGCGCAATGTAAACAATGTTCCGTTCCAAGGAGTATCCTTCCAGTTAATTCAACCCGCCACGGGCTCTTAACGCGTCGGCAACATGGTCTGCGTCATCCAGCGCCAGCAATACCAGCGGGATCACCACCCACCAGCCCGCCCTTTTGGGGCTGCGCGCACGCCACGCTTCCATAAGTGCCGTGCCTTTGGAGGTCAACACCGGAGTAAAGCGGATGACGAGTGCAAAGGCCAGTGCGATTGCTTTCGTGTTCACCCCCAGTCGTTCAAGCGGGCGCAGCAGCCGCATAACCACCGCCATCATGTCATCAAGTCGCGACGTCATGGTGACAAAATTCGCCAGTCCGACGAGCACCAGTATTTTGAGAACAACCACAAAGCCAAGTCCGGTTCGCCCGGTTAACACGTGAAAGGCAAGAATGATGGCGCAAAACAAAACAATGGGTTTCAGCATCGCCACCCCGGCGCGCATCGCCGTCAACCCCAGCGAGCCGTAAAGTATGGCAGCCGCCACGAGCGAAAGCCCAAGCCAGAGAATGTGGTCTACCGGAAACAATACCAGCGTCGCCAGAAGCAGCACCAGCAGCTTCCACCCGACCGGCACCCGATGCGCCCAGCTTTGCTGTTCCAGCGTCAGTGTCAGCATCCGCCCTGCCCCAGTTCTTTCATTGCAGTAACATACGCGGGCAAAACCGACTCTGCCGCACCGTCCTGCCTGATTTTACCGTCATCGATCCAGATCACCCGGTCAAACCCGGCCAGAACGTCAGTGTCATGCGTGATCAGCACCAACGACTGGTCCAGTTCATCCAGCGCATCATGCAACTGCATCGAGGTCGGGATATCCAACCCGGCATAGGGTTCATCCAGAACTACAACATCAGGTTCCATCGCCAGCACCGCCATCAGGCACAAGTAATGCCGCTGTCCCTGGCTCAGCGTGTGACAGTTGCGCGACGCCCAGTCCGCCCGCAACTGTTGTTCCAGCACAGCCATCGCAGCCTTAGACGCCGCTGCCTTGGACAACCCCTGTTGTTGCAAGCCGAAGGCAATTTCTTCCTGCACCGTCGGGAAAATAATCTGGTGATCCGGGTTCTGGAAAATCACCCCGATCCGGTCCACCGCCGCCTTTCGGTCTGACCAGACGTCGGTCGCATCCAGCGTCACCGTACCACTGTCCGGCTTCAGTAACCCGGCCAGCAACCGCGCGAAGGTGGATTTACCCGAGCCGTTCCGCCCCACAACCCCAATCCGGCGTTCCAAAAGAGTGAGCGAGACGGGCCCCAGGATCACTCTCTCTCCCCTGGACAGGGAAACGGCATCAAAGCAGATTTTCGGACCGGCGTTCATGCGCCCCGTCTAATCGGAAATACTGATCAACAAAAGCAGCAAATGCGCAGATGTGCCCTGGTTTGTCAGCCTACAAACATTTTCGTGTTATGCCACTGTTGGCATTCGCTTTCCAACCATGCGGCGCTAGACTTGCTTGCATGCTGCGATGGATATTCCTGTTCTGCCTCCTGCCAGTACCCGCGCTGGCACAGTCGCCTGTCCTGCAAGACCACCATCTGTCCTATGCCCCCCGCTCCGCCGCAGAACTAGCCAGCGCGGAGTCACGAACAACACCAACCGTGGATTTTTCTGGACCCGAGCCCGGAGAAAATGTCCCGGCCGGTGGCGCAACAACGCCTCGCAGCCAGGATGATCGGGTTTTTTCAGCGCCGTCGGCGAACCTCAGCCAGGACCGGGAAGTCGATTTCAAACTCGGCCGCGCCCTGTTTCACCGACCATGGAGTCCGGCACAGGGGCTATCGACTCCCTCCGACGGTCTGGGCCCCCTGTTTAACGCCCGGTCCTGCGTGGCCTGCCATATTCGCGACGGGCGCGGCCACCCGCCACACAATGGCGACGCGACATCCTTTTTGCTCAAAATAGCGAAAACAGGAGAAAACACCGGCCCGGACCCGGTTTACGGCCACCAGTTGCAGGACCTTTCGGTACAAGGTCACGCACCGGAGTTCAAGTTGCGGGTGACCTATAAGGAATTTCCCGTAACTCTTGCGGACGGACAAACCATAAAGCTGCGCCAGCCAAAATATCATGTTGATCAACTCGGCTTTGGGCCGCTTGACAAAAAAACGGTGATCTCGCCACGCATCGCCCCGCAAATGATAGGTCTTGGCCTTCTGGAAGCGATTCCGGTTGAGGATATTGTGGCAAACGCTGATCCGCTTGATGCGGATCACAACGGCATTTCCGGGCGGCCTCAGGTTGTTTTTTCACAGGAATTCAACGCCCCGATGCTGGGCCGCTTCGGCCATAAAGCCGCCGCCGCAACGATTAAATCCCAATCCGCCGCTGCATTTGCAAATGACATTGGAATTTCGACACCGCTTCACCCCCAGGGATGGGGCGATTGCACCGCAGCGCAGAACGAATGCCGTGCGGCATCGCATGGCAATTCAGCGGTTGACGGCGGTACCGAAATCTCCACCGAAGGCCTCAGGTTCGTCACGCATTACGCGCGGAACCTTGGCGTCCCTGCCAGGCCAGACGCAGGTGCCGCATCGATTCTGCTCGGAAAGAAAGTGTTTTACAAATCGGGATGTTCCGCCTGCCACCACCCCAAATTCGTCACCCATAAATTGCCAGATCAACCCGAACTCAGTGCTCGATTGATCTGGCCCTACACCGATATGTTGCTGCACGACATGGGAGAAGGTTTAGCGGACGATTTCCCCGAAGGTGTTGCAACCGGGCGCGAGTGGCGCACACCACCATTGTGGGGAATCGGACTGACCCAACAGGTCAGCGGTCACAACCAGTTATTACACGATGGCCGCGCGCGATCCCTGCTTGAGGCCATTCTCTGGCACAGCGGAGAAGCGGAAACCGCAAAACGAAAGGTAGTGTCCATGTCATCAGCCCAAAGACGGGCGTTGATTGCGTTTTTGAACAGTTTGTAATTCGGATTTCACCTGCCAAGGTTTTTAAAGTATTAACAAATATTTAACCTACATCATACCTAGGGCATATACTTAATTTGGTCTTAATTGCGTCAAGAAAAGCGCTTTTTCTGAGTGTTTAAAAGGAGTGGCAGAGCAGTAAACTTTCGAACTCCGGAGGAACTAGTTAGAACAAAAGGGTAGAAAAATGGACGAGAATACCAAACTGACCAACATGAAACTTGGTCGCGCACGCCTGTCAGCCTTTGTGGCAAACGCCACACAGGGGCTGCGCCGCATTGAAAACGGCGCAGTTACTGTCGATTGGATTGTGATCTCTGCAACAATTGTTGTGCTGGGCACAGTAATCGTAGGCATGACGCGCGATGGCACGACCAAAATCGCCACTGAAATCGGAACAGAGTTGTCGGCGGTGCCGGTGTCATAAAACACCGGTCACTGCGGTGCAGGTTGTGCAATCACTGAATAACGCCCTTGCGGCGTAGCACGAAAACCTTGCGCTTGCCTTTGTTGAAGTAAAGGCTCTTCTTTCTGCGGACGATATCAAAGCAACCTCTTAACCCAGCCTGAGTCATCGGGCCGGATGGAACTTTGCTGTTGCAAAGCTGATTTCCCTTTAGTTCCAGCCCCAGAACGGCCGGGCCGCGCGGGCTTGCCAGCACCCGGGATTCTCCTGCGGCAAAGTCAAACACCCAGACCGCTGTCCAAATCGTCGTATCACGCGGCGAAACATTGAAAATCTTCCCGTCCAGCGCCTGCAGAATCTGCTTGCGGGACAGAACCTCATCCGCCTGGGACTGAACTGGAGCAAGAAAGGCTAATGCAGTTAGTGCGGTACACAGCTTCTTCATCAGTACTCCGAGCAAAAACAAAGTAGAAATTCAGGCGGCCAGTCAGATTCGACTATACTGCGATTGTGCTGTTGATGTGAATGCCCAGAACCCGACGACCTTTCCGGCAAAAGGCCCTTTGGTGCCGGTGAGAAGCATTGAATTAGTGTTTCTATATGTGCCATGATGTATCAATAAGCCAATAAAATAACGGGTTTTGCAAATCAGTTGTTTCAGGTTGTATCCCTGTGCACCCCCATATAGCATGATAAGTGGGGGTTTATTGGGGGTTCGAAATGACCGCACACAACAAGCTGACAGATGTTTTTGCCAGAAACGCCGCTCCGGGTAAGCATAATGACGGGGGCGGGCTGTGGTTATACAAACGGGCCAGTGGCGCTTCACGATGGGTATTCAGGTACACCTTTCTCGATAGACGCCCGGAAATGGGCCTTGGCACGTATCCTGGCATTTCACTATTAGAGGCGCGAAAACAGGCAGCGGAATGGCGAAACGTTCTGTTGAGCGGAAAGAACCCGCAGAAAGAGCGCAAGAACCGCAGAAAGGCGACATTAAGGGCCGCGCCAACTTTAGAGGAAATGGTCGCAGAAGCTTTTGAGGCCCGCAGGCGACAACTGGTAGAGGATGGCAGGGCTGGCCGCTGGGATAGTCCGCTACGACTTCATGTGCTGCCGATGCTTGGTTCAACGCCCATAGATGATATTGACCAGCGTGACATAAAGCGAGCCTTAGCCCCTATCTGGCATACCAAAGCAGAGACCGCACGAAAAGCAATTAACCGGCTTGGCCTTGTTTTTGAGCACGCGGCGGCGGCAGGGATTGATGTTGACCTGCAGGCCACAGCGAAGGCGAAGGCCCTGCTCGGTGCACAGGGTGATACGGTAACTCATATCCCCGCTCTGGATTGGCGAGAGGTTCCCGCATTCTATGCAAGCTTGGAAGAAAATACGCTAACACACCTTGCGTTGCGGTTCCTTATCCTAACAGCGCTGCGTTCAAAGCCGGTTCGTTTTCTCCGCAGTGAATTTATCAAAGGCGATATCCTAACAGTGCCAGCGGAGTTGATGAAAGGGGCAAGAGGCAAGACTTCTGATTTTCAGGTTCCTCTGAGTGATGAAGCACTTGCGGTTATCGAGACGGCCCGCGAATTTGAGCGCGATGGCTATCTATTCCCCAGCGTCCGCAAGGGCGTAATCTCAGATGCAACTATGTCTCGATATATGGAGCGCAGGGGCATGAAGGAACGCCCGCATGGGTTTCGCAGTAGTTTCAGGACATGGTGTGCAGAGGCGACTGTCACACCCCAAGAAGTGGCCGAAACCTGCTTGGCGCATGTGGCAGGCAGCAAGGTTGTAGTGACCTACCGGCGTACCGACTTTCTTGAGCAGCGCAAGATATTGATGGAAAGGTGGGCCGAACATGTTTCTGGCAGGATTGGGGAGATTGTGAGGTTGGCGCAGTGACAACGCCTTTTAAGAAAGCAGTTCGCGTAGCTCATGATGTTCTGGATTCTCATTTCGAAGGCAAAGACCTCGTGGTCAAGGCGGGCGATGCCTTGTTGCCGATGCTTGTTCTGATGGAGTATGGTAAATTGGCTCCGAATAAAGAAGTAATCCAATTCGAGCCTGAAGACCTAGAGGTGTTGCTAGGCAAGGCCCTGCATGCAGGCGCGGAGTACGATGCAGTTGTTGAGCTTTGCATAATTCGCGCGAATAGCGGTCCTTTCGAACCTGCACTAAAGGTGTTTCACACCCAAGCGCTCAGGGGTGAGATACAAAGGCCAATAAAGCCGGGACCAAACCCGGAAAAGTACAAATCACGAAACTACATTATCGTCGGAGCGGTTCACTCCGCAGCCCTGGAATGTGGGTTAAAAATATACCGGAACAGCTCTGTTAGCGGTAACCACGAAAGCGCTTGCGATGCCGTTGCCGAAGCGCTTGGAGAAAATGGCTACCATGTTTGTGAATACGCTACTGTCGCTAAAATTGCCTCACAGTGGGACTTGGTCGAACGTTTAGAAAAAAATAAGGCCAATGTGGTTGGAAAAAACAATTAGAAACTAATCTCACGACATATTCGGACAGTCTGAAGCACCATAAGCGCCATGATGACTTATGGAGAAACAACAATGACCTATCTCACCTTCAATCAAACGTCGCGGAAGTTGGGCGGGCGCTCGCGTTCTTCCATCTACCGCGATATTGAGGAAGGCCGACTGCCCAAGCCAAGCTCATGACCACCCAAGCTCAAAACGGCAGCAATGAAGCTGCATTAATTCAGCAGGAGACAGAAGGTCCAGACGCGGGAAAGAAATATATTACCGTCGATGCTGCGTGCAAGCGCTATGACGTATCCCGCTCGACAATTTATCGGGCTTTTGGTTCAGGCGAACTTACACGGTTCGGTAAAACTGGAATGCCAAGAGTAGGTATCGAACAGGGCGACCGCTGGATGGCAGAATCATCCGCATAAAACCAATACCCGCACTAGAAACAGCACGGGTCGAGGTTTATTTGACAAATTTGAGAACCTCTAAACCGTACCCGAATTGCTGTTCCTTAGCAAGCAAGGGCAGTACTAAATGACTGACAAAAATAACGCTATCGGCAGCGTAAAGGCCGAGAACACACAGGCAATGCTAGCCGTTACATTTTGGGTGAAACCCAAGGACCGAGAGTCGTTCATCTGGAAATTGAAGCATATTTTCGGGCTGGAAATCGAAACGATAATAGAATCCCACGGCAGCAAGTATTCTGGCACTCATGCCCGCTGCGTTCTCCGAGATTTCGTTACGCAAATCTCCACTCGGAGGGCTGCATGATGGACGGGCGAACTTTCACGCATTCTCTAGGCGGGTATTGGAGCAACGGACACGGCAACGCGCCTTGTCCAGTTTGCCAACCAGAGGGCCGCAAAGACCAAGCCGGGCTTAG
>JAAEUI010000090.1 GCA_024227475.1 Paracoccaceae bacterium | reverse complement strand
TTTGAGGCCTTCAAAGACAGCTTCGACCTCGCAGCACTTGCGGTTCCTGGCTATCCTGGATTGTTCTTGTTCGCCGCTATCGGTGCGGCGGCAACCGTTGTTATGCAATCCAGCCATGCTACGCTGGTGTTGATTTTGACTGCGCTTGCGGCAGGTCAAATCACTTATGAGAATGCCCTGGCACTGGCCATCGGCGCAAACATCGGCACCACCATCACCGCGATCATTGGCTCGTTAAGCGCAAATGTTGAAGGCAAGAGGCTCGCAGGAGCACATCTCATCTTCAATGTGGTAACCGGTATTATTGCGATTATTTTCATCTACCAATTCATGACCGCAGTTGATGCAGTTGCAGGTTGGACTGGGATCGCGGAAGACAATTACACAATGAAATTGGCTGTATTTCACACCCTGTTCAACATTACGGGTGTGATCGTTATGGTGCCGCTTATCCATCGTCTTGCGGGCTTTCTGACTAATTACCTTCCAGCAGAAACCGCTGAAACGACAAAGCCTCTTTATTTACACGAAGCTGCGTTTGAGTTCCCCGAAACGGCTCTTCTGGCGGTAAAAAACGAAACTATACATCTTTACCACAAGGCATTTGAAGTTATGTCCCAAGGTATTAATCTTCGCGAGTCCCAGATCTTGGAGTCCGAAGATCTGGAGGCTGTCATTGAAGCCGACAGGGAAGTATTAGACATCGATTTGGGAGAACATTACGAAACAAGGATCAAGGTTCTCTACAACGAAATAGTGCACTTCATTTCGAGGTCGCATTCGTCCATTCCAAGTATGTATTCTGAGGATTTGTACAGGCTGCGCGGGGCTGCAGCGGGTATTGTGGAATCTGTGAAACACGTGAAGGAATTGCGCAGGAACATTACGACATACATGGTGTCGGACAATGATACGATCCGAAAAGAGTACAACAAATTGCGTCTGAAAATGGCGACGGTGATGCGCGAAGTTTACAAGCTTGAAGACAAATCTGGCAACATAGAGAGAGATGTAGATGTGGCTGCATCTTTAAAGCAACTTGAGGACCTCACCGCTGTTACAGATCTCACGCGGCGCCAGTTGCACAACCGCGTCAACGATTACATCGCAAAGGAAACGATCACGTCACATATGGCTACTTCGCTCTCAAACGACTTTGGATATTCGGATCAAACTGTGCGGGCATTGTACAGCTATGCAAATTCGCTTTTCATCACTGGTGAGGATGAAGTGGAAGACACCGACGAGAATGAAGAGGTTGCTGAAGAAATGGCGCATGAAGTGGCGTAACCAACCAAGGGTAAGACTGGCAGGTTAACCGGAAGTCATAGGATTCTTCATTCGGAAAACCGGCTCACTAGAGTTTCGAGTTTTGTTTGAATCACAAACGAAGCTCGAAACTTCAACGGTTACAGCACCATAAATCGGCGATTTCTACATCAACTTGTCTCAACTTAATGTAGAAACGTTATGAAAAAGGCCCGCCAGACGACGGGCCCTATCCACAAATTGCAAGCCGATCAGTTCGGAATGTCGCCTACGATGCCTTCAATGTAGAAGTTCATGCCGGCCAGCGTGCCGTCGTCGGCAATTTCGCCGTCAGCCAGCCAGGCGGAGCCGTCCTGCTTGTTGATCGGGCCGGTGAACGGGTGGTAGGTGCCCGCTGCAATGCCATCTTTCATTTCCTGCACCTGATTGCGCACGTCTTCCGGGATCACTTCGCTGAATTCTCCGATTGCTACCATGCCCTCGGGGATACCGTGCCATGTCGAAACTGATTCCCAGGAGCCGTCCATTACTGCGCCGACACGGGCGATGTAATACGGTGCCCAGTCGTCGATGATCGAGGACAAGCGCGGTGCGGGTGCGTACTGGATCATATCCGCAGCCTGGCCAAAGCCATAGCCGCCTGCCTCGGCCAGTTTGGCCAGCGGAGCGGTGGAGTCGGTATGCGCCAGAATAACGTCTACGCCCTGGTCCAGAAGAGCGGAGGTTGCGTCGGCTTCTTTGCCCGGATCAAACCATGTGTAGGCCCAGATCACCTTCATTTCGACGTCTGGGTTCACGCGTTTGGCGTGCAGGAAGGACGAGTTGATACCACGGATAACTTCCGGGATCGGGAAGGAGGCGATATAACCGATTTTGTTGGTTTTGGTCATGTGACCGGCAATGGTGCCGGTGATCGCGCGGCCTTCGTAGAAACGAGCCGAGTAGGTCGACACGTTGGGCGCTGTTTTATAGCCCGTTGCGTGCTCGAACTTTACGTTCGGAAACTTCTTGGCCACGTTGATCGTCGGGTCCATATATCCAAACGATGTGGTGAAGATCAGCTTGTGGCCTGACAGGGCCATCTGGGTCATCACGCGCTCGGCGTCGGCACCTTCTGGTACGCTTTCTACAAAGGTGGTTTCAACCTTGTCGCCGTAAGCTTCTTCAACCGCGATGCGGCCGAGATCGTGGTAGTAGGTCCAGCCGCCGTCACCCACCGGGCCGACGTAGACAAAGCCTACTTTTACAGGGTCGTCAGCCAGCGCAGCGCCGCTGAATCCCACGGCAAGCGCAGCACCTGCCAGTATTGTTTTCATTAGTTTCATAGGGGTCTCTCTCCTTGTTGGCGGGCCGCTTGAGCGGCCCTTTTAGTATCAGTTTGGCCTAGGACGAGGCATGGAAGGCTTTGCCCAGTGAGGCCGGTGCATTGAGGCTGGCACGTTTGCTGTCAGCCGACATAATAACCAGAACGATTATGGTCACAAGATAGGGTGCCATCGACAGGTAGGCGACGTCGATCTCTACCCCGAGGGCCTGCAGATTGAGCTGCAGAATGGTGATGCCGCCGAACAACCAGGCGCCCAGCAGAACGCGCAAGGGTTTCCAGGAGGCAAACACAACGATGGCAAGGGCGATCCAGCCCGCGCCTGCGGTCATGCCCTCGGTCCATTGCGGCACCCGTATCAGGCTGACGTAAGCGCCGCCCAGTCCGGCACAGGCACCACCAAAGGCAATTGCCATCAGGCGCACACGGACAACTTTGTAGCCAAGTGCGTGGGCCGCATCGTGGCTTTCACCTACTGCGCGCAGGATCAGGCCGCCGCGGGTATAGTTGAGAAAATACCAGACCCCGCCCAGAATGATGAACGAAAAGTAGACGATGAAATCGTGGCTAAACAGAATCGGCCCGATCACCGGAAGGTCCGAGATGAAGGGAATGTCCAGTTTTGGGAACGATGGCGGTTTGATGCCAGTATAGGATTGCCCGACAAGTGCTGCCAGACCAAGGCCAAACAGCGTTAGGGCAAGGCCCGAAGCAACCTGGTTCGACAAAAGATACTGGGTCAGGAAGCCGAAAGTCAGCGACAGGAGGGTACCGCCTATCATGGCGGCAATAATGCCGAGCCAGACTGAACCGGTATCCACCGATACGGCAAAGCCGCAGATAGCCCCGAAGATCA
The DNA here is from genome assembly GCA_024227475.1 of Paracoccaceae bacterium. GTDB lineage: Bacteria > Pseudomonadota > Alphaproteobacteria > Rhodobacterales > Rhodobacteraceae > Amylibacter. The sequence continues at coordinate 17,101 of JAAEUI010000090.1, read as the reverse complement.
TCATGCCTTCGACCCCGAGGTTCAGCACCCCGGATTTTTCGACCACGAGTTCGCCAAGGGCTGCGAGCATGATTGGTGTCGCTGCAACCATCAGAGTGACCATCAGGGCGACAGGGTTGAGTGCAGAGAAATCCATTACGCTGTCTCCCGGGTTTTAAGGCGAATTTTGAAGTTGACGAGGATATCCACGGCCAGCAGGAAAAACAGCAGCATGCCCTGGAAGACCTGGATCGAGGCTGCCGGCACGCCGAGCTGGAACTGTGCCAGTTCGCCGCCGATATAAGTCAGTGCCATCAGCAGACCTGCCAGCATGATGCCGACCGGATGCAGGCGGCCGAGGAAAGCGACGATGATTGCGGTAAAGCCATAGCCGACGTTGAAGTCGATGCTGATCTGACCGGCTGGACCGGTGAGTTCAAAGACGCCCGCAAGTCCGGCAAAGCCACCGGCAATGCCCAGACAGGCAACCACCAGCCAGTTCGGGCTGACGCCGGCGAATTTGGCGGCGCGGGCTGATTGCCCGGAGACCTGAATGTGAAACCCGAACAAGTGGCGGGTGAGGACAACGTAGCACAGGACCACGGCAGCAAAAGCGGTCAGAACACCGTAGTGCGCCCCGGTTCCGGTCCAGATTTCGGCGTTGAACACGCTGTCCCATTCCTGAAAGTTACGCGAGCCGGGAAAACCGCGGCCTTCTGGGTTGCGCAACAGGCCGAGTGACATGGCGGCAAGCAGGTTTTCAGCCACATAAACCAGCATCAGAGACACCAGAATTTCATTGGTATTGAAGCGGGTTTTCAGGATCGCCGGGATCATAGCCCAGAGAATGCCACCAAGCGCCCCGCACAGAATCATCAGCGGGAAAATAAAAATGCTCTCAGACGGGTAGAAGGCCAGGCCAACACCACCGCCAAAGATCGCACCCATGATGTATTGCCCCTCAGCCCCGATGTTAAAAATGTTGGCACGAAAGCCAAAAGAAAGGCCAAGCGCAATCAGGATCAGCGGCGCGGCTTTGACCAGCAGCTGCGGGCGCGTGTAGAACGCCGTTTGCCCGAACAGCGGATCCCAGAAAATAATGCGGATCGCCTCGACCGGGTTCTTGCCGAGAAGGGCAAATAACAGCCCGCCAGCCAGCATGGTCAGCACTACCGCCAGCAGCGGTGTTATCGAGACCATCTTGCGCGACGGTTCGATTCTTCGTTCAAGCCGCAGCATCGGGCACCTCCGTTCCGCCCATCATCAGGCCGATTTGTTCAATTGTGATGCCTTTAGCCGAACGCGGCTTTGACATGCGGCCCTCTGCCAGAACGGCAAAGGTGTCGGATACTTCCATCAGCTCATCAAGATCCTGGCTGATCACCAGCACGGCTTTGCCTTTGGCGGCAAGATCAGTGATGGCCTCGCGGATTGATGCGGCTGCGGCAGCGTCAACACCCCAGGTCGGCTGGTTGATTACCAGCACAAGCGGGCGTTGCAGGATTTCGCGGCCCACAACAAACTTCTGCAGGTTGCCACCCGATAGTGACTTGGCCGCGTGATCGACACCGGCGGTGCGCACATCAAAGGCCTCAACAATCGCTTTGGCAAAATCCTCGGTTTCTTTCCATTTGATGAAACCTTTGTTCGCCAGTTGCTGGCGCAACAGTCCGGTTAAAAGAGCGTTTTCTGTCAGGGACATATCAGGCGCGGCTGCATGGCCGAGCCGTTCTTCCGGCGCCGCCAGCAATCCCACTTTGCGGCGGGCGGATGGGCCGACGTGACCGATGGGATTGCCTTTGAGAACAATCGCTTCTCGCTGCACGCGTTCCTCGCCAGATAAGGCCAGCATAAGCTCATCCTGACCATTGCCGGCAACCCCGGCAATGCCCAGCACTTCGCCTTCACGCAAAGTGAACGAAATGTTGCGTAACGAGGTGCCAAACGGATCCTTTGACGGTAGGCTCAGGCCCTGTACGTCCAGAAGAACCGCACCGGGCTGGAAATCACGGGCCTTGGGTTCTTTCAACTCGCTGCCAACCATCATTTCCGCCATGGATTTGGCGCTTTCCTCCGCTGGCGTGCAGGTGCCCACAACCTTGCCGTGACGCAGGATGGTGGCGTGGTCGCAGAGCGTTTTGATTTCTTCCAGCTTGTGGCTGATGTAAAGGATCGAGGTGCCTTCGGATTTCAGCTTGTTCAGGGTTTCGAACAGAACTTCGACCTCTTGTGGCGTCAAAACCGAGGTTGGTTCGTCCATGATCAAGAGGCGCGGGTCCTGCAACAGGCAGCGTACGATCTCCACGCGCTGGCGCTCACCGACCGACAAATCGCCAATCAGGCGATCCGGGTCGAGCGTCAGACCGTAGTTGGCGGATACCGTCGAAATCCGTTCCGACAGCTCCTTCTTTTCCGGTGGGTTTTCCATCCCAAGCGCGATGTTTTCAGCCACTGTCAGGGCTTCGAACAGCGAGAAATGCTGGAACACCATGGCCACGCCGGACCGGCGGGCAAGGCGCGGTTCAGTGGGCGCGTAATCTTCGCCGCCCAGTTTCATTTCGCCTTCGTCAGGACGCACCAGACCGTATATCATTTTTACCAGCGTTGATTTGCCGGCCCCGTTTTCGCCGAGCAGAGCATGGACTTCGCCCTTGCCGATCTCGAAACTGACGTGATCATTGGCCAGCACGCCTGGGTATTGTTTGGTTAGCCCCGAAAGGCTCAAAAGGGCAGTCACTTGCGGGCTTCCTTTCCTTGGGTTTTTTCGGCTTCAAACTGCAGGAGTTCTGAGGCGATGCCGATAGCGATGGCTTTTGGGGTTTTGCCTAAAGCACGTTGTCCAATCGGACAGATCATTTTTGCGATGCTGGCGTCGGGATGGCCCAGGCTGCGCAGTCGTTTGGTAAAGCGGGTGCGTTTGGTGGCAGAGCCGATCAGGCCAAGCGTGGTGTGATCATGCGCTAAAACCGCGTGGCAGATATCAAGGTCGAGTGCGTGGGAATAGGTCAGCACCAGATGATGGGCATTTGCCGGGGCGTGGCGGACAACCTGAGCCGGGTTTTGAGCAACCAGCGGTGTGGCGTGGTTTGGGATACGGTCAGGGAAGCGATCAGGGGCAGTGTCTACCCAGGTGATTTCAAATGGCAGATCGGCCAGCACCTCAACAATTGCGCGCCCCACATGCCCGGCACCATAAAGCCAGAGCGGTTGGTCCGGGGAAACCATCGCCTCGATCAGCCAGTCACCGGTCAGGACCGTGTTTTGCGGCTCCCGTTGATTGCGCATGTTGGCAATGGCGCGGATGACGGCAAGGGGCCGCTCACAAGGTAGGTCTTGCGTGACGGGTCTGGCGAAGATTTCTTGATGTATGGTCGGCAAACTGGTCGCTGAATAAAGTTCAAGAACCAGCGTTACGGAACCGCCGCAACATTGGCCGAGCGCCGGGCCGAGCGGCATTTTCAGAACCTTGGCCCGTTTTCCTGAAACCAGCATGGACCGGGCCGTTGTAATCGCCTCAAACTCAAGCGCCCCGCCACCAATCGTGCCGGAGGCTCCACCCTGCCAGACCAGCATTGATGTGCCGGTTTCGCGCGGAGAAGACCCGGAGTGACGAGCAACAAGTACGCGTACAACCGCACCCTGCGCGGTTGTCGCATCCTTCAAACCTTCAATGTCAAAACCGGTGATCATGGTGATCCCTTTGCCAAGCGTCCAATATGTTTGCTTCGTGTCTTCCCCGGTGTGGCCCATTTGCTTAACTGGCGTGGCAGCGAAAGTCAGGGTGGACCATCTCTTGGGGCTATGAAAGCAAGGTGGGGGTGCGTTTACAAGAAGAAACTATCGCCGGAGTCTGTAATTACTTTCAACTATCTGTAGATAATCCTTGTTCTAAGTTCAGAGTAAATATGTTTTAATTACAGTGTGTTATATGAGGTTTAACAGCGATTTGGCGGAAGATGATCCGCTAAGGCTCCTCCTATTTTCAAAGCACTTTGCGGTAACCAAGCGCATTCATTACCTCGTCATCGGTTTTGCGATAGATAAATTCCAGATCGCGTTTCTTATGGTCGGTTTTGATTTTGTGGTATTTGTAGCGCCGCACGTAATCCTCAAACCGCAGGTTGTCAGAGGCTTTGATCGAGCGGCGGATCATGCCGTAACCAGCCGTGATCTTCGGTACATAATCGGCGATACGATCAAGCTGTGTTTCAAAGTCTGACAGCAGGTCCTCGTAGCGGATGTGCAGAACGTTATCCGCCGCCGACATCAGCCGTACATAATCGCGCATTTTCTGGTTCCAGAGCTCAATCGGGCTGTCGAGGGGTTTATCACCGACATTGTCACGCTCTGATATTGGCCATTCGGTGGTAATGAATTTGTCAAATTCCAGGTCATTGTGATTCCACAGCGGGTTTTCCGGGCGGTTGTGCAGCGAGGAAAGAAAAAACACCGGGTGTTTGGTGATCAGCAGGAAAAGCGTGTTTTCACTATGCGGCGCGGCGCGGATCACGTCGATGGGAGGTGCGGCGTGTTTCAGCCCGAAGTCGGAATAAAGGATACGCTCGTGGTATTTGTCGCGCAGGCGGTTGTTTTCCGCAGGGCGCAGTTTTGGCTTGTGCTGTTGCAGCACCAGTCGCAGCACCCGTTTGTCGACACCGAAGTCCCCGCGCAACAAGTCGGTTGCAAAGTTCTTGCTGACCAGTTTTTCGAGGTAGGTAGCCCCGGTGTTACGTTCGCCGAAGACTTTGGTGAATAGACACGTCATGGAATGGTACTTCTGGCCCGGATTGATCGTTTTTGCCCGCTGGACATAGTGCAACGGGTTTCACCCGATGGCAAGCTGCGATAGGGTCTGGCCATGAGCAGCAGCCCCCGATTCATCCACCTGCGCCTGCATTCCGCCTATTCTCTGCTGGAGGGTGCGATTCAGGTCAAGAAACTGCCGGATATGTGCCGGGCGGAGGGAATGCCTGGGGTAGCGATCACGGATTCGGGCAATCTGTTTGCGGCGCTGGAATTTTCTGAAACTGCTGCCAAGGCCGGGGTCCAGCCGATCCTGGGATGCCAGTTTGATCTGGCCTATGTCGGTGCAACGCAGGTTGGTGAACGGGTGCCGGACCCACGGCCGATTGTTCTGCTGGCGCAGAATGAGCCTGGGTATCTCAACTTGATGAAGCTGAACTCCTGCGCGTTTCTGGACAGTGGTGAGGCGCTGCCTCACATCACGCTGGAGGAACTGGCGGCGCATTCGGATGGGCTGATCTGTTTGACAGGCGGCGCGCTCGGGCCGGTTGGGCAGTTGATCCGTGACGGGCAGATGGCAGGCGCCAGAGGTTTGGTGGAGCATTTGTCGGGCCTGTTTGACAACCGGCTCTATATCGAAGTGCAGCGCCATCCCGGCCCGGAAGGGAGCCGGACAGCTGAAGAGGCGGAGAGCGAGCCCGGCTTCGTCGATCTGGCTTACGAAATGGACCTGCCGCTGGTGGCTACCAATGACGTCTATTTCCCGAAACGCGAAATGTACGCCGCCCATGATGCGCTGATCTGCATTGCCGATGGGGCTTATGTCGATCAGCAGGAACCGCGCAGGCGATTGACCGAGGAGCATTATTTCAAATCGCAGGACGAAATGGCGGAATTATTCGCCGATCTGCCGGAAGCGATTGAAAACACGGTGGAAATAGCTCAACGCTGTGCCTTCAAGGCGTATAAGCGCGACCCCATTCTGCCGAAGTTCGCTGACGATGAGATTGACGAATTGCGCCGTGAGGCGAATGCGGGTTTGCAGGAGCGATTGGCGGTCATTCCTCATGCTGCACCGGTTGAGGAGTATCAGAATCGGCTCGATTTCGAGCTTGATATTATCGAGGGCATGGGTTTTCCCGGCTATTTTCTGATCGTTGCTGATTTCATCAAATGGGCCAAAGAGCAGGATATTCCTGTCGGGCCGGGCCGGGGGTCCGGCGCGGGGTCTCTGGTGGCTTATTCGCTGACCATCACCGACCTCGACCCGCTACGCTATTCGTTGTTGTTTGAACGGTTTCTCAATCCTGAGCGGGTGTCGATGCCTGACTTTGATATCGACTTCTGCATGGACCGCCGGGAAGAAGTGATCACCTACGTGCAGGAGAAATACGGGCGCGAGAAAGTGGCGCAGATCATCACATTTGGTGCGCTGTTGTCCAAGGCTGCGGTGCGCGATGTCGGGCGGGTGCTGCAAATGCCCTATGGCCAGGTTGACCGGCTGTCCAAGCTGATCCCGGTGGAAGGTGTGAAGCCGGTTAGTATCGAAAAGGCGCTGGCCGACGAGCCACGATTGCGCGAAGAAGCGAAGTCAGAGGAAGTTGTGCAGCGGATGCTGACCTATGCGCAGCAGGTTGAGGGGCTGCTGCGCAATGCCTCGACCCACGCCGCCGGGGTGGTGATTGGCGACCGGCCGCTGGATGAACTCGTTCCGCTTTATCAGGACCCGCGTTCGGATATGCCAGCGACCCAGTTCAACATGAAATGGGTGGAAGCCGCCGGGCTGGTGAAATTCGATTTTCTGGGGCTGAAAACGCTCACCGTGATTCAGAATGCGCTTGATCTGCTGAAGCAGCGCGGGGTGGAGATTGATATCGGGGCGATCCCGCTCGATGATCAGGCGACATACGACCTCTACGCCTCCGCCAAAACCGTCGCCGTGTTCCAGGTGGAAAGCTCGGGCATGATGGATGCGCTGAGACGCATGAAACCCACCTGCATCGAAGATATCGTGGCGCTGGTGGCGCTTTATCGCCCCGGTCCGATGGAAAACATCCCGCAGTATTGTGATGTGAAGAACGGGCGCGCTGAGCGTGAAGAGATGCACCCCTCCATCGACCATATCCTTGATGAGACCCAAGGCATTATCGTCTATCAGGAACAGGTGATGCAGATTGCCCAGGAAATGGCCGGCTATTCGCTGGGCGGCGCGGATTTGCTGCGCCGTGCCATGGGCAAAAAAATCCAGGCAGAGATGGACGCGGAACGGCCCAAGTTTCTGGCCGGAGCGGCTGAAAACGGCGTTGGAAAGAAAAAGGCGATCGAGGTCTGGAACCTGCTCGATAAATTCGCCAACTACGGGTTTAACAAATCCCACGCCGCCGCCTATGCTGTGGTCAGCTATCAGACCGGCTGGCTGAAAGCCAATTACCCGGTGGAATTCATGGCCGCGGTGATGAACTGCGATATCCATCTGACCGACAAGCTTGGCGTGTTCATCGAAGAGACCGAGCGCGGGCTGGGCATTGAAGTGGTGCCGCCTTGCGTGAACCGGTCTGAGGCGACGTTCAGCGTGGCAGATGGCAAGGTGCATTACGCGCTTGGGGCGCTGAAGAACGTTGGCGCGGAGGCGATGAAGCTGATCACTGCGGCGCGCCAAGAGGGCGGTGTTTTCAAGGATCTGTTTGACTTTGCCCGCCGGGTGGATTTGCGGCGCATCGGCAAGCGGCCTATGGAAATGCTGGCCCGCTCCGGCGGGTTCGATCAACTGGACGGCAACCGGCGCAAGTGTCTGGAAAGTGTGGATGCGTTGGTGGCCTATTCCGCTGCCACTCATGACCAGAGGAACTCGGCTCAAGGCGGTTTGTTTGGTGACAGCGGCGAAGACCTGCCCGCACCACGCCTGCCGATGCCCGAAGACTGGCTGCCGACCGAACGGCTGGCTGAAGAGCATCAGGCGGTTGGGTTCTATTTGTCGGGTCATCCGCTTGACGATTACCTCGGTCCGCTGAAACGCAAGAATATCCTGACCCTTTCGGAACTGGAGCAGAAGGCCAAGAGTGGGCCGGTGGTGGCCAAGATTGCTGGATCGGTGTCTGGCAAACAGGAGCGCAAATCAGCCCGGGGTAACCGCTTTGCCTTTGTGCAACTATCTGATCCGACCGGGCTTTTTGAGGTAACGGTATTTTCCGACACGCTTGAGCAATGCCGCGATCTGCTGGTTGCGGGGCAGAATGTGGTGCTGACGGTCGAGGCCAATCTGGAAGCGGATCAGTTGAAACTTCTGGCGCGGGGCGCGCAGCCGGTGGACGCGGCGGTGATGGATGCGGCGGCCATGGGCTTGCGGGTGTTTGTGAATGACGAGGCGGCGATAGAGTCGGTGGCCACCCGACTGGAAGACGCAACAAAGGGGGCTGGCAAGCGCGGACGCGGACCGGTGCATCTGGTGTTGAGCCATCCGGATTTGCCCGGAGAGGTCGAGGTGGCGCTGAAGCAGGAGTACACGCTGAACCCGCAGATCAAGGGCGCGATCAAACATGTGCCGGGGGTGCAGGTGGTGGAGGAGTTTTAGGGTGAGCCGCGTCCCGGAAACTGTCCGGGTAACCTAATCACAAACTCCCCTCACCGAAACGCCAGCACCGCAAACACCACCGCCAGCACCGCTGACCCGGTTATCACCATCCCCAGTTTCGCCATGCGCGCCGGGTTTGGTGGCCGTTTCCTGACCTGTGCACCCAGGACCATCAGTTGCGCAAGGGTGGCGGCAACTGTCAGCACAACAACACAACCGATTTTGATCCAGAACATCACCGGCAGCCCGGTCCAGCCGTCGTAGGCAAGCGACAGCATGGCGCCGCCCGTAAGCCACAACAGGATCAGCCCGAGAAAGCTCAGCCGCCCGACCAGCCGCGCGACCGGGGCGAATTTTACCGCCGTTTCAGGTTCCGCCTGTGCCAGTTTCGCGCCGAGAAGGGCATTGGCGACACCGCCGCCGATGCCGATGGAAAAACTCAGAAAGTGAATAGCCTTCAGGATTTCATACATTATTGGCCTCCGGCCTTTGGTGTTCTTACCTTGAATCCATATGTTAACTCATTATTAACAAGTAACAAATGTTCTGCATGCGGAACACTGCGCTTTACCAATGGGGTGGTTTCTGATCTCCCAGTACCACACCGCCGGTCCCGGCGGCTTCTTCCGATGCAGCCCGTTCCATCAGGCGCTCAACCCGGCGTTCCAGCAGTTCAATACGTTTGGCCTGATCGGCAACCACATCGCTCAGCTCTTCGGCCTGGCGCGTGGTGTGGGCCAGTTGGGTTTCCAGTTCGGTGATGGTGTCAGGGTTGGTCATTAGCTTGATGCCTGGTGGTTTTGTAGCCGCCGACATTAGTGCGCAGACCGCCCGGGCACAAGATGGGGGTAAGTCAGGTCTTGGAGTAATCAGGGTTCCCGGTCTATTATCGGAGCAAATTCAATATCCAAAGGGACACTAATCATGTTACTGCGCCGTCTTCTGCCTCTTCTGTTCGTTCTTAGCACTGCCTTGCCGTTGCAGGCGCAAACCCTGGTAGGGGTGTTTTCCAGCTATGACGAAATGCGTTCGGCGATGGACGATGCCATGGTCAAAGCGGATATCACCACCGCTTTGCTGAAATTTGACGCTGGCGTCACCAGCAAAGGGCAGGCGCTGGATGTGCAGGCTAAGTTCAACCAGCTGTTCCCCAAGGGCCTGCCCAACAAGGCACTGATCCGCCGGGACGTTTATGAGGCGGGGCTGAGCCGCGAGCTGCTGGCCTATTGGAACGGTACCAAATACCTTTGGGTTTCGATCCTGATCCATGATCTGGGCGAGCAAGTGGTTGCCATCGAATTCAGTGCCAATACGGACTACGACACGATTGCGAGTGAGTTTTAAACCAGCACTGCTGTTCCAGACTGTTGAGGTGGCCCCGGATACCCGCTAAGAGGCGGTCCAAACTCAATGCCGTGAACGGACAGCCCGATGGCTAAGAACAGAAAACCCAAAATCCAGCGCCCCAAGGCGCTGCCCCCCAAGGGGTTCCGCGACTATTTTGGCGGAGAAGTGGACGAGCGCAATGCGATGCTGCGCAAGATCACCGACGTTTACCATCGCTACGGGTTTGACCCGCTGGAAAGCTCGGCTGTGGAAACGGTTGAGGCGCTTGGGAAATACCTGCCAGACGTCGACCGGCCTAATGCCGGCGTGTTCGCCTGGCAGGATGAGGATGAGGCTTGGATGGCGCTGCGGTACGATCTGACAGCGCCGCTGGCGCGGGTCTATGCGCAATTCCGCAACGATCTGCCGTCGCCCTATCGCCGCTATGCGATGGGGCCGGTGTGGCGCAACGAAAAGCCGGGGCCGGGGCGGTACCGCCAGTTCTATCAGTGCGATGCGGATACGGTGGGCAGCGGCTCGGTTGCGGCGGATGCTGAGATTTGCGCGATGCTGGCGGACACGCTGGAGGCGGTTGGGATTGAGCGCGGGGATTACGTCGTGAAGGTGAATAACCGCAAGGTGCTGAACGGGGTTATGCAGGTCGCTGGCGTGCTGAACCCGGATGACCCGGAGATGTTCGCTGCGGAACGCGGCATCGTTTTGCGGGCGATAGATAAGCTGGATCGGCTGGGCCCCGACGGGGTGCGGTCCCTGCTTGGCAAAGGGCGCAAGGATGACAGCGGCGATTATACTGATGGTGCCGGGCTGTCTGACGGTCAGGCCGATGTCGTGATGGGCTTTATGGAGGCCAAACGATGTGACGGTGCCGCGACCTGTTCCCGGTTGATGGAATTGGTACAGGGGTCTGACATCGGTACCCAGGGTGTCAACGAGCTGGAGACCATTTCGGAATTGATGGCGGCGCAGGGCTATGGTGCGGATCGCATAGATATAGACCCCTCCGTCGTCCGTGGCCTCGGCTACTACACCGGCCCGGTCTACGAGGCTGAACTCACCTTCGAAATCCTCGACGAAAAGGGCCGCAAGCGGCAGTTTGGCTCGGTGGCCGGGGGCGGCCGCTACGATGATCTGGTGAAACGCTTCACCGGGCAGGAAGTTCCGGCGACCGGGGTTTCGATCGGCGTGGACCGTCTGCTGGCGGCGCTGCGCGAGAAGGGGCGGATTGGCTCTAAGTCAAAAGGCCCCGTGGTTGTCACCGTGATGGATCGCGACCGGATGGGCGATTATCAGGCGATGGTGGCGGAACTGCGCAATGCGGGCATCCGGGCCGAAGTCTATCTCGGCAATCCCAAGAATTTTGGCAACCAGTTGAAATACGCGGACAAGCGGGAAAGCCCGGTGGCGGTGATCGAGGGCGGTGACGAGAAAGAACGCGGCGTGGTGCAGATCAAGGATCTGGCGCTCGGGGCGCGGCTGGCGGCTGAGATCGAAACCGCCGAGGAGTGGAAGGCGCAACCGGCGCAAAAGGAAATCGCGCGCGGTGATCTGGTGGCCCAGGTGCGGGCGATGATCGCACGGGCTGAGGGTCAGGCGTAGGTCGATGAAAAACGACCGCCGCGCCCGTATCCGTGAAGAATCCGACCGGTTGAGCGACGCCTTTGTCGCCGCCGGGGCGCTGCCGGTAGAAACCGACAGCCTGCTGCCTGCTGACGTTCTGCTCGACCTTTATGGCGAGGACATCCGCGCGCGGGCTTTTGTCACCCATGACAGCGGCATGGGAGAACAGGTGCTGCGCCCGGATTTCACCGTGCCGATCGTGCAGCGCCACATGGCCGAAGGCGCGGAACCGGCACGGTATACTTACAACGGACCGGTCTGGCGCAAGGGCGCGCGGGCCTCTGCCGGCGGATCGGAATATATTCAGGTCGGCTATGAGCTGTTTGACCGGGAAAACCCGGGCGAAGCTGATGCGGAAGTGTTCGCACTGTTTGCCGATACGCTGAAGGATCATGACCTAAGGGTAGCAACCGGGGACATCGGAATACTGCTGGCCGCGATTTCAGCACTCAATACAACTGACCGGCGCAAGGCGGCACTGCGCCGCCACGTCTGGCGACCCGGGCGGTTTATCCGGCTGTTGGAGCGGTTTGGCGGCCTGTCCGAACCTTTGGAGCATCGGGCTGATCTGATGGTGCAGATTGCAGTGAAGGGTGTTGAAGTGGTGCTGGAAGAGGCGGGACCTGTGCAGGGGCTGCGCTCTGAGGCGGAAATTCTAGACCGGATTAAAGTGCTGCAGGAAGACGCCAAGGCGCCACCGATTACCGGTGAAGAAGTTGAGATGCTGGAAACGGTTCTGGACCTCAAAGGAACCGGCGGCGAGGTGCTCAAGCGGTTGCGCGAACTAGCGGAGGTATTTCCCGCGTTGGGAGAGAGTGTGTCGCGAATGGAGACCCGAAACGCCGCATTAGGGGCCAAAGGCGTTGATGCGGCGGCACTGCCGTTTGAGGTCAATTTTGGGCGTACGACACTGGAATACTACGATGGCTTTGTCTTTGGCTTTTTTGCTGAAAACCGCCCGGACCTGCCGGTGGTGGCCAGCGGTGGGCGTTACGACGCACTGACCCGTGTATTGGGGCACGGGCGCAGCATTGCAGCGGTGGGTGGCGTGATCCGCCCCGAAGCGCTGTTGTCCGTGGCGGGCGTAGTGTGAGCATGCTGAAGCTTGGAATTCCCTCCAAAGGCCGGTTGCAGGAGCAGACCGTTGACTGGTTTGGTGAGCGCAAGATTGCGGTGCAGCGCACGGGTTCTGACCGACAGTATTCCGGCAAGGTGATAGGGGTTGAGGGTATTGAACTGGTCCTGCTGTCCGCCGGGGAAATCCCCAAGGAGCTGGCCGCAGGGCGGATCCATCTGGGTGTGACCGGCACTGATCTGGTGCAGGAGAAAATTGCTGGCTGGCAGAATGTGGTTTTGGAGGTCGAGCCGCTTGGCTTTGGCCATGCCAATCTGATTGTCGCGGTGCCGGCTGGATGGGTCGATGTTGTCACAATTGACGACCTTGATGCCGTTGCGGCACAGTTCCGCAGCGAGCACGGGTTCCGGCTGCGGATTGCCACCAAATATCACGGTCTGGTACGCCGGTTCCTGTCAGATCAGGGCGTTGCCGATTACCAGTTGGTTGACAGTCAGGGAGCGACCGAGGGGGTGGTGAAGAACCTGACGGCGGAAGCGATTGCCGATATCACCTCAAGCGGCGCTACACTGCAGGCGAACGGGCTGCGGATACTGGCGGACGGGCTGGTGTTGCGCTCGCAGGCGACGGTTTTTGCCAGCCGGGTTGCAGAATGGGACACAGGGGCATTGGCCGGGCTGGCATCTTTGTCGCAGAAAACCGGGTGGGATATCGATGGAGCGTTGAGATGACCATTCCGGTGTTCAGAACCGTGGCGGAGATGCGGGCGCAAGTGGCCGACTGGCACGCGGCGGACAAGAAAATCGCACTGGTGCCGACCATGGGCCATCTACATCAGGGGCATCTGGCGCTGATTCGGGCCGGGCTGGTGACGGCGGATCGGGTGATCACCACGATATTTGTAAACCCGACCCAGTTTGGCGCCGGTGAGGACTTGGAGAGCTATCCCCGCGATGAGACAAGCGATCTGGCGCTGATAAAAGGTGAGGGCGGCCATGCGGCCTTTGTGCCGCTGTTGTCGGAAATGTACCCTGAGGGGTTTGCAACGCGGGTAACAGTGGACGGGCTGACCGAACCACTGTGCGGGGCCAGCCGTCCGGGGCATTTTGACGGGGTGACTCAGATCGTCACCAAGCTGCTCATTCAGGCGGGGGCGGATTTCGCTATGTTCGGCGAGAAGGACTGGCAGCAGCTGGCCGTGGTGCGGCGGCTGACACGTGATCTGGATATTGCGACCGAGGTTGTCGGCGTCCCGATTGTGCGCGATGATTTCGGTCTGGCGCTGTCGTCGCGCAATTCCTACCTGTCTGATGCGGAACTTCAGGTGGCGCGGCGGTTCAATGTGCATTTGCGGGCGGCTGCGGCGGAGATAGCAGCGGGAGGTGCTGCGGCAGCGGCTTGCGAGAAGGCGGCGGCAGAGATATTGGCTGCTGGGTTTCTGAAAGTGGATTATGTGGAGTGCCGCACCGCTGACGGGCTGGAATTGGTGACCGGCAGTCCGGGTTGCCGGAGCCGGGTATTTGGCGCGGCGCGGCTGGGCGGGGCAAGGCTGATTGACAACCACGCGGTGGTGTAGGGGGTGCCGTCATCGCGCACCATCGACTTTTGACAAGACCGCTGCAAAATGGTTCGCCATGACTGCACCCCTTACGGCATTCCGTTTTCTTGAAAAGAAAACGGGGCGAAGTCTTTTAAAGACTTTGTTTTGCTGGCATTTGTTACTTCATCGCAGTCCGATGTCACTTAGCGCCAGTTCCAGATCAAGCGGTAGCTTGTCGTCGCTGACGCGTTGTCGCGGCAGGTCGGCGGGGGCGTCGGCAGCTTCCAGATATCGCCAGCCCTGGAACGGGCGGCGGGTGGCTGTGTTGGTGCGGATCAGCTCGGGCTCCATCACGATGGCGCAGCGGCGGATGCCGTCGTCCCCGATCACCTCGTCAAAGCGCAGGATGCGCTGGCGGGCCTGGATCTGACCTTTGATCACCCAGTAGAGCGAACCGCCCTTGAGCAATTCGTCGGCGCGTTTGGGCCACATGCGGGTGACGTGCCGGGTTTCTGCGGCGCGGCCTTTCGCAGCGGCCTGTGCGACGCGTTGCCTGATCCAGCCCTGCTGGTCCTCAAAGCTGTCGGCTCCGACGCAGAGTTTAATCAAGTGGATGTGGCTTATTGGCATCGAGACGCTATATGTGGTAGGTTGGCAACCCCTTCAGCCTAACAAACACGTTGGGGAATTCAAGGGTTGGGAATCGTTTAACAACAGTTTACCCTGATGCCCCTGACACCACCACCGTGAGAGCCGACCCGTAATGAGCACCTTCACCGCGCCGATTGCCGAGCAAATCTGGGATATGAAATACCGGTTCAAGGAGCCCGGCGGCAGGCCGGTGGATGAAACCGTAGAGGACAGCTGGCGGCGGGTGGCGCGCGCGCTTTCGGAAGCGGAGAACACGCCGGAGCTGTGGGAGGCGAAATTCTATGACGCGCTTGAAGGATTCCGGTTTCTGCCGGCAGGGCGGATTCTGGCCGGAGCGGGGACCGGGCGCTCGGTAACGCTGTTCAACTGTTTTGTTATGGGCACGGTGCCTGACAGCCTTGGCGGTATTTTTGAAATGCTGAAAGAGGCTGCGCTGACCATGCAGCAGGGCGGCGGCATCGGTTATGATTTTTCCACAATCCGGCCCAAGGGCGCAAGCGTGAAAGGGGTTGGGGCGGATGCCTCGGGGCCGCTCAGCTTCATGGATGTCTGGGATTCGATGTGCCGCACCATCATGTCAGCGGGGTCTCGGCGCGGGGCGATGATGGCCACCATGCGCTGCGATCACCCCGACATCGAGGATTTCATCACCGCCAAACAGGATGCCGCGCGTTTGCGGATGTTCAACCTGTCGGTGCTGGTGACAGATCCGTTCATGGAAGCGGTGAAGGCGGACAAGACCTGGGATCTGAAATTTGAAGGCAAGGTCTATCACACCGTGCAGGCGCGGGATCTGTGGAACAAAATCATGCGCGGCACGTTTGAATACGCTGAGCCCGGGGTGATTTTCATCGACCGGATCAACCAGAAGAACAACCTGCATTATTGTGAGACGATTGCCGCGACCAATCCCTGCGGCGAGCAACCTCTGCCACCTTATGGCGCGTGTTTGCTGGGGTCGATTAACCTTGCCAAGCTGGTGCGCGATCCGTTCGGGACTGAGGCCGGGCTGGATGAGGCAGCATTGGATGATCTGGTGGCGACTGCGGTGCGGATGATGGACAATGTGGTGGAGGTGTCGCGTTTTCCATTGAACGAGCAGAAGGTCGAGGCGCTGGCCAAGCGGAGGATAGGGTTGGGGGTGACCGGGTTGGCGGATGCGCTTTTGATGGTCGGGGAGCGTTATGGCTCGCCCGAAGCGGCGGCGCGGTCGGAACGCTGGATGAAGAGGATCGCCCGGGCGGCGTACAAAGCTTCGGCGTATCTGGCAGAGGAGAAGGGCGCTTTTCCCCTGTTTGACAAGAAGCAGTTTTTGGACAGCGAGACCATGCTGGAGATGGACGAGGATGTGCGCGAACTGGTGGCTGAGCATGGTATCCGCAACGCGCTGCTGACATCAATCGCGCCGACCGGGACCATCAGCCTTTATGCGGGAAATGTCTCAAGCGGGATCGAGCCGGTGTTTGCTTATTCCTATACCCGCAAAGTGCTGCAGAATGACGGATCGCGGAGTGAAGAAGAGGTGGTGGACTACGCGGTGCAGATGTGGCGCGAGAAATTTGGCGAAAGAGAACTTCCAGAGCATTTCGTGAACGCCCAAACACTGGCACCGCTCGATCATGTGCGGATGCAGGCAGCAGCTCAGAAATGGATCGACTCTTCGATTTCCAAGACCATCAATTGCCCGGAAGATATCAGTTTCGAGGATTTCAAGGAGGTCTATATGGCGGCCTGGGATCAGGGCTGTAAAGGCTGTACAACCTATCGCCCCAATGATGTGACCGGATCGGTGCTGAGTGTCTCTGAAGCCGAGGAAAAAGCGCCGGAAATCGACACGGGCGCGGATGTTGTCTATATCGCCCGGCCGCTGGACCGGCCTGAGGCACTGGACGGGCAGACCTATAAGATCAAATGGCCCGAGAGCGAGCACGCAATCTATATCACCATCAATGATGTCATTCAGAACGGCAAGCGGCGGCCCTTTGAGGTGTTCATCAACTCCAAAAACATGGAGCATTATGCCTGGACGCTGGCGCTGACCCGGATGATCTCGGCGGTGTTCCGGCGCGGTGGCGATGTGAGCTTTGTGGTCGAGGAACTGGGCGCGGTGTTTGATCCGCGCGGCGGGGCCTGGGTGCAGGGGAAATACATCCCGTCGATTCTGGCCGCGATTGGCGGCGTGATCGAGGAACATCTGATCCGGATCGGCTTTATAGAAGGCGAGGGGCAGCATCTGAAGAGCGACCCCAAGGCCGAGGTTGTGGCCATTGGCGAGCGGCCAAGGGGGCCAAGTTGCCCGTCTTGTGGGGCCTTCGGGATGCGTATGATCGAAGGCTGCATGACCTGCGGGGATTGTGGGCACTCGAAGTGTGGGTGAGAGTGCCTGTGGCGCGAAAGTTTTTTTCGGCAGGTTTGACTATTTGCAAGGGCGCTCTCCGCCGATGTCAGTACGCTAGAGCATTTCCGGTTTACTTTGGACCATATCCAGCTGCTGCGAAGAAGTTTGCGCATTCGTGTTTTGAGAACAGTTCGAGGATTTCGCCGACCCCTTTCCACAAGGTGTCAATGGTTCTCGCCG